>CAVIOP010000009.1:0-28593 GCA_963644485.1 bacterium | reverse complement strand
CCGAAGACGAGCGCCAGCCGTCCTGCCCCCTTCGACACCCTCCATGAGCGTATGGAGGGGTGTATGTCTACCACGGCGATGAGCGCCGCCTGCAGCATGGCTGCCAGGGCGCAGGTCACCAGGATGTAACTGGGGCTCCACACCCGCTTGTTGAGGCTGACAAAGCCGCACGTCAGCGCGAAGGCCACGAGGAGCACACCGCCACCATCGGCAAACACACGCAAGGCGTGGCGCGCGCCATCGGTGCGCCGCCGTCCAAAGGCCATCATGGCTATGGCGAAGCCCAGGAGCGTGTTGCAGGCTGCGGGCAGGGTGGACCCCAGTCCTTCGGGGTCGACGGGCGACTTGATGTAGATGTGTGTCAGACCGAGTATGCCCCGGTCGATATGTGCCAGATAGTTGGTGGCGGCATCATAGTTGTAGCCGCCGCATAGGAGCAGCATGGCGGTGTGTGCAACGATGATGATGGCGCTCACCGCTACCATGCCGGCGAGCATTGTCCACCTGTTGTGGCAGGCACGGGCCGCCGAGGCCAGCGCCAGGGCCAGAAAGGCCGTGAAGCCGTAGCAGAGTCCTATGCGCTGCATGACACCCATGATGCGCAGGTGTCCGAAGTCGAACGGGCGTCCGCCGCAGGCCATGTCAAACCAGTTGATGGCCAGGCCGATGGCGAAGAGCAGCACGGTGCGCTTCACAATCTTCCTGACGAGCAGCGCCGACCAGCGGAAGTCGAACTTCTTCAGACTGAGATAGGCGGCCACGCCCATGATGAAGAGGAAGAAGGGGAACACCAGGTCGGCCAGCGTCAGCCCGTTCCACTTGGCGTGGCGCAGCAGGGGAAAGATGTCGGGCCCGGCGCCGTTGTTCACAAAGATCATCAGCATCACGGTGAGGCCCCGCAGAATGTCGAGGCTCACCAGGCGCCGGGGCTTCGGCTCGCCAGCGTGTGGCGTGGTGGCTGCAGAACGGTTGCTGGTCATGGTGCTTATTGATTAAGAAAACTGATTACCTCGCGTGCCACGTCGGCCGGTTGTCCTTCGGCCTGTACCGAGTAGTCGTTGTGCTGCAGCGTCCATGGCTCCTCGATGGCATACCAGTCGATGCTGACATCCTGCTCAAGGGCCAGCTTGAAGAGCTCGTCGGTCGACATGCCCTTGTACTTGCCCGACCCCAGTTTCTCGATGTCGGGTTTCTGCTTGGCCTCCATCTGCTTGGTGAGCTCGCGGAAGTAGGTGCTCCACCTTATATAATAGAAGTCGCGGAGCAGTCCCTGCCACTCCTTGTGGGCATAGTCGCGCAGTCCGCCCTCATCCGCGCAGAAGCGGTTGCCCCACGTGGTGATCTGTACGCGTGCGTTCCACTCGTAGAGGTCTTTCTCGGCTGCAGTGGTTCCCAGGCTTCGTGCCTGTGTGGTCCAGTGGCCAAGGCGAAACTCGCTGCGTGTGCCCAGCAACCTGTCTTGCAGGAGCAGCATGTCGAGGAACCGCTTGCTGTCGGTGGCAAACGCCTTGGGCCGGAATGCCTTGTAGTCGGCCATCGCCTGCTCGTACTGCACGCGTCCCTGGTCGGCCATGGCCTGCCTGACGATGTCGACGAGGTCATACTCGTAGTTGTTGTTGCCGCGATATTTGTCGGCCACGCTGGCAAAGAGCGTGGCGGCGCGCAGAATGTCGTCGGGGTCATAGTAGTTGGACATCTTCGACCAGCTTGACACTTGGAAATTGTTGGCCGAGGGTCTGCCGCAGAAGATGCTCTCGTGAGGGCCTTGCTGGTTGTTGCCCATGGGACAGTTGTAGATGGTGGCACCCAGAATCTGCCAGGCCTGCTGCAGGGCCGGGTCATCGGTGCCGTAGCGGGCACGCACATAGCCCTTGAGCCATTCCTCCTTGCCGAACTTCTCGGGACGCCAGGGCAGCTCGCTCATCAGTTCGAACATCACGGGGTTGTTCTCCGAGCCCTCCATGGTGAAGCCGATGCCCTTGAGGTGAGCGGCCTTGGAGTTGGTCTTGGTCTGGTAGAAATTGTTGAGCAGTTGGTCCATGCGCCCATGCAGGCCCACGTTGGCCCCGAAGTTCTCGAGCAGGCAGAACAGCCACTGGTGGTTGCCGTATCCCTCATCGTTCTGGAAGATGGAGGCTATGCCCCACTTGGGCCGGCACTCCGAGAAGAGGTCGAGGATGAGCAGGTCGCCCTGCGGCAGGTTGTGTATGAGTGCCTCGCGCGGGTTCTCGTTCCATCCCTGTATGACCCACACGGCCTTGGGGTTCACGGCCTTCATCTCGCGCATGATGCTCTTGCCCGAGGCGTCGAGGTCCACGCCGGTGGTGTTGCCGCCCTCGTGGAAGGGGTCCATGGAGTAGTAGTTGGCCTTGCCGTAGAGTTTGGTCAGTTCCTCATAGTAGAGTGTGGCAATCTCGTGGAAGCGGCTGTCGGTGGGCTGCAGGAAGGTGGGGCGCACATATCCGTTCCAGCTGCCTCCGTCGGCCACGTTCACGCCGAGTTTCTCGCGGGCGTTGCTGGGCAGCATGCCGCTGTAGCCGGGCAGCACGGGCTCCATGCCCCATTCCTTCATGCGCTTGAGAATCTGCTTCTGCAGTTTCTCGCGTTGCACATACCACGTGTCGGGCAGGGGACCGCCCCATCCCTCGAGATTGTTCATCTCCCACCAGGCCATGAAGGCCGGTCCGGCTATGAACTTGCCCACCTCGTCGCTGGTGTATCCCAGGCGCAGCAGCAGGTTGCGCCACACGCACTCCTCGCCGACCACGGCCAGTGGCAGGTTGACACCATGGAGGGCCATCCAGTCGATCTCGGTTTGCCAGCGTGCCCAGTCCCAGAAGGCCATCGAGTAGGAGAAGGTGCAGTAGTTCAAGTCGTAGCGCAGCTTCAGGTCGGTTTCGCGGCGCTCGGCTTTCTCGGGCAGAGGCAGCGAGGCGGGCAGCGTGGCCTTCATCTGGTTCCACGTCAGCTGCACGCCGGCGTAGTATTTCAGATACCAGTTGAGGCCCGAGGCGATGTTCACCCAGGTGTTGCCCTTGATGCAGGGCTTTCCGCCCTTGGTGGTAATCTCGAAGAAGTCGCGGTCTTGCTTCACCAGTTCGGTCTTGATTTTGCGCGATGCACCGCGGTCGATGCGCTCCAGCAGGCCGTCTACCGGGTTGGCGTGCATGCCCAGCGTCAGTAGGCAGCAGATGGTCAATAGTATGTTTCTCATGATAGGGTTTGGTTGGTATGGCTCTTTTGTGTTGCGAGAAATGCGCAAGGGCAAAAGCGTAAATGGCTGGAAACCAACATGCGCTTTTGCCCTTGTTTTTGGATAATCCGTATCCGCAGGCTGATGAGCCTTGCGGAGCGTCTTGGCGGGAGTTGTTTCTTCGCAGTGTGTTTACAGGTTAAACTTGTAGCCCACCGTTATCTGGAACACGCTGTGCTTGGAGCCGTCCGGTTCCCCGTCTTCACCTAAGACACTTTTTATCTTGTCAGTGTCATACCAATTTGTCAGCCCCCAGTTGTAGCGTGCGTCGAGGATGAAGTTGCTGTACTCGTAACTTACGCCTACAGGGATGGAGAAGTCGAAGGAGTTGACAAAGTCATCGGCTTTCATGCTGGCTTCAGCACTGCCGGCTTGGGCTGTTAATTTGCTGTTCACTTTGAAAGCGGGCTGGATGCCGAGTTTCACTGCGAGTCCCTTGGCCACGTACACGTTGGCAAGGATGGGGATGTTGACATAGTCAAGCTTCAAGGTTTTGATGGGATTTTCATCCTTGCCTTTGCAGCCCTGCTGGGAATAGATGGCGCCAGCTTCGATGCCGACCATGTCGGTGAACATGTACTGGATTTCTGCGCCAGCTGCAACGCCCACACGGACTTTTGAGTCGCCGCCGGTATTTGTCAGGTTGGCGATGTTGACACCCACCTTCGGGATGAGCGAGAATGTACCTGCGGCACTTTGTGCGTAGGATGCTGTTGCGGCAAGCGCAACGGCAATGGTAAGCAAAAACTTCTTCATAGATGATAGTGTTAAAATTATTGTTTGGCAAAGGTATAACAAAAAGTAACACAAACAAAGAGATTTTGTCTTTTTCTTCTTCTTCGTCTGAAATTTAATATCTGTGTCTGTCCCGACGGCAGGATGGTCTGTATGCGGGAAGTGTTGGAATCCGGCAATAACGGTTGACGATTACCGTTGCCTTCCGCATCAATAATATGATTTTTTCCCGCGAAACCTTTGTTTTGTTTGAAAGAATTGTTACCTTTGCAAATGAAAGGAAACCAATGGCTCCGTAGCTCAGTTGAATAGAGCATCAGATTCCGGTTCTGAGTGTCGCGGGTTTGAGTCCCGCCGGAGTCACCATATCAACACCATAGCAATTATGGACATCGCTGAACGATTTATCAATTACACTAAGTTTGACACCCAGTCGGCTGAAGACTCCGACACGGTCCCCAGTACCCCGAAACAACTTATTTTTGCCAAATACCTCAAGGAGGAACTTGAAGACGAGGGCCTCAAGGATGTCGAGATGGACGACATGGGCTACATCTATGCCACGTTGCCCGGTAACGCCGGAAAGAATGTACCCACCATCGGCTTCATCTCCCACTACGATACAGCCCTCGACGCCAGCGGCGCCAATATCAAGGCGCGTGTGGTGAAGGACTACGACGGCGGCGACATTGAGCTTTCGCCCGGCATCGTATCTTCTCCCAAGAAGTTTCCGGAACTCCTGGCCCACAAGGGCGAGGATCTCATCGTGACCGACGGCACCACGCTGCTCGGCGCCGACGACAAGGCTGGCATCGCCGAGATTGTGCAGGCCATGTGCTATCTGCGCGACCACAGCGAGATCAAGCATGGCGACATCCGTGTGGCTTTCAACCCCGATGAGGAGATTGGCATGGGCGCCCACCATTTTGATGTGGAGAAGTTCGGTTGCCAGTGGGCCTACACCATGGACGGCGGCGACCTCGGCGACCTGGAATACGAGAATTTCAACGCTGCTGCCGCCAAGGTCACCATCAAAGGTGTAAGCGTCCACACGGGCTATGCCAAGGACAAGATGGTCAACGCCTCCCGGTTGGCGTGCGAGTTCAATGCACTCATCCCCGAGACCGACATCCCCGAGACCACGGAAGGATACCAGGGCTTCTACCATCTACTCGGCATCAATAGTCACTGCGAGGAGGCCAAGCTCAGCTATATCATACGCGACCACGACCGCAAGCGCTTTGAGCAGCGCAAGGACTTCATGGAGAATATCGCCAAGCAGATGAACGAGAAGTATGGCGAGGGCACCGTTACGGTGGAGCTGAAGGACCAATACTACAACATGAAGGAGAAGATAGACCCCAACATGTATGTCATCGATATCGTGCTCAGGGCTATGCAGGAAAGTGGCGTGACACCCAAGGTCGAGCCCATCCGGGGCGGCACCGACGGCGCGCAGCTCTCCTTCCGCGGCTTGCCTTGCCCCAATATCTTCGCTGGAGGAGTCAACTTCCACGGACCTTACGAGTTTGTATCCATACAGGTGATGGAGAAGGCTGTGAAGGTCATCACCAAGATTTGCGAAATCACTGGCACGTACAACGACTAATGGCCGTTGCCGTGTCTGCAACAATAATAGTGTAAGAGGGGCGCATCATCGGGTGTGCCCCTTTTTGCTTTCGTCCGCCGGCGCCGTCCGCCGGGCATCCATCCACCATCAAAAAATCATTTCTCATGGCAGAACTTCCCAACCTCATCAAGGACCTGGCTCTTATCCTGGTGGTAGCCGGTGCAGTGACCCTGCTCTTCAAGCGGCTCAAGCAGCCGCTTGTGCTGGGATACATCGTGGCCGGCTTCGTGGTGTCGCCCCACATGCCTTACACCATGTCGGTGGTCGACAAGACCGACATCCAGACATGGGCCGACATAGGCGTGATGTTCCTGCTCTTCGCGCTGGGTCTCGAATTCTCGTTCAAGAAGATCCTCAAGATGGGCATGGCGCCCGTCATAGCAGCCGTCTGTATCGTCTCCTGCATGCTCATGCTGGGCATGGGTGTGGGCAGCGCTTTCGGCTGGGCACGCATGGACTGCATCTTCCTCGGCGGTATGGTGGCCATGTCGTCCACCACCATCATCTACAAGGCGTTCGACGACATGGGGCTTTTGCAGCAGTCGTTTGCACGGCTGGTCATGAGTGTCCTCATCCTCGAGGATATCCTGGCCATCGTGATGATGGTGATGTTGTCGGCCATTGCCAGCGGCAGCAATCCCGACGGAGGGCAGATGTTAGGCTCGCTCGTACGCATCGGCTTCTTCCTCGTGCTGTGGTTTGTGGTGGGGCTCTATGCCGTGCCGACCTTCCTCAGGTCTACGCGCAAGCTGATGACCGACGAGACGCTGGTCATTGTGTCGCTCGGCCTCTGCTGTGCCATGGCATGGTTCTCCACGGCGGTGGGCTTCAGCTCGGCCTTTGGCGCGTTTGTCATGGGCAGCGTGCTGGCCGAGACGGTCGAGGTGGAGCGCATTGAGCACGTGGTGGAACCGGTGAAGAACCTCTTCGGAGCCATCTTCTTCGTGTCGGTGGGCATGCTGGTAGATCCCGGTGTGCTGGTCACCTACGCTCTGCCCATCGTGGTGCTGGTCGTGGCCATCCTGCTGGGGCAGGCCGTGCTTGGCACTCTCAGCTACATGCTCAGCGGCCAGCCCTTGTGCACGGCCATGCGCTGCGGCTTCTCCATGGCGCAGGTGGGCGAGTTTGCGTTCATCATTGCCTCTCTAGGCATGTCGCTCCATGTCATCAGCGAATTCATATACCCGGTCATCGTGGCCGTCAGTGTCATTACGACTTTCCTCACACCTTATATGATAAGGATTGCCGAGCCGGCGTTCAGGCTCGTGGAGCGTAGGCTGCCGCGCAAGTGGCACCGCCGGCTGGAGCACATGGGCGCGTCCCATCAGGCCACTACCGTCGAGCAGAGCCTGTGGAAACGGCTGTTCAAGAAGATGGGCGTCAACACGCTGGTCTACACCATCCTCTGTGTGGCCGTCACCACCATCATGCTCACGTTCGTGCTGCAGTTCGTGCGCCAGCTGTTGCCCCACTGGTGGGCCAATGGCGTGACGGGACTGCTGACGGTGTTGTGTCTCTCACCGTTTATGCGTGCGCTGGTCATGAAGAACAACCACAGCGAGGAGTTCCGCACGCTGTGGACGGAGAGCCGGCTCAACCGTCTTCCCTTGATCTTTACCATCCTGGTGCGCGGTTTCATAGCCGCGGCCATCCTCTTTTACATCTGCAACTATCTGGCCCGCTTCGCCAACGCCATTGTCATAACCCTTGCCGTGGTGACCATCGTGCTGATGGTGCTTTCCCGAAAACTCAAGAGGCAAAGCATCACCATGGAGCGGCGCTTTGTGCAGAACCTCCATTCGCGCGACATTGCGGCGCAGGTCAGCGGCAAGCGACGCCCGCTGTTCGAGGGGAAGCTCATTGACCGCGACATCCACATAGGCGATTTCACTATCCCCGAGGACTCCGAGTGGGCCGGACAGACGTTGGCCAGCTTGCAGTTTGGTACACGTTTCGGTGTCCATGTCAGCAGCGTGTTGCGCGGAAGCCAGCGCATCAACATCCCCGGTGGCGATGCCATCGTCTTTCCTGGAGACAGGTTGCAAGTGATCGGCAACGATGAGCAGCTACAGGCATTCGGCCAGTCGCTCAAGGCCGAGACGGTGCCAGAAGACCCCCACATCGAAGACCGCGAGATGAAACTGCAGAAGATGATTCTCTCGGCCAAGTGCCCCTTCATCGGCCAGTCGCTCTCGGTCAGCGGCATTCGCAGCCACTACAACTGCATGCTTGTGGGACTCGAAGACGGCCAGCACGACCTGACGATGATTGATCCTGCCCGCCGCTTCGAACAGGGCGACGTCATCTGGGTGGTGGGCGAACGCAAGTCGGTGGAGCAACTTGTGGCCGACAACTGATGCCAAGAATATGGAAACCCTGACAAGAACCACGACACGCTCTCGGTGCTCGATGGGGCTATGCAAGACGGGCTTGCTCAGGGCATGGCATAGGTTGTCCAAAGACATTTATGTGTAAATGGCGACCGCAAAATTTTGCGGTGTGGGCGAAAAGACGTAACTTTACGGCATGAAATATCCTATTGGCATACAGACATTCGAACAAATCATAGAAGGCGGTTATCTCTATTTCGACAAGACCGACCTCGTTTATGACCTCGTGCATAATGGAAAGATTTACTTTCTGAGCCGGCCCCGCCGATTCGGAAAGTCGTTGCTGTTGTCTACCCTTGATGCTTATTTCAGAGGTCGGAAAGACCTGTTCAAGGGACTTGCTATAGAACGCCTGGAGACCGAATGGGCTGAGTACCCCGTGCTGCGCGTGGATTTCAACGGCAATCAGTTTGAGATACCCGGAACGCTCGAGCAGACCCTCGAGACGTTTGTGGCTACTGCTGAGCGAGAATACGGAAAAGACGACTTGGCAGAGTCGCTCGGCGACCGCTTCAGGGCTGCCATTGCCAATGCGCACAAGAAGACCGGCAAACGTGTGGTGGTACTGGTGGACGAGTACGACAAGCCGTTGCTCGACGTGATGGGCGTAGGGGGATACACCACGAGTCCGTCGGGAGAGAAGATTACGCTGGAGGAGCGCAACCGCAGCGTGCTGAAAGGTTTCTACAGCGTCTTCAAGATGGCAGATGCCGACTTGCAGTTTGTCTTCCTGACGGGCGTAACGAAGTTCTCGCAGATTACGGTGTTCAGCGGCTTCAACCAGCCAAGCGACATCAGCATGTCGGAAAGATACGAGACCATCTGCGGCATCACCGAAGACGAACTTTTCGGCAAACTGGAGGTGCAGATTGGCGAGATGGCCAAGAAGTATAAGGTGTCGGCAGAAGAGATGAAGCAGAAACTGAAGAAGCAGTATGACGGATACCATTTCAGTTTGCGAATGACGGACATCTACAATCCGTTCAGCATTCTCAATGCCTTCTTTAACATGCGACTCGACAACTACTGGTTCCGCTCCGGTTCGCCTACCTACCTTATCCGCCTGTTGGAGGGCAACAAGGTGGACCTGAACGAGATGACCGGCAAGTTCTTCACCACCGACCTGTTTGTTGACTATCGGGCAAACAAGGAACTGCCTTTGCCGATGATTTACCAGAGCGGCTATCTCACCATAAAAGACTATGAGATGGATACGGAGAGTTACATGCTCGACATACCCAACGACGAGGTGCGGCGCGGATTTGTGACGCTCGTGGCATCCGACTACCTGAAGCCGCAGGAGTTTACCTCGGCATGGGTGCTGCAGGTGGTGGCGGCTCTGAAGCGGGGAGAAACGGCGCAGATGAAGGACCTCTTCACCTCGTTCTTTGCCAGCATACCCTACTCGTTGCGCGAGAAAGACGACGACAGGGCAAAGGAGAAACACTTCCAGTATACCTTCTATCTCATCACACGCATGATAAGCGGCTACACCGTCTTTGCCGAGAAGCAGCAGAGCCAAGGGCGGTTGGACTGCTCCATAGAGACCCCGGCGCACGTCTACATCTTCGAGTTCAAACGCGACGGCAGTGCGGAAGAGGCCCTGCAGCAGATAGCCGACAAGGGTTATGCCCGCGAGTATGCTGCCGACAAGCGCACCGTCCATCTCGTAGGCGTCAACTTCTCAAGCAAGACCGGCACCATAGACGGATGGATGGACAAGACGGACATGTAGATGTAGAGAACTAAGCCTAAATAATTCATAGAGCACGTAAAAACAATGCTGCATTGTTTTTACGTGCTCTATGAATTTTCTGGGTAGTCGTGTCCCGATAGAAAATCCGGCAGTTAGTACCACTGCACGGCATTGCTGTAGCCGCTGCGCTTGTCATACTTCAGCGCATCGGTCAATGTTGCAGCGTTGCAGCGGAAAGAGAAATTGTAGCTGGTGTAGGGGGCAAGCACTACCGAGCAGCTCATGCCGAAGCAGTGGAGGTCGCGCTGCAGCGAAGCGGTAGTCATGCTGATGGACTTGTTCTCGAAATCGTAGCCGCTGGAGAAGCTGATGTTCCATCCCTCGCTGATGCGGAGGTTGCCGCTGACATTTAGGGTCTGTGTGAAACGGTAGGGATAGCGCATCGTCTTCTTGTTGAACTTGGCCTCGCGTGTGTCCTCGCGCATCGTGACGCCGTAGCCTACGGTCAGCGACCAGGGCATGGAGAAGGTCATGTAGCCGTCGGCGTCAGTCTCCGCCTTGCCGCCTTTGTCGCCGCGTTTGGCACGTTGCTGGCCCTTGACCATGTCGTCGTCCACATTGCTCTCTATGTCGGTGTCGCGGCCTTCGTCATCATCTTTGTTGTCTTCCTCGTCCTCCTTGTCGTCGTCACCGCCAAACCACTTTTTCAGTTGCTCGGGGTTGAGCGTGAAAGAGAAGTTCTGCGACATGCCCTGGAAACGTCCGAAGCGTCCGCGTCCCCATTCGGTGTGGTTGCCCACGTAGGGATGTCCGTTGTCGTCGAGCTCGTAGGCGTAGGTTGCAAACACGGCGTTCAAGTTGAAGGTGTAGCTTTTCCACCACTTCAGGCGAAGGCGCATCGACAGGTCGCTCCATCGATGGGTGGCGGCCGCCATATTGTATGACATCGAGGCGCCCAGCTCGTCGATGATACTGATTTTCTTGTAGCCCGTGCTGTCCTTGTCGGTCTTCACCTTCATCTCGATGTTGTTGCTCACGTCCCAGGAGATGCTTCCCGTGCGACCCTTGCCCGGCACACCGTAGAGGGAGTTGTCGTAGGGCGAGTATTCCACGAGCGAGACGTTGCCATCGGCATCGGTCTTCTGGTAAGTGTCGTAGTAGCCGTAGCGTGCCGAACCGAAGTTGGGTGCATAGCTGAAGCTGATCTGCGGCGTGAACACATGGCGGATTTGCCACGGATGCTTCTTGAAGATGCGGGGACTGCCCGTGTACATGCCATAGAGTTTGGTGCTGGCCGAGAGGCTCAGGCTCCAGTTGTACACGTTGTGGAAGCCGTAAGTCGTGTCGGCCACTTCCTCTTGGCGGGCCTGGTCCCATGACCGCTTGACCTTGTTCGTATACATGCGGTCCGTGAAGTTGAACGATGGCGTGACGTTCAGGTAGTTGAATAAGACGAAGTTGGCATTGACGGGGATGCTGTGCTGCATGCCGTTGCGCCAGTCTTTAATCAGATTGGAATGCATGAGCTTGTCTTCCTTCGTGCTGATGGAGTTGCTTAGTTGGCCTGTGTAACTTACCGAAATCTTCTCATACCAGCGCTCGTCGCCCACCACGTGCTTGCGGCGGAAGGGGTAGAAGCGGCTGACGCTGATGTTGAGGTCGGGCAATGTCATGGCAATGGACGAGTCGCGCATGTTCTGTGAGAGATTGGCCGAACTGCTCAGCGACAGGCCTAGACTGGAGAAGGTGGTGCTCCAGCTGACCGAAGAGGTGCGGGTTGACTGTGTGAGCGTCTGCGGATTGTACATGCTTGTGAGGTTGTTGCGCTCATAACTCGTCGAGGCGAAGTTGACGCTGGCCGACAGAGTGCTGAACGGGTTGGCCTTCGAATCCTGCCGATGGCTCCACTGTATCTTGAAACTCTCTTGCTCCTGAAAGTCGGGCATGCCCTTGTCGCCCGTCTTTGTATCCTGGTAACTGAAGTAGAAAGAGCCGCTGTACTTGTAGCGCTTGCGGTAGTTGCTGGCGGCAGAGATGCCCCATGAGCCCTTGGTATAGATCTCGCCCAGGAGCTTGAGGTCCCACTTGTCGCTGATGGCGAAATAGTATCCGCCGTCGCGCAGATAGAACCCGCGGCTATTCTCGTCGCCATACGTGGGCATGATGAAGCCGCTGGAGTAGCTCTTCGTGAAGGGGAAGAAGCCGTATGGAATGGCAAGGGGCAGAGGCACGTCGGCCACCACCAGGTAGGCGGGGCCGAAGACGGCATCTTTTCCGGGGCGCACCTTGGCGCGCGAGAGGGCGATGTAGAAGTCGGGATGCTCGGCGTCGCAGGTCGTGTAGCGTCCATGGGCAAGGTAGATCTCGCCATTGGCGTTGCGCTTGGATATCTGGCTGGTCAGGAATCCGTCCTGCTGCTCGGTGTAGGCGTTGTGTACGAGACCTTTCTTGGTCTTGAAGTTGAAGGCCATCGTGTCCGTATCGTAGCTGTCCTGGCCCATGGTGAAGATGGGCTTGCCCTTGATGCCGCCCTCGGCCGTTGAGTCGGGCGAGCCTGTGGCGTGGACCAGACTGCTGTCGAGGCTCATGTAAATCTTGTCGCTCTTGAGGTTCATGTTCTCGTAGTCGACGTTTGACGAACCGTAGAGGTGGGCGGTATTGCTGGCGGCATCATAGACCAGTGAGTCTTGCGCCTCGTAGGTCACGGGAGCGTCGATGCCGTTCTTTTTCTGCTTGTTGAGTGAGTCGAGGCGGATGGAGTCGTCTATGGCTTTGTTGTGGTGGTAGATAGCCAGCTGCAGGGAGTCCATCTTCGTTGTGTCGTTGGCTGCAGCAGTGGAGTCGGTGGTGCCGACAGAGTCAACTGCGACGGCCTTGCGGCGCTTCCAAAATTGGGACACGGAGCTGTCGGCCATGGCACATGCCACGACGAAGAGCAGGAGTGCTATGAAAAATTTCGTCCTCATGAAACTGCAGAATATCCCTTGTCGAAAAGTGGGGCAGGCCTTCCCGAACGCCGGAGGCATGTTCCCATTAAAATGCAAAATTACGCATTAATAAGGGAATATAGCATGTTTTTCTTAATTTTAACTATCCCTCAAACAGCTTTTCCCATGCCTTGAAGCGAGCCAAACCCTCTTCTCCGAACTTGGCGAGACTTTTTTCGGCTTGTCCATGGGTCTTTTCCTTTTGTGGGTTCGATTTGCTATAGAACTTGTCAGCGTAGCAGATTACCTTTTCTTCGAGCGTTTCCGGCAGGAAATCCCGGTGGGGGAGGGGCAGGTCTTGCGACACTATGTCGTGGCGCGACAGGCCTGCGCCAGTGTGACGCTCGCAGACACGGGCGTGGCGCTCATAGCCCTCGTTCCGCATCAGTTCGGCGCCGAGGCGTCCGTGGCAGATGTAGGGCTCCGTGCCGTGGCAGGCGATGCCCGGCGCGTCGCAACGGAAGATACCGATGTCGTGCAGCATGGCGGCCTCTTCCACAAACTTGCGGTCAAAGCCCAGTTCCGGATGGGCATCACAGATCTGCAGCGCACGGTCGGCGACTTGACGGCTGTGGCAAATCAAAATATCCCGAAGCCGACTGGCCTCGGGATAATATTTGTCGATGATTTTCTGATAATCCATCTTTTTGCAATATTGCAAAGTGGCTTAGTCTCTCTGGATGTAAGCCAGGACGTTGCCTTTCTGTACTTTCGAGCCCTGCTTGGCGTTGATCTCTACGAGCTTGCCGCCCAGGTCGGCCTTCACCTCTACGAACTCGCCCCATGGAGCCTGGATCCAGCAGAAGGCATCTCCTTCCTTGTACTCCTTGCCGATGAAGGGTTCTACTGCGGGTGCGGCTTCACCGTCGCCCTGGAACTCCCAGAAAATCTGACCCTTCACAGGAGCCACGATGGCGTCAGCCTTGGCGTGCTTGAAGGCGGCTGCCTCCTCTGGCGATACCTTGGAGCCCAGCTGCGCGTCCTTGGCTTTCTGCAGGTCGGCCAGCATGTTCTTCTTGGCCTGGCCGCTCTTGTAGTTGCGGTACTGCTCGGGATGCATGGCCAGTTCAAAGAGTTCTTCGTCGTCCTTGCCATACTCCCAGCCGTTCTCGTCCATCTCTTTTCTGAAGTCATCGAGGGCGTTGGCGAGCAGGGTGTGTGGGTCGGCTTCGGTGAATTCACGGCCTTGTTTGGCGGCCAGCGCCTTCAGCTCGTCGTCGATCTCTCCGGGAACCTTACCGCTCTTGCCGAGAATCATGCCCCACATGGAGTCGTCCATCATGACGAAGCGGCCCTTGCCTTGCTCCAGTGTGAGCAGGTTCATCAGGGCGATGTTCTTGGTGTACTGGGAGAAAGGCGTCACAAGGGGTGGATATCCCACGCGGGGCCACACATAGGCGACCTCTTCAAACAGCTTGATGAGCAGGTCGTCCATTGACAGTTCGTCCTCGCCCTTCTTCTTGCGGATATTGTTGATGGTGGTGCGCATGCCGCCGAGGTCGGCCATCATGGAGCCCATCATGCCGCCGGGCAGGCCGCAGGTGAGCAAGAGCGAAGACATGAGCTTGTTGCCGGGATTGATGAAGTAGCCCAGCCACTCGTCGATGAACTCTTGGGTGAGGGCGCGTGCCTTCATGTAGGCGCTCATGTTGATTTCGGGAACGTCAAATCCGGCATGCTTTAACATCGACTGCACGGAGATGATGTCCGGATGGACCTTGCCCCATGACAGCGGCTCTATGGCAGTGTCGATGATGTCGGCACCGTTCTCGCACACTTCCAGGATGGAGGCCATGGACAGGCCGGGACCCGAATGTCCGTGATACTCGATGATGATCTCGGGATGCTTGTCCTTGATCATTTTGGTGAGCTGGCCGAGGAAGGCGGGCTGTCCGATGCCGGCCATGTCCTTCAGACAGATTTCCTCAGCGCCGGCCTCGATCTCCTCGTCGGCGAGCTTGGCGTAGTATTCCAAGGTGTGGACGGGCGACGTGGTGATGCAGAGGGTGCCCTGCGGCGTCATGCCTGCTTCCTTGGCCCACTTGATGGAGGGTGCTATGTTTCGGATGTCGTTCAGACCGTCGAAGATGCGGGGGATGTCCACACCCTGGGCATGCTTCACGCGGTACATCATGGCGCGCACGTCGTCGGGCACCGGATACATGCGGAGGGCGTTGAGGCCGCGGTCGAGCATGTGGGTCTTGATGCCCACCTCGTTGAAAGGCTTGCAGAAGGCGCGCACAGCGTCGTTGGGATTCTCGCCGGCGAGCAGCTGAACTTGCTCGAAGGCGCCGCCGTTGGTTTCCACGCGGGCAAAGCAGCCCATGTCGATGATGACGGGAGCGATGCGCTCCAGCTGGTCCTTGCGTGGCTGGAACTTGCCGGAGCTCTGCCACATGTCACGATAGACGAGACTGAACTGAATTTTCTTCTTCATTTATTCCTTGTACTTAATGATTTCTTGCCTTAAACAGGGAGTGTGCCAACACCCGTTGCCTTATTATATAAATGGTGTTGGTACTGGGTTGCAAAATTAGATAAAAAAAATCAAAATAAGGACTTTCCGATTGCTTTTTTATAATTTATAACTATCTTTGCAACGTAAAAAGCAACAAGATGAACGTCAAGACACTGTTTATTTTTCTGTTGGCAGCCTTTGCGATGACAGCCTGCCATGATGACAAGAAGCCTGCGGCTCAGCAACAGTCCTCTGCCGGATACGATCAGCCGCTCAAAGGCGACAGCACCATCTATGGGCTGGCGTGTGAGGGATGCTCTGACTCGGTCGTAGTGTTGCTGCCTGGTGACGGTAGCAACCCCGTGACCTACAACACCATCAAGGCCAACCGCCGGCATCGTGTCCTGGGACACATCAAGACGGGTGACTGGATAGCCGTGGTGCTCAACAAGAAAAACCGACACGAGGCTGACATCGTGATAGACCTTGACCAGCTGAAGGGTATCTGGTGTTACATCGTCATGCCTCAGCTGCGCGATCACGAGTCGATGACTTCTCAGGAGCAGGCCCGCGTTGTCCGCGAGATGCCCGACTCGCTGAAAGATATCTACTTTGTACCTCGCGAGTATGGTTTCTGGCTGAAACGTCAGTGGGAGGCCACCAGTGTGGGCTATGTGCAGGAGTCGAGTACCTTGGCCGAGGAGAGCCCGGTGGTATATCCTCCGCTGGGTTGGTTCATTGCCTGGCACATCTGGAATGGCAAGTTTGTGATGACCAGCGGCAAGCCTAAGTACACGGGCAAGGACAATACGGTGGTGGGCTATCAGAGCGTAGCCTTCGACACGTGTACCATTGAATATCTTGACGACGACTCACTGGTGCTTTCCGACCGTGACGGGTCGCGCAGTTATTATCGCAAGAACGACATCAACGACATCAACAAGCGCGCCAAGGCCATTGCCGCCATGCGCTCCAAGCAAGCTCTGAAGGAGACCACCGAGTAGTCGGTGGTTTAGCCGCGCAGCCCGTGTTGGGCAAAGCGCGTGCGGGCAAGCTCTTCAAACCAGGTGCCCTTGCGCCCGTAGTTGGCGTAGGGATAGATGCTGATGCCGCCGCGGGGAGTGAACAGTCCGGTCACCTCAATGTATTTGGGATCCATCAGGCGGATGAGGTCTTTCATGATGATGTTGACGCAGTCCTCATGGAAGTCACCGTGGTTGCGGAAGCTGAAGAGGTAGAGCTTCAGGCTCTTGCTCTCCACCATGCGCACGTCGGGGATGTAGCTGATGCGGATTTCCGCAAAGTCGGGCTGTCCGGTGATGGGGCATAGGCTGGTGAACTCGGGGCAGTTGAACTGCACCCAGTAGTCGTTGCCCTGATGCTTGTTGACAAAGGTCTCCAGCACCTCGGGTGCATAGTCTGTCTTGTATTCCGTTTTCTTTCCGAGAGACTGCAGTCCCTCGTTCTCTCTGTTTCCCATTATTTTGTATTCTTGGTTTCAGAAGGTTATAGGGACTTGATTTTCAAGACGTTATAACTGATGCCGTTGTCGTAGACATCTTCGCCCTCATGGCGCTTCATGGCTTTCACCACGCGGATGGTCACAGGCAGCACCACCACTTCGTAGGCAGTCTTGAGCACTACCTGCCACAGCATGAGCATGGGCAGCTCCTCCGCTGGCACCACGCCGCCAAAGGCCAGCGGGAAGAAGATGACGCTGTCGCAGCTCTCGCCGGCCACCGTCGAGAGGATGGCGCGCGCCGAGAAATGGCTCCCGCCGTCGCGTATCTTCATCTTGCTCATCACGTAGGCGTTTATGAAACTACCCACGAGGAACGCCACAAATGAGGCGGCGGCGATGCGTGGTGCCAGGCCGAAGATGGCATGGAACCCAGCGTCGTTGTGCCAGAAGGAGGCTCCGGGGATGGCGTCACAGAGTGCGCCCAAGGCCACAAACAGAAAGTTCATGGCAAAGCCTGTCCAGATGAGGAGGCGCGCCTTGCGGAAGCCCCACACTTCGCACACGCAGTCGTTGATGATGTAGGAAATGGGGAAGACGATGAAGCCGCCAGTCAGCGTGATGGGGCCTACGGCAATTTGTTTGGTCTCGAGCACGTTTGCCGCAATGAGGCAAACGCAGAAGAGTATGCTGGACAGCATGAACAGCACACTCACCGTTTGTTTTTCTTTTTTCATGTCTTGTTTTGTTAAAGGGGGTTGAGCAAGTACCCCTCGGTAAGCAATGCGGATGCAAAGTTACGAATAAATCTCCGAAGAAACGTCTTTATGGAAGGAAAAACTACAACGTTTGGCCTGTTGCATGAGGCGGTTCCGTCCGATTCCTGTAGCCTAGGCGATGGCGGCGGAGACGAGATGGGTCAGGTAGGCGGCGAAGGCGAGCACCAGTATGGCGCCCTCCCAGCGTTCCACGCGATACTTGGTAAAGGAGAAGAGCCACAGCAGCATCATCGAGACGACCATCACCGCCAGGTCGGTGGTGGTGATGCCCTGTATGGCCATGGGTGTGATGAGGCCGGTGAGACCGAGAATCATGAGGATGTTGAATACGTTGCTGCCCAGCACGTTGCCGATGGCAATGCCGCTGTTGCCTTGCCGTGCGGCAACCACGCTGGTGGCCAGCTCAGGCAGGGATGTTCCGCAGGCCACGATGGTCAGGCCGATGACGGCGTCGCTTACGCCTAGGCTGTGGGCGATGGCTGAGGCGTTGTCGACGAAGACGTTGCTGCCCAGCACAAGACACAGGAGGCCTGCGCCCATCAACAGTGCTGCCCGGAGAGGACTCTTGCCGGCCTTCTGTCCGGCGACCGGGGCTTGTTCGTCTCCGGATGGCTGGTCGTTGTGCGTGCCGCGGATGGTGACAATCATGAAAAAGATGAATAAAACGGACATTACCAAAGCGTCCAGTCGGTTGATTTCGCGGTCGAGACACATCAGCAACAATAGGGTGGAAGCTATCAGCGCAAAGGGCGTGTCCTTGCGCACGGTGTCCTTCAGGATGGTTATCGGCGCCACCATGGCTGCGACGCCGACGATGAACAATGCGTTAAAAATATTGCTTCCGACCACATTGCCTACGGCCAGGTCGGGCGTGCCATGGATGGCCGATGTCAAGCTGACGAAAAACTCGGGCATCGACGTGCCCATGGCCACCACGGTGAGACCGATTACAATCTGTGGGATGCCCATGCGTTCGGCCAGTGCCACGGCACCGCCGGTCAGCCAGTCGGCTCCCCATAGCACTACGCGGATACTCACCACAAGCAGTAGCGCCTGCAGCCAAATGTTGGAAGGGGCCCAAGTCAGCAATGTCAAGCTGTTCATCGTTGTTCGTTTTGTTTGGTCGCAAAGATACAAAATAATCCCCGGATATTCGCATATCCGAGGATCGTTAACTAACAATCACACAATTATAATCTATCAACTTATCTGAAAAAAGCTTGTTCTAAGAGCCATTTGAGGGTATTGTGAGACAGGCGGTTAGCCTACCTGTATGTTGCGGGCGACCTTGTTTTCCTCAACCTTTATCTTGGGAAGAGTGATGGTGAGTATGCCGTCGGCCACGCGTGCTGCAATCTCCTGTTTGTTCACGTTGTCGGGGAGGATGAGCGTCTGGTCGTATTTCAGGTAGGCGAACTCGCGGCGGAGGTAGTGCCCCTTGTTGTCATCTTCGGTGAAGTGCTTCTCCATCTTGATGGTGAGGTCGCCGTCCTGGTTGATGTTCACGTCGAAATCCTCTTTCTTCAAGCCGGGGGCGGCCAGCTCCACGGTGTATTTGTCGTTGTCCTCCAGAACGTTGATGGCCGGGGCTGTGGCGTTCGTGCGAGGCATGTGTTCTGTGGTGAAGAAATCGTTGAAAACTTCTGGAAGCCAATTGTTACGTGTGTACATAATATTTATCTCCTATTTTTAATTTTGTTTTTGTATGTTTACACCCATATCTCTACAACCTTTGTGCCGATGGACGCAGGGTGACAAAGTGACGGAATGCGTCTGACAATCTGTCCTCCGTACCTGCATGCAATGATATGGAAAGTTCTGGGAAAAAAGCAGACATCATGCAGCTTTCTGTCATCTGCATAGTCTCATAATTCAGGTGTATCTCCGTTCTTGCCGGAAAGCACATGATACCACTTGAGGTATTTGGCAAGGTTGCTGTTTTCCAACCTGGATAGACGGATTGGTGTGTCAAGAATTATGGTGGAAATCCGCATCACGGCGAACAGATGAAATAGAGAGCGGAGAGAGCCATTCTGACTGATGTGCAGATGTGATATGTCTCGCTGCCAGACGATAGATGCCTTATCGAGGTACGATAGATGCCTAATCGAGGTACGATAGATGCCTAATCAGGTCATGATAGATGCCTAATCAAGGTGTCATTAGGCATCTATCGTACCTCGATAAGGCATCTATCGTTATGGGATGAAGGCCGAAATGGGTTGAAAATTGTTACACAGTGTTGTAACGTCCTTATAAACAGCGTGTTATTAAAAATGCCCAAGAATAGCGTTATTTGCGCCAAAATATTTCTTCCTTGAAAACAACGCCTGTTTTTTAGGGTCTCTTGTCGGATTTTTTGTTATTATTTATAGGTGGCTGTCAGCGGTTGCAAGCCAACAAAAGAGGCTGTCGTCCCGGTGGGATGACAGCCTCTTCGGAGATAAAGGCGGTATAGGCCCTTATGCGTTTTCTGCTTCCTTGTGGTCCTCGGCCTGGTCGTCTTCTGTGGATGCGAGGGTGGCCTTGAAGTCGGTGTACCCGTTCTTCACGAGGATGTTGTACCACTGGAGCAGCTTCTTGATGTCGCTGTCGTGCACGCGGTCCTGGTCGAAGTTGGGCAGCACGGATGCAAAATAGTCGCGGAGCTCCTTGCTTGAGCACTTCTTGTAGTTGAGGGAGGCTTCCTTGAGTCCTTCCTTTTCGCCGACTTTGGCGAGCACCTCCCAGAGCGCGATGTCTTCAGCATCAGTGTACATGGCTATGTCGCCCAGACTTGTCACGCGGTCGGTCGCGAAGGCGGGCATACGGCGGTGTGCCTCGTCGAGGGTTTCCACTATCAGAGTTGCCTTACCGCGGCTGACCAGCTTGTAGAGTCCTGGCTTGCCTGCGATTGAAAGAATTGTTTCCATTTTTTCAGTTTGTTATTGATGATTGAGTATTTTGTCGATTTGCTTTTCCAAGTCTTCCTTGCCGTCGTTGTTGATGACGAAATCGGAGCGCCGGGCCATCTCGTCCTGCGGCATTTGGCAGTTGATCCACTCGAGAGCCTTCTCGCGGGTGATGTTGTCGCGCTGCATGATGCGTTCCACCCGGATATCCGTGGGTGCCGTGACGCATACGATGCGGTCGAAGGGCACACGCCGGTCAAAGCCGCTGTCGAAGAGGATGGCACTTTCGAGCCATTGGTAGTCGCTCTGCATGAAGTCGCGCGCCACGGCAGGGTGCACCACGGTGTTCACGGCCTGCTTGTTGGCCTCGGAGGCCAGCAGAAACTTGGCGAGCATGGCTTTCTGCAGCACATTATTTATATATAGGCCATCGCCCACGAGGCGCGTGAGTTGCTGGCGGAGCTCATCGCTGCGCATCAGTCGCTTGGCCGCCGCATCGCAGTCGTAGACGCGGATGCCGCGCTTGGCGAGCAAGTGGCATACGTAGCTCTTGCCGCTGCCGATGCCTCCTGTGATGGCTGTTCGCATCATTGCTGTTCGATGAGATAGTCCACTTGTGACATTTCCAGGTGCGCGTTGCTCGCGATGGCGGGCTTGGTGCGCAGGTGGAGCCTGCACTTGTCGGACGGGTGAGCCGCTATTTCGCGGTAGTCGATGACCACCTTGAAGTCGGAAGGCTTGATGAGCCGGAACTGTCGTGAGCCTACAGTGAATGTCACCTTCACGTGGTTGGGGAAGGTGCGTATGGTCAGATTGGCGGGCTTGTTGATGGTCGTGATAGGCACATCGATGCTCTCCTCCGTCAGGATGTCGACCAAGAGCGTCAGCTTCACCGTCTCGGGTACTACCTTGACGCCCGGTATTTTTTTGAGTCTCACGGTCTGGCACACGGTGTCGTCGAAATTGGTGATGTTCACATACTCTGTCTGTATCTCCTTGATGCTGTCTAGCGTGCTTCTTGAGGCAAAGACGGTCACCTTTTCGGGCGACAGTTGTGTGTGGGAGAGGTAGTAGTTTTTGGCTGGCGTCACGTTGCCTGTTAGCCTCACGGCGATGGAGCGCCGCTCTCCGTAGTTGAAGTTGAAGCTGAGCCCGTCTGTCTTGATGCTTGTGATGACCGACGAGGAGTACAGCTGCTGCCTCACGAGTTTCTGTATGTCGGTGGCAGACACCTGTCCGTGGCCGGTCTGCTTGTTGGCGTAGGTGTTGAAATTAAGGGTGATGAGTTTGGGCTCTTGGCCCGACATGTAGGAGATGAGCATGAAACCTTTGTCGCGCACGGTGACGCGCACGGTGTCGGTGAGGTCGGTGGTTATCACCACATTGCTGGGGACGCCGGTGAGGCGAACGGGTACTGGCAGCTCTTTCTCGTAGGTCTCATTGAGTGTCATCATCAGCCAGAAGATGCCGCTCAGCACGAGAAAGAACAGAAAAATCAGAAACTCCTTGTTCATCCAACTGAACAGGGAGCTCCTGACCACTTGATTTATCTTCTTCAGATTAAGCATTCGGTTGCTGTTGGGCAACGTCTGCGAAGACATAGCCCTTGTCCACGGTGACGACAACGCCACGTGCCACTTCCACGTCGACCGTGTTCTTCTGCTGGTCGATGCGTCTCACGGTGCCGTAGATGCCGCCGCCGAGTACAACCTTTGCACCTTCCTGCAGGGCGTTTTGGAACTCACGGATTTTCTTTTGGCGCTTCTGCTGAGGGCGAATCATGAAAAACCACATGATGGCAAAGATGGCCACCATCATGATCAGCATGCCGCCCATGCTGCCGCCTCCTTGTGCTGCCTGTGCAGCCAATACGAGTGTTGTCATAGTCTAATATTCTTCGTTGTTATTGATTATTCGTTGTCTTTGGCCTCGTCGCTGTCCGTCGCGGACTCAGTTTTGTCACCGGGTTCCGTCTCGGGGCGGTCGTTCTCCGAAGCCTTTGCGGCTTGTAACTCTTCGCTTGCCTTGGGCTTGTGGACAAATCTCACGCGGCCCGTCGGCGCGTTGTCGCTGCCGTTGGCTGTGTCTTGTTGTCTGGTGCGCAGTTCGGGTAGGTCTTTAAGCATCTTGCCCGTAGAAACCAGGTAGCGTGCGATGGTGTCGAGCATACCGTTGACGTAGCTGCTGCTGCGGGGCGTGCTGTAGAGTTTGGCAAGTTCCACAAACTCGTTGATGGTGACCTGGGCGGGAATACCCGGGAAGGTGAGCAGCTCGGCAATGGCAATCTGCATGATGACCACGTCCATGTAGGCAAGGCGAGAGAAGTCCCAGTTGCGCGACGCCTCACTCATGTAGTGCTGGTAGGTGTCGGCATTGAGGATGGTGGCGCGGAAGAGCTTGCGTGCAAATTCCTTGTCCTCATCGTCTTTGTATTCGGGGAGGAGCTCCTGCTTGCTGTTGTTCTTGGGGTCGAAGCGCTTGATGGTCTTCAGTACAAAGGTGTCAATGACTTCCTTGTCGTCGTTCCAATAGAGGCTCTTTTCTTCCAGCAGGGCTTCGATGTCGGGGTTGTCCTGTATGAGTTGCTTGTATAGCTTGCGCCATACCTCGCGGTCATCCTCATAGGAGTCGGCGCTGTCATCGGACATATAGTCCTGGTAGGTCTGGCTTTGCTCTATTTGGTTGCAGAGCTTGCGCACAAACTCAATGTCGTTGTCCCATGTCAATTTCTTCATCTCGATGAAGTCGTTGAGCATATTGTTCACCTCCAGCTGGGTGGCGAACTTGTTGTTGACAAACTTCTGGGACGGTAGGTCGCTGCCTTCGCGCTCGGCGCGCTGGGTAAGGATGTCGTTGCGGTGGCGCTCTTCGCGCGTGACGGCCACAATCAGCTCGAGAAGGAAGTTATAGAGATCATAAGCCTTTGACAAGCTGAACAACAGCTCCTTCTCGGCGTTGTCCATGTTTTTGTTGCCGTTCTGATAGTATGCGTAGGTTAACTGGACTATCTTGATGCGAATGAGTTCACGATTGATCATTACTCTTACCCTTTTCGTTCTGTTGAATTAGACTTAATGATGCAAATTTACTTAAAAAACTATACATACCCAAAAGAAGGGATATAAAACTTTGTTTTTTTAAGGAAACTTTGCGCATTCCAATAAAAAGTAGTAACTTTGCACCGCTTTTCAGATTGGAGAAGGGCGCTGGCGGCCGTCATCGGCAAGGCGCTTTCCTTTACAGTCCAGTGTGATGGCGAATTAATTTACCAATTTAATTTAGAGTAACACAAATTATGAAAGAAATCAGTATCGTAGGTAAGAAGCGCGAGGCCATTGGCAAGAAGGCTTCTAAGGCCCTCCGCAAGGAAGGCTATGTCCCTTGTAACCTTTATGGTGAGAAGAAGGTTGACGGCAAGCCCGTCGCTTTGTCGTTTGCCATTGCTTTCACCGAGCTCCGCAAGCTTATCTATACTCCTCACATTTATGTGGTCTGCCTTGACATCGAGGGCGAGAAGCACACGGCTATCATGAAGGAAATCCAGTTCCATCCCGTGACAGACGCTCCTCTGCACGTCGATTTCTACGAGGTCAACGACCAGAAGCCTATCACCATCGGTATCCCCGTCAAGCTCAATGGCCTGGCTCAGGGTGTGCGTGACGGCGGCCGCATGAACCTCTCTATCCGCAAGATCAATGTCACCGCTCCTTACCAGCAGATTCCCGAGCATCTTGATGTCGATGTCACCGCTCTTCGCATCGGCAAGAGCATCAAGGTGGGCGAGCTCTCGTTTGAGGGCCTCGAGATGGCTACAAGCAAGGATGTTGTGGTTTGCTCCATCAAGATGACACGTAACGCCATGGCTGCCGCCGCTGCTAATGCCGACGCAGAGAATGGTGCTTCTGCCGAGTAAGGCAAAGACTGACAACGTATTATCAATCCGTTAGATGGATAAATACTTGATTTGTGGCCTCGGAAATCCAGGCGATGAATATGCCGGAACCCGCCACAACACAGGATTTATGGTATTGGACGCTTTCGCTAAAGCGTCCAATATTTGTTTTGAGGACAAGCGATATGGCTTCGTAGCGGAGACTTCACTGAAGGGACGAAAGATCGTCCTGCTGAAGCCTACCACCTTCATGAACCTGAGCGGAAACGCCGTGCGCTACTGGCTCAACAAGGAGAACATCGACCAGCAACGCCTCATGGTCATCAGCGATGACGTGGCGTTGCCGTTGGGCGAGTTCCGTCTGAAGGCCAATGGAAGCAACGGTGGGCACAATGGTTTGGGCCATATCATACAGCTTATCGGACAGGATTTTGCACGGCTCCGTGTGGGAATAGGCAACGATTACCCGCGAGGCGGACAGATAGACTGGGTGCTCGGGCGCTATTCAGTACAGGACATGGAGGTCTTGCAGCCCACCATCGACACGTCGGTGGACATCATCAGGAGCTTCGTCCTGCAGGGCATCGACAATACCATGAACCAGTTCAATAAGTTGGGGAAGAGGAAATAGGGCATAGATAAGATGAAGCAAGAACGACTCCCCAAGGTTAGCGAGAGTGCCCGCATCGACAAGTGGTTGTGGGCGGTTCGCATCTTCAAGACGCGTTCGGTGGCTGCCGATGCCATCAAGAACAGCCGTGTGACAATCGGCGGCAATAATGTGAAGCCCAGCCATGTCATCAAGGCGGGCGACATCATCAATGTGAAGAAGCCGCCTGTCACTTATTCCTTCAAGGTGTTGGCCTGCATCGAGCAGCGCGTGGGTGCCAAGCTGATACCTCAGGTCTATGAGAACGTCACCGACCCCAAGCAGTATGAGCTGTTGGAGATGAGCCGCATCAGTGGCTTTGTGGACCGTGCTCGTGGCACGGGGCGCCCCACCAAGAAAGACCGCAGGGCTATCGACGCCTTTGTGGAGCCCGCCCTGTTTGGTTTCGATGATGAAGACGACTGGGAGGATGACGGACAAGCATGACTGACGGTAACCCCTACACAACGAATGAGCCCCAACGCAGAAATGCGTTGGGGCTCATTCGTTGTGTAGGGGTGCGTGTCCTGCCTTTTTCTGATTTCACTTGGCGGTTTTAAGTTGGTTCGCTTGTCTTATCTCGGACCACCGAAACCACCTCCGGGAGGCGGACCGGGGCGGAAGCCGCCGTTACGTCCGGGACCATCGCCGGGACCATCGCCGGGACCACCTCGCATGCCGCGCCGTGCTTCCTTGCTGCCAAAGAGGTTCAGGCGATAGTTGATGTGGAGCATAGCGTAACTGTTGATGGCGTTATACTCGGTGTCGGTACGCTGGCTTGCGCTGATGGAGCGCGAGAAGTTGCTCTGGTTGTGCAGTATGTCATAGAACTGCAGCATGATGGTCAGCGGCTTGCCTTTGAGGAAACTCTGCGAGAGCTGCGCATTCCACACAAACTCGTTGGTGTTGAGCGAGGCATCGCTGTATCCGCGGCGGCTGCTCATGTGGACATCGGTGGCAAGGGTGGTACCCCAAGGAGCCTGCACGTTGAAGTTCAAGCCATAGGAGAACTGCCAGGTGTCGAGGTTCGACGTGGCCTGCAGTTGGTTGCGCGAGTGGCGGTAGTTGAGCGAACCGTCGAACTCCACCTCGAGCCAGTCGTTACGGTAGCTGGCAGACAGCCGCTCGTTGATGTTCATGTCCTTTGTGGTGTTCTTCTGCGAGTCTTGGTTACGCCCCAAGGTCACGTATCCAACGTTGTTATTGTAACTGAAGTTGGTGAAGGTGTTCACGTTCCAGTTGCCTGCCGAGTCGAGCGGTGTGTTGAACATCAGGGCAGCGTTGAGGTCCCAGTTGCCGTTGATGTTCTCTGGGCGTGTGAGGCGTCCGCCAGTCACGTCGTTGTAGGTCACGCGGCGGCTGATGGAGTTGTTGGTGGTCGAGAAGTTCACGTGGGCCATGGCAGCCTGCTTGGTCTGCTGGAAGTAACTGTTGTAGAAGAGCGAGAAGCGCTGTGTGAACGACGGCTTCAGTCCGGGGTTACCCGTCGAGATGTTGAGCGGGTCGGAGTCGTCGTAGATGTCGAGCAGGTCAGAGATGCTGGGCTGCGACGTTGAAGCACGATAGTTGAGGCGCAGGTTGCTCACCTTGTTGAAGCGATAGCGGAAGTCGAAGGTTGGCGACACGTTGAACACGTTGCGTGTGGTGTCGGCGCTCACGCCCTGGTAGTCCTGCACATAGTGCGACTTCTGCGGCTGTGCCAGCACACCGGCGTTGAGTTGCCACTTGGTGCGTATCATGCGCAGCATCAGTTCGATGCTGTGGGTGTAGTTCTTGTACTCGGAGAAGCGGCTGAGGTCCTTGTCGAGATAGTCGGAATAGGGCATGCCGGTTTCTGTGGCAAGATAATCAAGATAATTGTTCCACATGCGGTAACCCGTTGACAGGCTGCTGAAGAAGTCTTCGCCAAGGTTCGAGAAGTCGTAGGTGTTGCGGTCGCTCTTGCTGTAACTGTAGTTGAAACGATAGCGCAGTTGCAGGAAGGCGCCTTTCCAGAGCGGTTCGCTATAGGTAGCCTGCAGCGTGTAGTTCCATTTCTTGCTGGGTGTGAGGCTATAGCGGTTGGTCTGATAGGTGGAGTCGTTGCCATACTGGTCCTTCATCTGGTAGAGATGCACATTGTTCATCGAGAGACTGTTCGACTCCGAGTCGCTGTAGTTGGCATCGGCGCGCAGGGTAACGTTGCGTCCCTTGGAGTTGAGCTTGCGGTTGAACTGCAGCATAGCGCCGAAATTCTTGTTCTTGCTGTAACTCATCGAGGAGTTTTTGTTTGAGTTGACCACCACCGAGTCGGCGCTCAGCGCTGCCAGTTCGTCGAGCGGACTGGTGACATAGGTGTACGGGTCTTCATTGAACGATGCCGACTGGCTGGCCGACAGTCCGTCGCTGGTGCTATAGCTCATGGTGGGCCGGAACATGATGTTGGTCATGGTGTCGGGGGTCCACTCCACGCGGAACTGAGCGTTCCAGCTGTTGCTTCTCGAATAGTTTTGGTTGATGCTGTTGGAGAACGAGCCCACGGTGCTCACAAAGTTTTCAGACGAGGTCTTGCTGTATGCGTCGCCGTCGCTGTGGTTCCAGCGCACGCTGCCGTCCACCTTCAGAGTGTCCTTCTTCTCATAGTTGATGTTGGCACCCACCATCTTCGAGGCGTTGAGTCCGTTGCGCCCGCGTCCGAAGCCGCCGCCTCTTCCGCCAAAGCCCATATCGTTGACGTTGTTGGCGTTGCCCATGCCGAATACCCGCCAGTCGCTGTTGAAGTATCCTCCGAAGAGTCTTGAGGAGTATCGGTCCTTGGTGCCTACGCCCACGTCGACATTTGTCATGAGTCCCTTGTTGTTGCCGGGCTTGGTGCCAAAGTCGAGCACGGTTTGCTCGTCGCCGTCGTCAATGCCGGTGACGCGTGCCAAGTCGCTCTTCTGGTCGTAGGCTTTCACCTTTTCAATGATAGAGGTAGGGATATTCTTCATGGCCGTCTTGGTGTCGCCGGTCATAAACTCCTTGCCGTCGACAAGAATCTTCTTCACCTCCTTGCCGTTGATGGTGATCTTGCCATCGTCGTCGACCTGTGCGCCGGGCAACCGCTTCACCAGTTCCTCGATGGTCGAACCCTCGGGCGTGCGGTAGGCCGCACTATTATAGATAAAGGTGTCTTCCTTAACGGTTACTTTCAGTGCCTGCGCCTTGACCACCGCTTCCTTGAGCAAGGTGGAGTTGGCCAGTACTTGCAGCAGACCCATGTTGAGATCGTGGTCGTCCTGCATCTGTATGCGCTTGACTGCCGGGATGTAGCCCACGCTGGTCACTTTGAGCAGATATTTGTCGTTGGCCGGGGCCTGGATGACAAACTTTCCGCTGTCGTTTGACATTGCTCCGCTGATGAATGTGGAGTCCATCTTGAGCAATTGCACGGTGGCAAGCGACAGAGGCTCCTTCGACTCACTGTCGACCAGGAACCCTGAAATTTCTCTTTTTTGGGCGAAAGCTATTGTCGTCATCAACAATAGGATGGCCAAGAGGAAGCTTTTTCTCATGGATAGTGGCATTTGTGTAGATAGCCTTTCAAACTATCATTGTTAGTATTCGTTCTACATAAATAGACGCAAAGTGTAAGAATAAGTTTAAACCTTACATCAAATATTTTTCAAAAACGCTCAGATTGTTTGCACATTAGTAGCCTAGAATGCGCAAAATGGTGCACAATACGCTTAAAAAGTCTTAATTTGTTAGGTGGGGTGTGGCGGTTCCTATCATTTTATCATTATATTTGTATCA
>CAVIOP010000008.1:0-28601 GCA_963644485.1 bacterium | reverse complement strand
TGAGCCGCGGGCTGAAAGCCCAGCAATTACTTAGCCCAGGGCAAGCGAAGCGGCGTCCTGGGTTGGGGGCAAGCAAATGTGCATACTCTCAGAGGCTCTCGAGCACACGTTTGAGCACTACCTCGGCACTGATCTCGCGGTTGGCAGCCTCGGGAATGACCAAGCTGTGGTCGCTCTCTATGACGTCGTCGGTGACGATGAGGCCACGGCGCACAGGCAGGCAGTGCATGAAGTAGCCGTCATTCGTCCAGCTCATGTGCTCACTGTCGATGGTCCACGACGAGTCCTTGGAAAGTATCTTGCCATAGTCCTTGGGGCAAGTCACGCCAGGGCAGCTCCAGTTCTTGGCATAGACAAAGTCGGCACCCTCCAATGCCTTGTGCTGGTCATACTCCACCTTGGCTCCCTTGGTAAACTTGGGGTCAAGCTCATAGCCCTCAGGCTGGGTCACCACGAAATCGACGTCAGCGGCTGTCATCCATTCGGCAAACGAGTTGGGCACAGCCTGCGGCAGGGCTCGGCAGTGGGGCGCCCAGGTCAACACGACCTTGGGGCGGGCCACCTTCTTGTGCTCCTCGATGGTGATGAGGTCGGCAAAAGCCTGCAGGGGATGCACCGTAGCAGTCTCCATGGCCACCACAGGACGGCCCGAATACTTGACAAACTGATTGACGATGGTCTCGGCATAGTCGTACTCGCGGTCGGTTAGCCCCGCAAACGAGCGCACGGCGATGATGTCGCAATAGCATCCCATAACGGGAATGGCCTCCAGCAGATGCTCGCTCTTGTCTCCGTCCATGATGACGCCACGTTCGGTCTCCAGTTTCCATGCGCCTGCATTGACATCGAGCACGATGACGTTCATTCCCAGGTTCATGGCAGCCTTCTGCGTAGAGAGGCGCGTGCGCAGCGAGTTGTTGAAGAAAATCATCAACAAAGTCTTGTTCTTGCCCAGATGCTGATACTTGAAGCGGTCTTGCTTCACCTCCAGAGCCTCGGCCAGCGCCTTGTCGAGCGGGCCGATATCTTGCACATTAAAAAAGGTATTCATGGTCTTTCTTGATATAGATGGTTATTGGAATATTGTTCGCTGTCTTAAGAAAAGGGAGTCATGGACGCGTCTGCCCGTCACCCTCGATAATCCACTTGTAGGTGCAGATCTCCTCCAGTCCCATCGGCCCACGCGGCCCAAGTTTCTGGGTGGATATGCCTATCTCCGCACCAAGACCAAACTGCGCACCGTCAGTGAACGACGTAGGAGCGTTCCAGTAGACACAGGCTGCATCGACCCGGGCTTGAAACAGGCGGGCGGCAGCCTCGTCCTCGGTGATGATACTCTCGCTGTGCCCCGACCCGTAACGAGCGATGTGGGCAAGGGCCGCTTGGATGTCGGGCACCACGCACACGGCCAACTTGTAATCCATGTATTCGGTGCCAAACGCTTCGGGTGTGGCTCCACGCAGCAAGTCGGCCGGGTAAAGACCTTCCAAGTGTCTGTAGGCATCGCTGTCGGCATAAAGGGTCACTTGCTTCGCCGCCAGAGGTTCCACCAACGCCGGCAAGTCGGCCAGTCGCTGCTCGTGGACGATGAGGCAATCGAGCGCGTTGCAGACCGCCACGCGCCGCGTCTTTGCGTTGAGCACGATGGCCCGTCCCTTCGCAAGGTCGCCCGACTGGTCAAAATAGGTGCTGACGACACCCGCTCCCGTCTCGATGACGGGAATGCGTGCTGTGTCTCGCACGAAGTCGATAAGTCTGCGACCGCCACGCGGTATGCAGAGGTCAATGTATCCCACAGCGGACAACATCTCACCCGTAGCCTCGTGGGTGGGAGGCAGGAGTACAACGGCATGGCTATCAACGCCATGGCTTTGGAGCACGTCGTGTATCAGACCTACGGCCACACGATTGGTGTGATCGGCGTCACGGCCTCCCTTGAGCACACAGGCGTTCCCGCTCTTGAAGCATAGCGAGAACACGTCAAAGGTCACATTGGGGCGTGCCTCATAGACAACGCCAATGACGCCAAAGGGGACACTCACGCGATGAAGTCGCAGACCATTGTCGAGCGTGCGCGCATGACTGACACGTCCCAAGGGCGAGGGCAGGCCAGCCACATGACGCATGTCGGCCGCTATGCCATCCAGCCGGTCAGCAGTCAGCAGCAGCCGGTCGTAGAGCGGAGCGTGGCTATCCATGGCAGAAAGATCCTCAGCATTGGCCTCAAGCAACTCGCCTGCATGCTCCTCTACCGCATCGGCCACCTGCAGGAGGATATCGTTGCGCTCAGGCTCTGTCAGGACGGCAAGCTGTCGGCTGGCAGCCTTTGCCTGCTGGAAAAGAGAAGTCAGAGACATGGCATAAATTCTGTATGTGGAACATCATGTGGATTCTTCACCAAGTCGACCAGGACATTGTGGCGTTCGCCATTGGCAATGATTACGCGGATACCCGCTTGCGCCACCTTCCTGGCAGTGGTGTACTTCGAGTGCATGCCGCCGCGCCCAAAAGCACTCTTCTCCGGACGGATGTACTCGCTGAGGTCACGGCCAGGAGTCACCTTGTCGATAAGCTCGGCCATAGGGTCATCAGGATGAGCCGTGTAGACGCCGTCGATATTGGAGAGAAGCACGAGCGTCCCGGCATGCATCATCTGGGCGATGAGTCCCGACAACTCGTCGTTGTCGGTGAACATCAGCTCTGTGACGCTGACCGTATCGTTCTCGTTGACAATGGGCAACACGCCATTTTGCAGCATCACGTCCATGCATGCCTGCTGGTTGCGATACTGCTCGCCGGGCTCAAAGTTTTCCTTCATCGTGAGCACCTGTCCGATTGGAATATTGTATTCGCGGAAGAGGTCATAATAGAGCCCCACGAGTTTCACTTGTCCAACAGCGGAAAAGAGCTGCCGCTGCTCCACCGAGTCGAGCTGATGCTCTATGTGGAGCTCACCCCGTCCGCTGGCCATGGCGCCCGACGACACGAGGATAACCTCATGCCCCTGCTGCCTCAACCAAGCTATCTGGTCGACCAATGTGGACATACGCGTCACGTCGAGCTTTCCATCAGGGCGAGTCAGCACGTTGCTGCCCACCTTCACCACGAGTCGTTTGCTGGTTTCTTCCATGGCTTGTCAGATTATCAGGACGCAGGGGTCAGTCTTTCTGCCCGCTGTCTTTCTGGCGGATTTCCACGCGGCGTATCTTGCCGCTGATGGTCTTGGGCAACTCGTCGACAAACTCCACGATGCGAGGATACTTGTAGGGGGCAGTCTCTTTCTTCACGTGTTGCTGGAGCTCCTTGACCAACGCATCGCCCGCCTTGTCCTTCCATTCCTTGCCGAGCACCACAGTGGCCTTGACCACCATGCCGCGTATGTCATCGGGTACGCCCGTGATGGCACACTCCACCACAGCCGGATGGGTCATCAGGGCCGATTCCACCTCAAACGGGCCGATACGGTAGCCGCTCGACTTGATGACGTCATCGATACGTCCCTCAAACCAGTAGTAGCCGTCCTCGTCGCGCCAGGCCATATCGCCGGTATGGTAAAGACCGTCGTGCCATGCCTCCTTGGTCAGTTCAGGATCGCGATAGTACTCCTTGAAGAGTCCGATGGGCTTGCGGTCGCCCACGCGCACCACAATCTCGCCCTTCTCGCCATCTTCGCAGGGTGTGCCGTCGGGCTTCACCAGGTCGATGTCATACTGTCCGTTAGGCATGCCCATCGAGCCGGGCTTGGGCTTCATCCAGGGCATCGTGCCCAGCGTCATGGTGGTCTCGGTCTGTCCGAAGCCCTCCATCATCTGTATGCCGGTGAGTTCTTTGAACTTGTCGAACACCGAAGGGTTGAGAGCCTCGCCGGCCGTTGTGCAATACTCGAGCGACGAGAGGTCGTATTTCGACAGGTCTTCGCGTATCATGAAGCGGTAGATGGTGGGCGGTGCGCAGAACGACGTGACGTGGTATTTTTCTATCTGGCGGAGCAGCGTGTCGGCATTGAACTTCTCGTGGTCGAACACAAACACGGTGGCACCGGCAAACCACTGGCCGTAGAACTTGCCCCAAACGGCCTTGCCCCAACCGGTGTCGGCCACGGTGAGGTGAAGCGAATTCTCATGCAAGTTGTGCCAGTAGACACCCGTGGTGAGATGGCCCATAGCATAAAGGTAGTCGTGGGCGACCATCTTTGGCTCGCCACTGGTGCCACTGGTGAAATACATCAACATCGTGTCCTCGTTGGTGTTCACAAACTTGGGTTTCTCAAACTTGGGTGCCTGGCGCCACTCGGACTGCCAATCGTGGAAGCCCTCGGGAATGGGTTTGCCGTGGTCGGTTACGGCTATGAGCGTCTTCACCGTAGGACTCTCGGGCATGGCCAGTGTCACCTGCTCGGTCACATAAGGGTCGTCGACACAGATGATGGCCTTCACGCTGGCCCGTGTGTTGCGGTAGACGATGTCGTGCTGGGTAAGCATGTGTGTAGCCGGGATGACGATGGCACCGATCTTATGGAGCGCGAGCATGATGATCCACCACTCATAGCGACGCTTGAGGATAAGCATGACAGGATCATTCTTGCCGATGCCCAGCGTCATGAGGTAGGAGGCCGCCTGGTCCGACTGCTCCTTGAGCTGTCCGTAGGTGGTGCGTATCTCGTCACCCTGGTCGTTGGTCCAGAGAAGGGCGAGCTTGTCGGGAGCTTCCTGGGCCCACGCGTCCATGACATCATAGGCAAAATTGAAATTCTCCGGAATGACAAACTCCAGGTGCTTGTTATAGTCTTCGACTGATTCGAAGCGGGTCTGCTTTAAAAATCTCTCTATCATGATGTGTATTTTTCCGTAAGGTTACTCCACGACCGCAGCCAACAGTTTCACGGCCTTATTGCCCACAGCCAACATACCATGGGGCTTGCTGGAATCAAAATAGACACTGTCGCCCTCGTTGAGACGGATGGTCTTGCCCTCAAGATAGAGGTCCATTGCTCCTTCGAGCACGAGGTTGAACTCTTGCCCTGCATGAGTATTCTTGTAGATGGTGTGGGCATCGGGCTTGGGCTCAACGGTGACGACAAACACGTCGGCATGGTGATTGACGAAGCCGCTCACCAGGCTCTGGTACTTGTAGGCTTTCGACCGCTCGACACTCATGCCCTGGCCTTTGCGCACCACGAAGTAAGACTTCATGTGGGGTGTCTCGGCAAACATCAGTTCTTCGGCCGACACACCATACTTGTCGGCTATCTTCATCAGTTTGGAGATGGTGATATCCAGTTCGCCCTGTTCTATTTTCTCATATTTTTCGACATCAATGCCGCAGGTGTCTGCCACCTCTTGGGCCGACAGGCCAAGTGCATCGCGCAGCCCCTTGAGCCTTTCGCCGATTTGTTTCAGTTGTTCATCCATGTTTTCAAGTCTTTAAAAGTGATTGTTGAATGGTGTCAAGATGTGGGAGACGGCTCACTTTACACTCGCCTTCAGACCGCAGATGACCGCCGACGTGAAGCCGTTGTGCTCCATCTCGTTGAGCCCTTTGATGGTGACTCCGCCCGGTGTCGTCACAAGGTCGATGGCGCTTTCGGGATGAAGGCCGCTATGGCGGAGCAAGGTCACTGCGCCCTGAACGGTCTGCATCACGATGTCCTTGGCCACATCGGCCTTGAAGCCGAGCTCCACGCCACCCTCAGCCGCCGCACGGATGTAGCGCATGGCATAGGCGAGGCCACACGAGGCCAGTGCGGTGCCGGCAGCCAAGTGCTGGTAGTCGGTGAGCAACGAGGTACCCATCCCATCGAAAAGGTCTTTGACAAAGGCCGTCTGCTGAGGAGTGGCACCCACGGGAACAATGAACGTCATCGACTGCAGCTGTGCAATGGCGATATTGGGTATGAGCAGGAAGAAGGGCGGTGCGTCGGGCAGCCACTCACGGATCTGTTCCGGACTGATGCCTGCGGCAATGATGATGAGCATTTGCTCCCGTGGCCGCAGGACATCCCTGATCTCGTGCAAGACAGTCTCGACGAGCCAAGGCTTCACGCAGACACACACCACATCGGCCTGGCTGGCAGCCTGGCGGTTGTCGGATGTTGCCACGGCACCCTTGGCCTCAAAGGGCTTCAACTTCTCTTTCGTGGGGTTGGCAACAATGATGTCGTGCGGCTGGAAGACCGGCAGTTGCAGCAGTCCCTGGACAGTGGCGCCGCCCATGGCGCCCACACCTATCATGGCGAATGTCATAAGCCTTGGAAGACGTTTTTGAGTTTCTCGATGAAAAGGTCGGCGTCGGCCTTGGTGAGGCACAACGGCGGCAACAGGCGCAGCACGTTGGTGCCGGCACATCCGGTGAAGCAGTGCTCCTCGTGGATGAGGGGCAGGCGCACGTCCTTATGGGGCACGTCAAGGTCGACGCCTATCATGAGGCCGCGTCCACGCACCTCAAGGATATGAGGTTCTGTCTTCTGGAGTTCCTTGAGCTGGCCTATGAGATACTCTCCTACCTCATGGGCGTTGTCGACAATATGCTCCTGCTCAAACACATCGAGCACGGCAAGAGCCGCCGTGCAGGCCAGATGGTTGCCGCCGAAGGTCGTTCCGAGCTGTCCCTTCACGGGTGCAAAGTCGGGCGAGATGAGCACGGCACCCATGGGGAAGCCATTGCCGATGCCCTTGGCCACTGTGATGATGTCGGGCCTGATGCCGAGCCACTGGTGGGCAAAGAACTTGCCGCTGCGGCCATAGCCGCACTGTATCTCGTCGCAGATGAGCACAGCGCCGTACTTCTTGCAGGCGGCAGCCAACCCCTGGGCAAACTCGGGCGTGGCCAGGCGTATGCCTCCCACCCCCTGGATGGCCTCGAGGATGACCGCGCACACATCGCCTTTGGCCAGTTCGCTCTCCCAGGCCTGCAGGTCGTTGAGCGGCAGGAAGGTGGTGTGTGCATTGTCGTTGATGGGTGCCACAATCTTGGGGTTGTCGGTAGCCTCAACAGCAAGCGACGTACGGCCGTGGAAAGCGTGTGAAGCGGCGAGCACACGTGTGCGGCCTGTATGGAAGCTGGCCAGCTTGAGAGCGTTCTCGTTAGCCTCAGCACCGCTGTTGATGAGGAAGAGCTGGTAGTCGTCGTAGCCCGACACACGGCCCAGGCGTTCAGCCAGCTGCTCCTGCAGACGGTTGACGACACTGTTGGAATAGAAACCCAGGTTGCACAGTTGGCGGGTCAGTGCCTCCACATAGTGGGGATGGCAATGGCCTATGCTGATGACGGCATGGCCTCCGTAGAGGTCCAGATACTCCTGGTCCTTGTCGTCCCACACCCTTGTTCCTTTGCCCCTGACGATATTCACGTCGAACAGGGAATACACATCGAATAATTTCATCTTTCTATTGTCCTCTCGAAGCCCCCACGGATGGGGGCCATTAGTTACATGATAGTCCCTCCGGAAGATGGAGGGACATGGGAAAAACGGATAGGCAGACGCCCCCGACGTTCATCAGAATGCCGACGGCTTGAGGCCCAGGCCTGCCGTCTCGGGCAGTCCGAACATGAGGTTCATGTTCTGCACGGCCTGGCCGACAGCTCCCTTAAGCAGGTTGTCGATGCATGCCGTGACGAGCAGTTTGCCGTCGATAACGTCGCAGTGGACCAGTGCCTTGTTGGTATTGACCACCTGCTTCATGTCGAGCGGCTTGTCGACATAGTGCGTGAACGGCTCGTCGGCATAGAAAGCCTTGTAAGCGGCCACGATATCATCGGCCGGGACATCGGTATGGAGCACCTCTGTGGCAAAGATGCCACGGGCGAAATTGCCACGGTAAGGCAGGAAGTCGATGGCCGCCGTGAGGTCGCCCTGGACCTGGCGCAGACTCTGACGGATCTCGGGTACATGCTGATGGCGGAAAGCCTTGTAGATGCTGAGGTTGTCGGTGCGCCACGAGTAATGGGTGGTGGCCCCTGGCTTGACACCCGCTCCGGTAGATCCCGTGATGGCATTGACCATCACGTCGCTCTTGATGAGCTTCATGCCGGCGGCCGGCAGCAGTCCCAGCTGGATGCAAGTGGCGAAGCAACCGGGATTGGCCACATGCCGCGCGGCGGCGATGCGCTGACGGTTGATCTCGGGAAGGCCATACACGAAGTCGTGGTTGTCGGGCGTATAGGGCTTCGACGGGTCGTAGCCGGCGGATGCCGCCAGACGGAAGTCTTGTGCCAGGTCAATGATTTTGACGTTCTCGGGGATATGGTGCTCGCGCAGGAAAGCTTCGCTCTTGCCGTGCCCGAAACAGAAATAGACCACGTCGACATCGCCAAAGGGCATGTCTGAGGTAAACCGCATGTCGGTGTCGCCATAAAGTCCCTCGTGAACATCGGTCAGGAGATTGCCTGCATTGCTCTCGCTGTTGACAAAAACCAGTTCCGCCTCGGGGTGATGGAGCAACAAGCGGATAAGTTCGCCGGCTGTGTAACCGGCTCCGCCCAGTATTCCTATCTTGATCATTGTTTGTCGGTTGGGTTAATATTTTGGCATGATGAGCCAGAGGATGATATATATCAGCAGTCCGGGAAAGCTAGCGCTAATCAAGGAGAACAGCACATAGGCCAGGCGCACAACAGCGGGGTCCCAGCCGAAATACTCGGCGATGCCGCCACAGACACCTGCAATCCATCGGTCGGACGAGGACCGGAACAGTCTTTTGTTGGATGACATAACTCTCTCGTTTTAGTTGGATTAACGCTTCTCGTCGGGGTGCATGCCGTAGAAGACACGCAGCGGCGTGGATGTGAGCTTGATGAATCCCTTGGCATCCTCGGCGGTCCAGCCATGGTTCATCTCGCCATACTCGCCGAGCTTCGACTTGGTGAGGTCATCGGCCGAGTCGACACCGACCGTCTGGAAACCATAAGGACGCAGCTTGAGAATGGCCGTACCGTTGACGTGACGCTGCGAACTGGCGAGGAAAGCCTCCATGTCGGGCATGACAGGCTCCAGATACTGGCTCTCGTGGAGGAACATGCCATACCAGTTGGCCAGCTGGTCTTTCCAGTACTGCTGCCACTTCGACAGGGTTGACTTCTCCAGCAGGCGGTGGGCCTCAATGATGAGCATGGGCGCAGCGGCCTCAAATCCCACACGGCCCTTGATGCCGATGATGGTGTCGCCCACGTTGCAGTCGCGGCCGATGGCATAGCTGGCGCCGATCTCCTCAATCTTCTGGATGGCCTTCACCTTGTCGTCGAAGGGCTCGCCGTTGACCGCCGCAATCTCGCCCTTGTCGAAAGTGATGCGCAGCTCTGCCTCGGGCGCTTCGGCAGTGACGTGCTTCAGATAGGCCTCCTCGGGCAGTCCCTGGGTGGGGTCAAGCAGCTCGCCGCCACAGATGCTGGTTCCCCAGATACCCACGTTGTAGCTGTACTTCAGCTTGGTGAAGTCGGCGAAGAAGCCGTGCTCATTCAGATAGTCGACCTCTTCCTTGCGCGAAAGTTCCTTGTCGCGCGTCAGGGTGATGATTTCCACACCGGGTGCCATGACGAGGAAGGTCATGTCGAAACGAATCTGGTCGTTGCCTGCACCCGTGGAGCCATGGGCAATGGCATCGGCGCCAATCTCCTTGGCATAGCGCGCGATGGCAATGGCCTGGAAGATGCGCTCCGATGACACGGAGATGGGATAGCAGTTGTTGCGGAGCACATTGCCGAAGATCATGTATTTCAACGACTTGGCATAATATTCCTGCGTGACATCGAGTGTGACATACTTTACGGCGCCCAGCTTGATGGCGTTCTCCTCGTTCTTCTTCAGTTGCTCAGCGCTGAAGCCTCCGGTGTTGGCGCAAGCCGCATAGACGTCCCAACCCTCCTGGGCAAGTTTCATCACGGTGTATGACGTATCAAGGCCACCACTGTAGGCCACTACTACTTTCTTTTTCATAATTCTGTTCCTCCACTGTCCATCTTCCAAACCTGCTGTCAGCAAGCCTCTTGTGCTTGGGCGACAACGCTACGGGTGATGGTGGTTTTTATTAGGGTTATTGTTGTGTGTGTTTTATTAATGACAAACGATGACGTGCTCCATCGGCACGCTTTGCTCTGCCTGCTACGGCAATGACCTACGACTCTCCGAAATCGCTGGAGCTCGTGGACGACTTGACACCTCCACCGTCGATGACACGGATACGCTCCATAACTTCCGCGGGAATCTTGGCAGGCAGATGCTCCTCGGGGTCAAAAAGCATGGCGGTGCAGATGCAGAACTTGCGCCCCGTACGCTGCAGGATGTCGTGGTTGATGCAGCCCTGGCAACCGCGCCAGAAGGCTTCGTCGTCAGTGAGGTCGTTGAACGTGACAGGATGATAGCCCAACTGGGTATTCATTGTCATCACGGCCGAGCCCGACGTGAGCGAGAATATCTTGGCATGGGGCCAGCGCACACGCGCCAGCGTGAACGTGAGATTCTTGATACGCTTGGCCAGTCCCATGCCGCGATAGTCGGGATGGACGATCAGGCCCGATGTGGTGACATAGTGCTTGTTGCCCCATGTCTCAATGTAACTGAAACCAGCAAAACGCTCGCCCTCGAGCGCGATGACCGCCTTGGCCTCGCGCATCTTGGTGGCCACATACTCGGGCGACCGCTTGGCTATGCCGGTGCCGCGCACCTTGGCTGCGTCTGCAATGGTCTGAAGAATGGTGTCGACGTACTTGATGTGACTTTCATCGGCCACCATTACCTTTACTTCTTTCATGAATGTTTTTATTTGTCTACTATGTCGTTGATGCCTTCCACGACGGCGTTGCAATCCACGCCCTCACGGATAACGATGACGATCGTGTCGTCACCTGCAATCGTTCCCAAAATCTCAGGGACATTGCTATTGTCGATGTTGTAAGCGATGGAGCTGGCGTATCCCGGACGGGTTTTGATGACACCGATATTGCCCGAAAAATTGATTGACAAAAAGCCCGGATTGGTAAGCATCTCACTTACCGTCAGGGGCTTAGGAGCACGCCGGTACATGGTCTCGTTAGGGAGCACATATACGTACTTCCCATTCATCGAGGCTGCCTTGGCTACCTTCAACTGCTTCATGTCGCGACTCAAAGTGGCTTGTGTGAGCTTAAAGCCTTCGCGGTGCAACTCGTTGAGCACCTCTTCCTGACTGCTCATTTCCATGCTCGAAATGATCATCTTGATGGCCTGTAGCCGGCGGTCTTTGATTTTCATGTCTGTATTTTTATGCTTCTTGTGTTTGCAAAATTACTGCTTTCTATGCAAACGGACAAATATTCCTGTATATTTTTGATGCATACAGTTCATATTTTGCAAATTTTGGCCATTTTGCTAAATAATTATTCAAGTGCAAAGGGATTTTATACAAAGGTACAGATGCAAGCGATGCTTATTTCAAGCCCGTCCGTCTGACCTTTGCAAGTGATGGTCAGAGCAGTCGGCCCGATAGGTAAAATTAGGAGACAAAAGCACGCTGAGGAATCGCGTATTTGCCAGCAGCAGTCGAGTCGCACGCAAATGCGCCCGTTTTTCGCGCCTTTACGTAACCACCTGTTACACTGTCCGTTACAAGAAAAAGAAGCAAACCGGAAACTTTGTCGCCGTTCAAGGTTTTGCGATAGGATACCTATCGTGCCTCGATAAGTATCCTATCGTGCCTCAATAGATGCCTAATGGAAGCTCAATAGATATCCTATCGAGGCACGATAAGACACCTATGCCAAGATATTCTCGTATCTGCGCCGCATTGAGCCATGCTTTTCTTTGATTTTGAAAGCCACGCAAGCTATTTCGCTTGCTAGAAGGTCGAGTCTGGAGGTACCTGTTTTTTATGAAATTAAAAGACAAAGATGCCATTTTGTTGCCATGATTATCAGGTAAAGTTTCAAAACTCTACATAGTGGCTGAGGCGTTCCATGTCTTTCTCTGAGAAGTCTTTGTGCAGACGCAGGTCACCGAGGCTTTTCAGCGGTCCACGCAGACGTCGATAGTCGACTATGGCTTTGGCTTGGTAGTAATTGATGTAAGGATGGCGTTTGAGCTGATTGAGGGTCAAACGATTGACGGCTATCTTGGCGGTCGTCCCATGGACAACGAAGTAAGGCAGGGCCTTCTCGGGAAACTCTTCTATCTCAAGCAACTGGTCGACACTGTAGAAACCGCCAAGCCGCTGGCGATAAGCGGCAATCTCGCGAGCGAAGTAACGGCCGATACCCGGCACGCGCATCAGCAGCGTTGTGTCGGCGGCATTGAGGTCAATCGTCTCTGAGAGTTGCAGCTTGGTTGGATAATCGGGGCCAAGACTGTCACGACGCGGGGAACGGCTGGTTCCATAACGGTCAGCGGCGGGCTGATAGTCGGGTGCAATGCGGATGTAGGGCTCCAGTTCGCGGTACTCCTTTTGGGTGAGCCCGTAGAGACGGGCGAATTCGGACGGCTGGCGATAGATACCGCCTGCAGCACGATAGCGATAGATATTGCGCACCTGCCATGGCCGGAGCCCCAGTCGCAGCAATTGGGTGCTGTCAGCCGTGTTGGGATCGAAGGGGAAGCGCTCTACCTGACGCACCGCATCCTGGCGATAATAGCCGCCTGCCTCGCCAGAACCGTAATCACTGCGAGAGGGGTGACGACGGGCGTAGGTGCTGTCGGGCAGGCTGTCGGACGACGACGGTCCGACGATCATCTCGTTGCGCCCAAGATAGGCCATAAGGCCGCACACAACAACCAGCACCATCGAGAAAAAGATGACGAGCATGCGGTCGGACCGGTTGAGGTAGAAAAGATCTTTGAATTTCACCGCTTGTAATCAATAGGATAAAGCTGAAGACTGTGCTGTCAGATGATGCCCAGCTGGTGAAGAAAGACCAACAGGATGCAAGCCGGCGAGATGAAGCGGATGATGAAGAACCACACGCTAAGGAACACGGATTGGATCGTTCCCCAGTTGGTCACCTCGTCACGCACTACTTGGTGCGGTACTACCCACCCCACAAGGATGCAGGTGAAGAAGGAACCCATAGGCAGGAGGATATTGGATGTCAGGTAATCACAACAGTCAAGGAAGCTCTTGCCGAAGAGACTAAGGTCGACTGCACCGCACGACAAGGAGCAGAGCACACCAATGACGCAGCATGCCACCGTCTCTATGAGGGCGCCTTTCTTGCGTGATATGTGGAGTTCCTCATAGAAGAGGGCTGTTCCGATTTCGTGCATGGAGATGGTGGAGGTGAGAGCGGCCAGCGACAGAAGGGCGTAGAAGAGGATGCCGATGATGTAGCCCAAAGTGGGGGTGAACGCCTGCTGGAACACGTTGGGCAAAGTGATGAAAATCAACGAGGGACCGCTGTCGGGATTGATGCCCACTGCGAAAGCTGCAGGGAAGATCATAAGACCGGCAAGGATGGCGATGACGCTATCGACACAGGCTATCTGACCGGCGGTCTTCAGCAGGTTGGTTTGTCTGCCGAAATAGGAGGCGTAAGTGCAGAGGCAAGCCGTGCCCAGCGAGAGTGAGAAGAAGGCCTGGCCCAAGGAGTCGAGCAGCACGCTGCGGGTGACTTTGGAGAAATCGGGCTTGAACAGGAACTCGATGCCCTTGCCCGCACCCGGAAGAGCACAGGAAGCCACGACGATGACAAGCAGCAAGACAAAGAGAATGGGCATGAGGGTGTTGCTGAACTTCTCGATGCCTTTGCGCACGCCGCGGATGACCACCAGATGGGTGATGACGATGAACACGATGGTCCACACCAGAGGCTTCAGCGGGTCGGACGAGAAGGTCTTGAAATACTCGGTCACATAAGACGCGTCACCCCGGAGGGTGCCCATGAATGACGCCACAAGATACTGGAGGCACCAGCCGGCCACCACTGCGTAGAAACCGAGGATGATTATGGCCGTAACGACTCCCACGTAGCCGAGGGCTGCCCAACGGCGACCACCCATCTTGTGATAGGCTCGTGCTGCGTTGGCTGCACCGTGACGCCCCACGATAAACTCCGCTACCATGCCGGGGATGCCCAGCAGCAGGATGCAGACGACATAGATGAGAATGAAGGCCGCTCCTCCATCCTGGCCTGTCATGTAGGGGAAACGCCAGATGTTGCCCAGGCCGACGGCAGAGCCGGCCGTGGCAAGCACGATGCCTATCTTGGTTCCGAAGTTACCGCGTTCTGTCATAAGATGTATTATTTGGTCTGTATGAGAGGCCGTAGATTATATCACATTAAACTGATGGAGGAATACGCCAAGAATTGCCAACGGGCAGACGTAGCGCACCAAAAACAGGTATATGCCCAGGAAACGGCCACTTGCGGTACCCCAGTTGGTAAATTCATCCTTTACGATCTGGCGGGGTACGATCCATCCCAGAAAGAGACAAGTGAGGAAGCCGCCAATGGGAAGGAATATCTGTCCCGTGACGAAATCGAACATATCGAAAAGATTCTTGCCACCAATGTTCATCCAATCGTACCGGCCCAGTGACAGGGAACAGAACGCTCCGATGACAATCGTTGTGACCGTGACGATGCAAGCGCCTTTCTTGCGCGAGATATGCAGCTCCTCATAGAAGAAGGCGGTACTCACTTCATGGAGCGACATGAGCGACGTGAGAGCGGCCAAAGACAACAGAGCATAGAACAGTAGCGAGATCATCCATCCCAGTATGGGCATACCCGAGAAGGCTTGGTTGAACACATTCGGCAAAGTAATGAAGATCAGAGATGGACCACTGTCGGGATTGATGCCCACAGAGAAAGCTGCAGGGAAGATCATAAGGCCGGCAAGAATGGCCACAAGCGAATCTATGACCGCTATCTGGACAGCCGACTGCAAGAGATTGGTCTGTCGCGAATAGTAAGAGGCGTAGGTGCAGATGCAACCCATGGCCAAGCTCAGCGAGAAAAACGCCTGGCCAAGAGCGCCGAGGAACGTGCCTTGATCGACCTTGCTGAAGTCGGGCTCGAACAGGAAAGCGATGCCCTGCTCGAAACCGGGAAGCATACACGAGGCAACAACGATGATAATCAGCAGCGCAAACAAGGTGGGCATGAGCAGCTTGGAAGCTTTCTCTATACCGCCTCTCACACCGTGAATAATAACGAAATGGGTGATGGCAAGGATGACTATAAGCCAAATGATGGGGCGGACGGGGTCGGTGGAGAAAGACTGGAAATATGTCTTCACATACTCGGGGTCGCCATGCAGGTGGCCGGAGGCCGAAGCATAAATGTACTGTAAGCACCAGCCCGACACCACGGCATAGTAACCCGTGATGAGATAGCCGGCCAACACGCCCAACAGACCGACATATTTCCAGGCGCGGCCGTGCGCCATCTTTGAATAGGCACGGTAAGTGTTGGAGGCACCGTGTCGGCCGATGATAAATTCGGAAACCATGCAGGGGATACCCAACAGCAACACGCAGCCCAAATAAATAATGATAAAGGCAGCACCGCCGTTCTCTCCGGTCATATAGGGGAAACGCCAAACGTTGCCCAGTCCCACAGCACCTCCGGCTGTGGCCAGTATCATGCCTATCTTGCTCCCAAAGTTAGCTCTTTCTTCTGACATACTAATCTTTCGTTTCTTAATGCTTGCAAAATTATAAAATTTTATCTACTTTTGCATTAAAACGAAAGTAAAAAATGAAAATACCGTACGATACCTTAAGACAATACCCACTTTCGTGGACATGCGTGGCAATCATTTGGGTGCTTTGCCTCATCCCCATTCCGGAAACTCCGTTGAGCGACGTCAGCATGATCGACAAGTGGACGCACTTTGTGATGTATGGAGGCTTGTGTCTTGTAGTGTGGGGTGAGCATGCATATCGCCACACTACCCTCTCCAAGCGGTTCCTCTGGATATGGGCTTTCGCCGCCCCGCTGGTGATGGGCGGACTGGTGGAGGTGGCGCAGGCAACGTGCACCGGAGGCCGGAGAAGCGGCGATGTCGTCGACTGGTTGGCCGACGGCATCGGGGTGCTCATCGGTCAGGTGCTCGGTATGCTTCTGGCACGAGTTGTCGCCAGTTGCAAAAGGGATCACTGAGCAGGCTGGAATTGCGATAATGGACATCGCCTGTAACCTCAGGACCTATGAAGTCGGGCTTTTCATAGCTTTCGTCTTCACTGTGCAACTCCACCTCTGCCACCACAAGACCGGCATTGTCGCCATGAAACTCATCAACCTCAAAGGTATGTGAGCCACTTTTTACCAGCCAACGGTGCTTGTCGACGACGCCACCCTGGCACAGGGCCATCAGATGGGTAGCCTCGTCAAGACTGATCTCTTTTTCAAACTCATAACGGGTCAAGCCCCCATTGGTACTATGACTCTTGATGGTCAAATACCCTTTCTCGTCACGCACACGGATGCGGACCGTGGCTCCCTTTGCGGGGATGTAGCCCTGACAGATATGGCTACAAGAAAAGGCGGCGCGTTTATATGCGTCGCCTTTCTTGACGAGAAACTTGCGTTCTATCTCAAGTCCACTCATTATCTCACTACATACATTGACCAAATGACATAGAGGACAGCAAGTGCTATCAGTGCACCGAAAATCCACTTGACGACCTTGTCGCCCTGATCCTTCTGCTTGGCCTCATGCTTCTCTCGCTTGCGAGGCTGAACCACTGGGTTCACCTCGTGCACCACTGGGTGCTTTTCAACTTTCTTCTTGCTCATGATTTCAATATTTTAAGGTTTTTCTAAGATGCAAGTCACTGGCCCGAGGTACCATTACCCACCCCCTATAGGAGGCCAGTCGTTGCGGCTACAGGCTCCCGCCACCTGGCCTATTGCGCCTCATCAACGGTTGGGAACTCCATGAGGAAGGCCTTTATGAAACCGTCTATCTTGCCGTCCATCACGCCATCGACATCCGATGTCTGGTAACCCGTCCGATGGTCTTTCACACGGCGGTCGTCAAAGACATAGCTTCGGATCTGGCTGCCCCACTCAATCTTCTTCTTGCCAGCCTCAATCTTTGCCTGCTCCTCCTGCTTCTTCTTCAGCGCACGGTCATAGAGCTGGCTCTTCAACAGCTGCATCGCCTTGGCCCTGTTCTTCGGCTGGTCACGTGTCTCGGTATTCTCGATGAGGATTTCCTCTTTCTCTCCAGTGTCGGGATCCTCGTACTGATAGCGCAGTCGGACTCCCGATTCAACCTTATTCACGTTCTGGCCGCCGGCGCCCGAGCTTCGGAAGGTGTCCCAGCTGACCTTTGCGGGATCAACATAAACTTCGATCGTGTCGTCGACAAGCGGTGTTACGAAGACGCTGGCGAAGCTGGTCATGCGCTTGCCTTGCGCATTGTAGGGCGACACACGCACAAGGCGGTGTACGCCATTCTCACTCTTGAGGAAGCCATAGGCATATTCACCTCCCTCAATCGTCATGGTCATGCTCTTGACACCGACCTCTTCGCCAGGCTGAAGGTCGGTGACGGTCACCTTGTAACCGTTGCTCTCACACCAGCGCATGTACATTCGCATGAGCATCTGGGCCCAGTCTTGCGCCTCGGTACCGCCGGCACCTGAGTTGATTTTCATGACGGCGTCCATGGAGTCTTCCTCCTGGCGAAGCATGTTCTTCAGCTCCAACTCCTCAATGGCGTGAATAGCCTTGGCATAGTCGCTGTCAACCTCTTCCTCGGTGACCATGTCCTCTTTATAGAAATCGAAGGCTAACTGAAGTTCATCCGCAAACTGGCGGACTTCCTGATAGCCCTTCAGCCATTTCTCTATGCCCTTCACCTTCTTCATCTGGGTTTGGGCGCGCATGGGGTCATCCCAAAAATCGGGAGCCTGAGTGCGAAGTTGTTCCTCCTCAAACTCCACCTTCTTTTGGTCGATATTAAGATAATGATGGAGCTTGTCTGCCCGGTCCATCACATCCTTCAATTGATCTGCTGTTATCATCTGCTGTTATTCTTGTTGTTTCCGAAAGGCTCTGGAGGCACACGGTCTTCCAACCTTCTTAGTCCTGATACATCTTATCTATGACATCCTTGTAGTTTTTGTTGATGACGGAACGCCGCATCTTCAACGTATTGGTCAATTCGCCCGATTCCATCGAGAAATGGTGAGGCAACAGGGTGAAACGCTTGATCTGCTCATAACTGGCCAGCGACTGCTGGAGCGTAACGATGCGCTCCATCATCATCTCGTGCACCAGCTGATTGTCACACAGGTCTTCGCGGCTTTCGAACGGGATGTTGTGGTCGCGTGCCCACTCCTCCACAAAACGAAACTCCGGGACAATCAGCGCAGAGACAAATTTGCGCTGGTCTGCAATGACCGCAACCTGATCAACATACTTGTCGACGAGCAGTAGCGACTCCACCATCTGCGGAGCCACATATTTGCCATTACTGGTTTTAAAGAGGTCCTTGATGCGCTCGCGAAGGAAGAGTTCACCATCTTTCATGTATCCTGCGTCTCCCGTATGGAAGTAGCCGTCCTTGTCGAAAGCTTGCGCATTGACGTCGTCTCGATGGTAATAGCCCGGTGTGATGGTCGGGCCCTTGAGCAGAATCTCGTCGTTGTCACCGATCTTGATTTCCAATCCGCTAATGGGACGGCCCACTGACCCGATGGTGTACTTTTTGCCCTTATGGTCGCAGGAGACCGTGGCCAGACTCTCCGTGAGCCCATATCCCACAATCATCGATATGCCAATGGAATGAACAAACTGCTCCACCTCGGGCGAGACATACGCTCCGGCAGTCGGAAAGATGTTGGGATGTTCCAGGCCGAGCTGCTTGCGTACAAGACTCAAGACCGTCCGGTTCACCATCTGATACTCCAAGGCGAGGGTCAAGGGGGGCCGCTTGCCGTTGGCCAAGTACTCAATATTGTATTTCCGGCCGATGTTCAGGGCATGGTCGAAGAGCTTGCGCTGCACGCCACTGGCGTTTTCCATCTTAGCCTTGACAGCCTGATAGACCTTTTCCCAAAAACGAGGCACGCTCGACATGCTTGTCGGATGCGTCTCGCGCATGGAGTCCTGAATTTCCTTGGGATAGGTATTGATGATGAGTTGAGCACCTTCAGAAAGAGCCAGATAAGCCCATCCGCGCTCAAAAATATGCGTGAAAGGCAGAAAATCAATGACCCGGTCTTTCTCGCTAATGTCGACCACCTCATCATTGGCGGCAAGCGCGGCGTTGTATTGCCCGTAAGTAAGGATGACGCCTTTACTTTCGCCGGTGGTGCCACTGGTGTAAAGGATGTTACAAATATCGTTGTCGGTGGCTTCACTCCAACGTTTCTCCACTTCCGTCTGACGCGGGAAATCCTCTCCCAATTTCAAAAAATCTTCGAAATAAAGGGCGTTGGGGTCATGCGTGCTGATGCGGACGCTGTCGTCGAAGATGATAATGCGCTCCAGCGAATGGCATAGGGGGAATATGCGGTGGGCCTTGTCATACTGTTCCTGTTCACCCACAAAAAGGTACTTCACTTCCCCGTCGTTGATCATATACTGTATTTGGCGCTCCGAACTGGTGGCATAAAAAGGAATGGAAATGGCCCGCACGCCATACGCTCCAAAGTCAGTGTACAAATACTGGATACAGTTCTGCGCAAACACGGCTATCTTCTCCTGTGGCTTGATGCCAAGATTCAGCAAGGCGTTGCTAACCTGTTTCACCCGCATGGAAAACTGGTTCCATGATGCTGTCTTCCATTTCAGACTTCCAAAACTACGGAACGTCAAGGCAGGGCGAGAGCCATACTTCTTGGCCTGTTCATGGATGAGCACAGAGAGATGACTAGAATTCTGCATGTTGTTTAGGCTTTTATATGTCAGCAAAGAGTTACCGTGCGCTATATCACGAAGCGTTTCTTGCCGCCGATGGCATAAACACGACCCAATGCCATTCGTCTACCTCTGACGAATTCTGGACCATTCGTCCTACCATCGCAACGCAAAGCGCTTTCAACCAGCGTGCAATTCTTTTATCATGCAAAGGTAAATAATATTCCTTAAAGTAGGAAATAATTAGGTGTTTTTTCTTAATTTTGCCGTCGTTATGAAATACCAAGATTACGTAGGCGACGCTATTGACTTGCTGTGCGCCCTGATAAGCACTCCCAGCGTGAGCCGGTCGGAGACAGATGCGGCAGATGTAATGGAGCGAAGGATGACGAGCTACGGTTTTGCGCCGCACCGCGAGGCCAACAACTTGTGGCTCATGTCCGAAGGATACGACAAGAAGAAGCCGACGCTGCTGCTCAATGCCCACATCGACACGGTGAAGCCGTCGGCTTCGTGGACACGCGACCCTTTCAAGCCGACCATTGACGGTGACTTGCTCTACGGGTTGGGCAGCAACGATTGCGGAGGCGGCCTGACCACATTGTTACAGGTCTTCCGTTTCTTGGCCCTGCGGCCGCAGCCCTACAACCTCATCTATCTGGCTTCAGCCGAAGAAGAAGTGTCTGGCAAAGACGGCATCAGCCGCGTCCTGCCGTTGTTGCCCAAGATTGACGTAGCTATCGTGGGCGAGCCGACAGGCATGCAGCCTGCCGTGGCCGAGAAAGGCCTGATGGTGCTCGACATTATCGCCCACGGCAAGAGCGGCCATGCAGCGCGCAACGAGGGTGTCAATGCCATCTATGAGGCGGTCGATGACATGCGGTGGATACGCGACTATCAATTCGAGAAAGTAAGTCCCTTCCTGGGTCCGACCAAGATGACCTTGACCGTGGTTCATGCAGGCACGCAGCACAATGTCATTCCCGACACCTGCCAAATGCTTGTGGATGTGAGAACCAATGAATATTACACCAACGAGGAGGTGTTCGACATCATCCGCCAGCACGTCAAAAGCGAGGTGCACGCCCATTCCTTCCGTCTTCACTCTTCCCACATTGACATGCGTCACCCGCTGGTACGCCGTTGTGTTGAGATGGGGCTGACCCCCTACGGCTCCCCCACGCTGAGCGATCAGGCACTCATGCCTTTCGCCTCTTTCAAACTCGGGCCGGGCGAGTCTTCACGAAGCCACAGTGCCGACGAATACGTCAAGATCAGCGAGATGCGGCATGCCTTTGACACCTACATACGTCTTCTCGACGGCAAGGAAATCGTCGACGGCATCACCATTGATGCACAACGGTTGCAACAGTAGTGCATCATGCCCATTGCACCAAATGGCAATGCGACACCTTTCTTTATGATTGCCACCATTCAAATCACATCCGACAATTGCTGTTTCCCCAGCTAAGACAACCTATCGGCCCAGCCAAGCCTCCGGGTTGAGCTTGTTGCGTTCCTTGCGCAACTGGAACTGCAGGATATGATCGGAGCCTACGGTTCCCAATATCTGTCGGGTGCTAACTTTTTGTCCACGGCTGACACTCACCGACTTCAAGTTGCTGTAAACCGAGATGTAGGCACCATGGCGTACCATGACCACCATGCTGCCACCATAACCGATGACCGCACTCACCTCCCCGTCATAGATGGCGCGTGCCTGACAGCCAGCTCCGCCCAGGATATTGATGCCCTTGTTGTCGAGCGTCACACCCTTGAGGCCTTCCACCTGATATTGTCCGAAGTGGCTTACAATCTTGTACCCGCCAGTGATGGGCATCGGCAAGCGTCCACGGTTGGCTTCAAAGCCACTGTTCATCATGCGGTCAACCGTCGAGAATTTCAGCATGCTTTCCGTCTCCTCTTTTACCTCAGCAATTTCCTCCTTGGCTCTGGCGGCATCCGCCTTCTGTTTTCGCTCGGCAGCCACACGCTGCGACTCCGCCTCGCGGGCAGCCTGGTCGGCCCTCGCCTTGACGGCCGCCGCTTCCGCTGCCATGCGCTGGGCTGCCGCCTCCCTGTCAGCCGCCGCTTTGGCAGCCTGTTCGGCCTTGGCAGCCTGTTGGGCCAACTCGCGTGCCGTTGTCTTTTGGCGAGCCCTCTCTTCAGCCAATGCTTGCTCACGGGCTTTTGCCTGGGCCGCCTGGGCCGCCTCTGCACGAGCCTTGCGGGCCGCAGCCTCTGCCGCTGCAGCCTTGCGGGCCTCCTCCTTCAGGCGTTCCTCACGTGCCCGGGCCTCAGCGATGCGACGTGCATTCTCGCGTGCCGCCTGCTCAGCCTCTGCCTTCTTGCGCGCAATCTCTGCCGCCCTTCGCTTGGCTGCCTCGGCTGCTGCCGCCTTGCGTTTGGCTTCGGCAGCCGCACGCTCACGCACCTTCTGCACCTCTATTTCGACCAGGCGGTCAATTTGGGCATTCAGCGCAGCATCCTTCTTATGTTGCTCGGCTATGATGGTCTGAATGGTCTTCTGTTGCTTCTGCAGTCCCTGCACAATCTGCTGTTGCTCGTTCTTGTTGCCCTCGAGCTTCTGCTTTTCCTGTCGTCCCTGGTAGAGGAGGTCGTTCTTCTGGCCGCGCACATGTTCCAACTGCGCGTTCTTGTTGTTCACCTCGTTCTGTTTGGCCCTTACCGCCTCACCCTGTGCGCGCTGATACTGTGCATATTCGCGGACAAACCTCAGACGTCTGTACATCTGCGCAAAGTTTTTGGCAGAGAAGATGAACATCAGCCGGTCTTGCACCGACCGATGACGCGCCATGTAGCGTATGGATTTCACATATCTGGCCTGGCGTTCTTTGAGTTGCATCTGCAAGGTGGCCAGCTGTGCCTTCAGAATACCGATGTTACCTTCAATATGTTTGATATCCGTCTGAATATCGTCAATGTTCTTTTGCCGCTGATCGATTTCCCCGTTGATGGCCAGAAGGTTTTGAAGCCTTTTGGCCACGTCTTCCTTGTTGGCTTTCAATGCCTGTTCCTGTTCGCGGATTTTTTTCTGTATGGCAGCCCTTTGGCTTTGCAGCCCTCGAATGGATGCCGTGGAATATCGGGCGGCATCGTTCTGCTTTCCGCGATTGGCCGTGGACTTGGTCTGCTTGCGTTGTGTGGCTGTGGTTCCCGTTCGCTTGCGCGTCTTACTGGAGCTCTTTGTTTGCGCCCCGGCAAGGCACACCAGACACAGGGTCATCATGATGCAAAAAAATCTTCTCATCTCTATTATCTTGCGGCAACATCATTTAAAGGTTCAGTTATTCGGCCTACAGTTCCAGCAGCTTGCCCAGGATATCACTGGCATCCACCTTCTTGTATTTGTCCGACAACGTTGTATTCTCTTCCCAGTCATCCGATGTCTTCAGTTCATCCATAGACAACTTGACCGTTGCCTTGCGCGCATGCTTGGTGGCGTTTGTATCAAAGGAGAACACCTGTGTTGCGGGGAAAGTTTTCGCACCCAAAGCCTTGAAATCGGAGTAATTCCATGTAAGTGTCGACGACCCCTGCGATGCACTGCTGTACTTGACCACTGCCTCACCGATTCTGCCGCTATTGCGGTCGGCTTGCCACATGAACGACAAGTTGCCATTCTTGACCGAGATAGGCACATTGCCTCCGGTTGCCGAGAGATTCACGTCAAACTTTGCCAGGTCGCCCTCCGTCACCCGAGTGGTTCCCGGCAGTAGCAATTGGTTCCAGAACAGCGCTTGCAGGGAGTAGAAATTCAATCCGTTGCTGCGCAAGAAGTCGAGCTGGTTGTAGTCGCCCTTAACATAGCGCTTATGCAGACGGTCGACAACCATCACATAATCGGGCGTAAACTCCAGCCTTCCCACTTCCGTCCCGATATAGGGAATGAAGAGTTGCAGGCGGATGACCTTGTCACGGCGCATGTGCAGCGATCCGGGCACGTTGACCGACTTACCGTCCATTGAGGCTGTGAACGACAGACTTCCGACAATGTTCTTGGCATAGACTTTCTGGTCACTGACCTTCTGCACAAACGCCAGTTGCTGTCCCGCAGCCTGCTTGTCTGCAACCTGTGACGCTGCCGCAGAGCCATTGTCCTTGACCAGCGACTTCTTGGCGCCACACGAAGCGAATGCCAGTGGCATGCAGAGAGCCAGTATCTTTACGATTGATGTCTTCATTTCTCTTTTCTGTATAAGTTCATTTTACGTGTCAGGGCATCCTTGTCACCACCTGCATCAATGGCCTGCTGCAAGTAGTCGAGCGCCTTTTGCTTCTCTCCCACCTTCATGAAGATGTCGGCCGCATGTTCGAATTCCACACTGCTGACGGAGTCTTCGGAGCTGTTCCTCAGTGTTGCCTCTATGTAAATTTTGGCCTCCGCATACCGTCCTTGTTTGTAGAGGACCCATGCGTAGGTGTCGAGGAAGGTCGCATTGTTCGGCTGAGACTTCACCGCCTTGCTGCTCATCTCTTCGGCCTTCTTCAGGTCGCCGCCCTCAATGCACAGGAAGTAGGCATAGTTGTTGAGCGTCATGGCATGGTCGGGCTTCCACTGCAGGCAACTGTCAAAGGCGGCGTATGCCTTGTCGTTATCTCCGTTGGTATGGTAGATTTCGCCCATGATGGCATAAAAGTCGCTGACGATATCGGGATTGCTCTTGTCATTGATTTCCGCCGTTCCGCGCTGGAACGCATCGAGAGCACCCTTGTCGTCCTTCTGATAGTAGCGTGCCAGACCTGTGAAGTAATAAAATGCCATTTCTTCGGGATTGTACAGCATGCCCGGCTCGGCCAGTGCTGCGATGGCTGTCCAGTCTTCCGAAGCCCATTTGTTCTGGATCAGCTGAAAACGAGCCGAGGCATTGTCGGGCGCGAGCCTCAACAACCGCACGAGTGCAGTGTCGATTTGCTCCTCTGGCATCTTCTTCAGCTGGTAATAGGCCACCCGCATCTCTGCCAGCGACACATCCTTGGGCACCACCTGGCTCATGCGGTCCATGAGGTTTACAATGGCCGTAGAGTCTCCTCCCTTGCGCTCGTTCTCCTGGATGGCCTGCTTGAGGAACTGCATGCGGCTGTCCTCGGGCGTATTCTTACCCATGAGTATGCGCTCCATCATCTGCCGGGCCAGCGAGTCCTGCCCCGAGGAACGGTAGTAGTCATACATGGAGCTCTGGGCATATGTATTGTCCGGATTTTCCTTCAGCGTCTGCGCGAAGAGCTTGTAGGCATCCTTCTGCCGTTTGTGCTGCATGAGCCAGTTGCCCAGCATGACGGAGAAGGTCCTGTCGTTGGGATGGCTGTCGGCCAGTCGCTTCAGCGTCTTGTAGGCATTCTTGCTGTCACCCTTCATCTCATAGACGTTCATCTTGGCCAGTTCAAACTGGTCATCGTAGCCTTCGAGTTCCTCCATCTTGCCAATGGCATCGAGCATCTTGTCGTAATTCTTCTGCTGCTGGTAGAGCTGCACCAGCACGTTGAGCACGTCACTGCGTCCCCGGTTGTTGGCAAAGAGGCGCTCGTAGGCGTTGGTTGCTTTGTCGTAGTCGCCCATGCCGATATAGAACTGTGCCACCTTTTCCTGATAGATGCCGTTGCCGGGTCTCAGCTCGGCGGCTTTCTCCAGACACTGCAGGGCCAGCGTGTCCTGTCGCAACATCGACAGGAAACGCGCTTTGAGGAAGTAAGCCTCGGCAGCCTTTGGATTAATCTCAAGGCAGTGTCGCAACAGGTCGAAAGCAGCTGCATAGTGACCGTCTTCCTGCTGGCGCACGGCCTCCAGGAAGAAATAATCGTAGCGCCGACTGTCATTATAGCTCAGCGTGTCAGCCACAGGAGCCATGGGGAGCTCCTTCACCTTTTTCTTGACGGACGAGGGAATGGCTGCTCCTCCCATCGCCACGACGGCGAGGGCCACAAACGTGATAAATCTGAACTTTCTGTACATGCGGGTCAAGCTCCTCTCATCATTTGACGCCTGTATGGCCGTAGCCGCCCTCACCGCGCTCTGTCTCGTCGAGTGCGCTGACCGGCTCGAAACCGACCTGCTCATAGCGTGCCACGACCATCTGCGCAATGCGTTCCCCGTCGCAGATTACAAAGTCGTCTTTGGAAAAATTGACGAGCAGCACTTTGAGCTCGCCGCGGTAATCGGCGTCGATCGTGCCCGGGGTATTGAGCACCGTAACGCCATACTTCAAGGCAAGTCCGCTGCGTGGCCTCACCTGTGCCTCATAACCATCGGGCAAGGCGATATGCAAGCCCGTGGGCACAAGCACGCGCTCCATGGGGTGCAGGACGATAGGTTCTGACAGGTTGGCGCGGAGGTCGAGTCCTGCGCTCTGCGGAGTGGCATAAGCCGGAAGGGGCTGGTGCCCCGTATTGACTACTTCTATTTTCAGCATAACATTTGCAAAATTAATAAATTCCATCCACTTATATACTTTTTAATTATTAAAAAGGCGAAAAATGGAGAAATATCAAGTAACTTTGCGACAACAATCCACACGGCCTCAACCACTTGCCGTCAGGGATTACGAAAAAACGTAACGACATGAACTGGACCCAACTCATTTCCAACAAGCGTTTCGGACAGGAGGAGCGCCACGCCCTCCGTCACGACGACCGTTCGGAGTTCAAGCGCGACGGCGACCGGCTGGTCTACTCCGCGCCCTTCCGCCGCCTGCAAAACAAGACCCAGGTGTTCCCGCTCCCGGGCAGCGTCTTCGTCCACAACCGCCTGACCCACTCGCTGGAAGTGTCGTCGCTGGGCAAGTCGCTGGGCGACGATGTGGCTCGTCGGCTGACAGTACTCCATCCCGAGTTGCGTGGCACCCTTTTTGAAGAGATAGGCACCATCGTGCAGACGGCCGGCCTCGCCCACGACATGGGCAATCCTCCGTTCGGCCATTCGGGCGAGAAGGCTATCCAGACCTACTTCACCGAGGGTCCCGGAACACAGTTGCGCAGTCTGTTGAGCGACGCCTTTTGGGCGGACATCACTCACTTCGAGGGCAACGCCAACGCCTTCCGCCTGTTGGTCCACCAGTTTGTGGGCCGGCGTGCCGGTGGCTATGTCATGACCTACGCCACGCTGGCGTCAATCGTGAAATATCCATTCTCAAGCCTGCAGGCAGGCGACCACGGCAAATTCGGTTTCTTCGCAACAGAGGCATCGAGCTTTGCGAAGATTGCCGATGAATTGGGGCTTATTCGTCTCTCCGCCCCAGGGCAACCGCTCCGCTACGCCCGCCATCCGCTGGTCTATCTCATGGAGGCTGCCGACGACATCTGCTATGAAATCATGGACATCGAGGACTCGCACAAACTGAAGATCCTCTCCTATGAGGAGACGCGCGACCTGCTGTTAGGGTTCCTCGACACGGAGACTCAAGCCCGCATCCTGCGCCGCCTTGAAGACGAAGGGGTGACGGACCGCAACGAGCAAGTGGTCTACATGCGGGCCTGCGTGGTAGGGGCATTGGAACGCGCCTGCGTCAACACATTTGTGGAAAACGAGAACGCAATCCTGTCCGGCACATTCAACGGTAGCCTCATCGGCAACATCGAACCTGAACTGCGCAATGCCTATCGGCGGTGTGTGGCTGTGTCGCGCCAAAAGATTTATCGCAGCAAGCCCGTGCTCGACATAGAGTTGAGCGGCTACAAGATTATGGAAACGCTGATGGAGACGCTCATCTCGGCGGCCATCCACCCGGAGAAGTTCCATTCCCAACAGCTCATCAGTCGCTTCAGCAGCCAGTATGCCATCGAGAGTCCAGACCTGGAAACGCGCATCATGGCCGTGCTCGACTACATCAGTGGCATGACCGATATTTACGCTCTCGACATCTATCAAAAGATTGAGGGCATCGCCCTCCCCATCGTCTAACTCACAAAAACATCAAAAACACCGATGAAACGGCGCATTTTCTTCAATCACAAGGAGGAGTTGTGGAACAGCTGGAGCCATGCGGGCGGCATCGCCATCGGCGTTGTGTTCGGTGCAATCTTCCTCATCTGGTGCTTCCGGGTGGGCAACGGGTGGGCAACAGCAGGCATCATACTCTATCTTTTCGGCATGCTCTGCTCCTACATCGCCTCCACCGTCTATCATGCGATAAGCGCCTGGTCACCCTGGAAAGAACGCCTGCGCAAGTGGGACCACGCCGCCATCTACTGGCACATCGCAGGCTCCTACTCGCCCATCACACTCATCTGTCTGCGCGACCAGGGCTATTGGGGCTGGACGCTCTTCACCTTCATATGGGCCGCAGCCATCGCAGGAACCATCGTCAGCTTTCGCGGATTGAAGGGACACAGCAACCTGGAGACCGTGTGCTTTGTAGCCATGGGTCTCAGCGTACTGGTTGCCTTGAAGCCTCTGACCGCCTCGCTGCCCAGCGCCTCGTTCTGGTGGATCATCGGCGAGGGAGCCAGCTACATCACCGGGGCTGTGTTCTACAGTCTCAACCGCCGCCGGTTCATGCACACGGTGTTCCACTTCTTCGTGCTCATCGGTTCGGTATGCCATATCATCGCCGTGTGGGACATCCTCATGAAGTATCTCTGACATCAAAGGGAATAATTATAGCAATAGTTCAAAACAAATCTGATTTTGAACACTCTAGCGAGCAACGGTACCGATGGTATTAGGCTGTCAAGAAAGCGGACAATATATATGCTAAAAATGGGCGCGAAAGTCACCAACCGGTCCGTTGGCCGAAAAGACGCCAATTTTCGAGGGTTTTGTTAAACCACTGAAAATCAACACGTTGCAAAAATCAAGGACCATTTAG
>CAVIOP010000007.1:0-29100 GCA_963644485.1 bacterium | reverse complement strand
CTCTCTATTTCAACCGAAATCCATGACAAACTTTTTGACCAAAAAACATGACATGACTGTCAAGCAAAACAGTTGAGCAAACGAAACCTATAAGGTAAAATAGACAAAAGGGACAAAGATTGCAAAGGTGATTCGTTCACCAAACAAAAACTGTAAACTATATTAATCGCCCTCGTGACAACGTTTTCTAGGGAAAGTCATTTGAAACGAAATTGTAAATGTTGATATTCTGTAATCTGAAGAAAGTTGAGTAACTTTGCATCATACATAATCACTCCCAACAAATGAAGAAACTCATAACATTCCTCCTTGCGGTGGCTTTGGCATTGCCAGGCTTTTCCGAAATCCAACGTCCTAAATTGGTCGTCGGTTTAGTGGTAGACCAAATGAGATGGGACTACCTGTATTATTATTACGAGCAATACCAAGACGGTGGGCTGCGACGTATAGTGGATGACGGCTACAGTTTTGAGAACACCATGATCAACTATGTGCCTACTGTTACAGCCATTGGTCATTCGAGTATCTACACGGGTTCAGTGCCTGCATTGACAGGTATTGCTGGTAACAACTTCTGGAAGGATGGCCGTCTGACCTATTGTTGCGCCGATACGGCGGTCGCAAGTGTCGGTTCTAAAAGCCGCGAAGGACAGATGTCGCCACGCAACCTCATTGCCTCGGGTATCGGTGATGTGTTGAAGATTGCCACGGACTACAAAGCCAAGGTGTTTGGCGTTGCCTTGAAAGACCGTGCTGCCATCCTTCCAGCAGGGCATGCTGCAGATGCTGCCTACTGGTGGGACACGTCGGCAGGACACTTTATCTCATCTACCTACTATATGGACGAGTTGCCCAAATGGGTAAAAGCAACTAACAAAGAGATTGGAGTGAAGCCTGGCACAGATGTGAAGACATCGGTGCAGGGGGTGGCCAAGACATTCCAAATGGCAGAGGCTGTGCTCAACAATGAGCATCTTGGTGAGGATAGCGTAACAGATTTGTTGGCCATTAGCATTTCCTCCACCGACGCCATCGGTCATTCCTTTGGAACTAGAGGCAAGGAGAACCATGACGTTTACATGGAGTTGGACCGGCAGCTGGCCCATTTTCTCCAGGTACTCGACCGTAAGGTGGGCCGTGGAAACTACCTGCTGTTCCTGTCGGCCGACCATGGTGCTTCACACAATCCCAATGTATTGAAAGAGCACAAAATGCCAGCAGGGGGCTTGGAAACTTGGAATAACTGGAAACCTTTGCAAGAGCATCTCAGTAAGGAAATTGGCGTCAGCGGCAATATTATCAAGGATGAGAACGCAGGCCGTATCTACCTTGATCACGAATTGATTGAGAAGAGTGGTAAATCGCTTGATGAAGTGAAGGCAATCGTTATCAAGGCGTTGGAACAGGAAGAAAACATTCTCTATGTAGTCGACTATGACAAGGTCCTCACGACATCCATTCCACAGCCTATTCGTGAACGAATAGTGAATGGATATAACAAGAAACGCAGTGGCGACCTGTTTTATGTTGCTAAGGCAGGATGGGAGAATGTGAGTAATTCGCCAGATTACGTCGGTACGACGCATGGTCAATGGAACCCCTACGACTCCCACATTCCTTTTGTGCTCTTTGGATGGGGTGTGCAACATGGTCAAACTAGCGAACCCGCCTATATTGTAGACATCGCTCCCACTGTGTGCGAAATGCTCCACATCCAAATGCCCAACAGTTGCGTGGGCAATGCCCATGCTTTGAAGGTCGTACGATAAAGGCATACAAACATCCAAGACAATCCGAGAAAATCAGATTTCTACCATTTATAATAACAGCCTAGGCATTTGCAGACCATGAATGCGTCTCTGTGAGCCTAAGCTGTTTTTTTGCTATGTGCTGTCTTGTAGACAGTCGTTGTTGCTGACGCAATCTTACAGTTTCTGCGTTTTGCTTGCTTGATATGGGTTGTTGATGTGAACAAATATTGTTTACATTACAATGATGCTTTCCCATAAAAACGGCTTTCTCGTTAAAGACTATCATTCTAAATCAGCTGCTAGAAACTATCAAAGTGTCAGTTGTTGTGCCAAATGAAAGAATGCGAGAATATGGTTAAGTGGAAAAGTGTAATGTATAGAGGCCTTTTTCTTCGTTTCTGAAATTTAAGCCTTTGTTTCTTCTTTCAAATTTTACCTACTGAAAATTAATTATAAAATAGTGTTAAAGAATAATTGTCAGTAGATATATTTTGTATATCTTTGCAAAAGAAAATAAAGCTAAAACTAAAAACAAAGGAGACAAGAATATGAAAAAGATCGCTTTGATTTCCATGATGTTGCTGATGACCGTAGCAAGTTTCGGTCACAAGCGCGTGAGTGACAATGCTGTTGTCGTGGCTGACACCATTTACTATGCTGGCAACCACATAAGCGTTGCCAATGCTGGGCAGGCCAGCTATTATCGTTTGCTGATGACGCAGGGTACTGGAGACAAGAAGGAAGATGTGTTCCAGGATTTTTATATGGACGGTACGTTGAAGGCCGAAGGTGGCTACAAATTTGTGGACCTAGGCAACGACCAGAATACCATCCTCAATGGTGATGTCATTACTTATTATGCCAATGGAAAGGAGAAGCTCCGCGGCAAGTATGTGGACGGCAAGCGTAATGGCTATTTCACCCTGCAGCTCCGCGATGGTGGTATCGCAGTAGTGAAGTATGTTGACGGCCGTTCGGCTTTCGACCATTTCATGGTGACCCACCCCAACGGAAACCAGGAAGAACGTCCTCTTTCTGAAATTAGATCTCTCTTACAATAATAACGTATAAGCAATCAGAAAGTACAAAGGCTTGTAGTCGTGAGACTGCAAGCCTTTTTTCAATCGAAATGTGTTGTAAATCAGCTTCTTAAATATTAGCTCCCCATTGACTAACTATTTAAGCCAAGTGGTAAATTTTAGTTCTTTATTATAATGACGTGGTCGGGAGTGGCCAGCTTGTTGGGCAACTCAATAGTCAGCTGTCCATGGCGATAGTTGTGGGCAACCCGCTTGCCACTCAGAAAGTCGGTCACGGCTTTGGGCTTCTTGGCCATAGGCATGCTTATGCTAGTTGGCGCCGCCGTGCCTTTGGCGGGACAAACATGCACAAACACCGTGTCGTTTCTCTCTGTTGTGGCGCCCCATGTGCAGGGTTTCACGGGGCCAGCATCGGTACCATAGAGCGTCTGGCCATAGGTGTGCATCCATTGTCCTAGTCCTTTGAGGCGGTCGAGAGCCAGGCTGGGCAGTTCGCCGTTGGGCTGCGGACCGATATTGAGCAGCAGGTTGGCACCTTTGCCCGAGGTGTTGACCAGCAGACGGATGATGTCTTCGACCGACTTGTAGTTCTGGTCCACTACCTTGTAGCCCCACATGCCGTTCATCGTCTCGCATGTCTCCAGGGGCAAGCGACTTACTTGTGCGGCCTTGTCCACGAAGCCAGCCTTGTTCTCGCCCGGCAGGTCGCGCTCAAAGATCTGCATGTCCTCGCCCTCGTTGGGCTCCATGTGGTGGTTGTTGCCGATGAGGCAAGCGGGCTGCAGCTTGTGGATGAGCGTGTACTGCTCGTCAAGATGCCAGTCAAAGGGAACCGTATCCTGGTCGTGATCCCACCAGCCGTCAAACCAGATGGCACCAACCTTACCATAATGCGTTAGTAGTTCGGTCAGCTGGCCATTCATGAAACGGAAATAGTGAGGCCAGTCGCTCCGTGTGCTGTCCTTACCGCAGTGGCGTCCTGTGCGTCCCATGGGATAATCGTCACGCATCCAATCGATATGGCTATAATAGAGATGGAGTGCCAGATTCTCCTCATGACATGCGTCGGCCAGTTCCTTCACCACATCGCGTTTGAAGGGTGTGGCCTTCACGATGTTGTAGTCGCTCAGCTGCGTGTCCCACATCGAGAAGCCGTCGTGGTGACGTGTAGTGAAGCAGACATATCGGGCTCCTGCATCTTTGAATGCCTTAATCCACTGATGGGCATCAAAGCGGTGGGGATAGAATGCGTCGGCGGCCTTGGCATACTCCATGCGGTCGGGCACATAGTTTTGTAGATACCATTCGCCTTGGGCAAATGTGCTGTAGATGCCCCAATGCAGGAAGATGCCCAACTTGGCGTTACGGAATTCTTCACGGGCAGCTAGGTTTTCAGGTGATGGAATGTATTTCTGCGCTATTGCCATCAGGGTAGCCAAGGCTAGCGCAAGTGTGCATAAGGCTTTTTTCATGTGTGTACAAGTAGGTAATCGGAGGATAAAGTTTCCTTTATCAATCACCCGCATGTGTCGCTTTCCACCATGCAGTCTTCTGTTTGCCCTTGATAGCCACTTGGTTGCGACTCGGGTCGGAGATAGTGAGTCCACTGAAGTTCTTGACGTCAATATATACCGGGTGTTCGTAGAGGTTGGAGTAGAGTGTGTCGGTCGTGGCGAAGTAGGGTACTGTGCGCTTGAGTTGCGCGTCGAAGTCGCTGAGGAGAGAGGTGTTCGTGCAGACGCGGTTCACATAGTCGCCCAGGTCATAGAACAGGGGCGTGCTGAAACCGTCGAGCACCTGCAGCGAGTCGACGAGCGAGTCGGGTAGGGCATAGTGGCTGTTAATGTTGAGCATGAGGGTGGCCAAAGCGTCCATCTGCCGGCAGTCGATGGCCGAGAGGGTGCCGCAGGGCGTGGAGTAGCTGGTATAGAACGAGAGGAAGGAGCTGACCATGTTGCTGTAGGAGGGTGTCGATGAGCCTAAGTATTGCCACATCGAGGCGTAAGGCATACCCAGGGACATCACTTCAGAGGTGGAGGCCACGAGCCAGTTGGTGGCATTTCGTAGCGCATAGGCTGTCTCAACGTTGGCCATATAGCAATTGTCAAAAAGTATGTATTGCAACTTCACGCCTGCCAGACTGATGCCCTCTGCCAGTGTCTCCACGTCAATGGAAAAACTACCTGGGGCCGCCGAGCCGAAGAAGCGCGTCTGGGGATAGACTCCAGGCTGGCACTGGACGCCCTGTCGTACCTTCGAAGTGACATTCGTTTGCTTCCAGTCAGACGCATAGGTCCATCCGCACCCGTGTCCGCCGATAATCATGGCATAGTTGAGAGCGTAGGCGTTGGACTTCACGTCGTTGATGACCTGTGAGATACCTGATGCCGTGGTATAGTCGGTGCCATCATAGGTTTTGAGGATTGTGTGGCTAATGGTGCCACTCTTGTAGGTCACCTCATAGAGAGTCGATGCGCTAGCCGATGTGCTGAGGAACACTATGAGGCGTCCCGTGTAGCCCTTGTTGGCTATGATGGCATGCTCAATACCGTCGAGGTTTTGCTGGAAGTTGCTATAGAGTCCTCGGTTGTTGGCGTTGTCGCCCGACCAGGGCATGAAGATAAGCACTGTCTGCTTATTGATGTCGCTGACGTTGGTGGTGTCTTCGTTGCCACAGCTACCCAAGAGCAGGTTGGTAGCCAACAGGCTGGCAATAATCAATGTCCACGACTTAATGGCTTGGCGTAATAGGGATAATCGTAAAATCGTCATACTATTCGTTCTTTGTCTGTCGCAATTAGATTACAAAGTTACAGCTTTTGTGCAAAAAACAAAGTGGAGAGTATGAAAAATCTGGCTTATGTGACAAAAGAGACCTAACAATGAGCTCAACGCCACCATCTATTGTGCTAGTGAACTCTTAAAGTTTCCCTGGCAGGTGGGGAACAGAGTGGTTAGTTCAAGTATTTAAGAATGTTAAAATGAGACAAGAATGAATTAAAAAAGGAAATGCTTGCCAACCTTTTCGATTATTCTTGCTACCTTTGAACATACATTGAAAAAATACGAATACAACAGTGAAGACCTATATATTTACATTACTACTGACTCTCGCCCCCATGGTGGTGACTGCCCAAAAGATATCGTTGGGTTCATGCAACATTGAGGAACAAGGTGTAAAAGGAGTCTACAAGGGCGAGATGTCAGGAGGGAAACCCTATGGAAAAGGCAGTGCCCTCTATGAGAACGGCAACAACTACGAAGGACAATTTGTCAAGGGAAAACGGCAGGGTTATGGAGTATTCACCTTCTCTGACGGTGAGAAATATGAAGGCGACTGGGTGCTCGGACAACAAAATGGACAAGGCACCTACTATTTTAGCAACAACAACAAGTACGTAGGGTTATGGTATCGTGATTATCAAGAAGGTCATGGCATCATGTATTATTTTAATGGTGACAAATATGACGGCAACTGGTTTCACGACATGAGACATGGAAAGGGAAAATACACCTATGCCAATGGTGCCTACTATAATGGCCAGTGGAAAAACGACAAAAAGGAGGGCAAAGGCTTCTTCGACTGGGGCGATGGCACGACCTATGAGGGCAGTTGGGCCAACAACCAACGTTGTGGCTATGGCATCAACCGCTATGCCGACGGTGATGTATATAAAGGCGAATGGAAAGACGACATACAGCAAGGCCGTGGAATCTATCAATTCCAAAACGGTGACGAGTACGAGGGCGACTATGACCAGGGAGAACGCACTGGTGAAGGCATCTTCAAGTATGCCAATGGCGACCGCTACATCGGCCATTTTAGCGAAGGTGAACGTGAGGGATTTGGCACCTTTATGTGGACTAATGGCGACCGCTATGAAGGAATGTGGAAAAATGACCTTCTGAACGGGCACGGCAAACTGACCAAAAAGAACGGCGACATCTTTGAGGGTGACTACGTCAATGGTAAGATAGACGGTCAAGTGATTATCCATTATGCCAACGGTACTCGCTTTAAAGGCACCTACAAAAATGGCATGCGCAACGGCAAGGCTATCGAAGAATCTAAGGAAGGCAAACGTTTTGAAGGATCATACGTGAACGACCTTCGTGACGGAAAGTTCGTAGAGAAAGACCGCAATGGAGCAGTGCTATTCACTGGTCATTACGAGAACGGACGAAGGTTTAACGACCAGTGAGCCGATGGTATGGAAACCGATATAAGAAACCAATCAACAAGCAGCACAGAGCTATGATAATCGACACACTTGACAACTTGGAACGATATGAGCCGCTCCATCGGCTTGTCGCCAACGTTGTGGCTTTTATGAGAGAGCATGATCTGAACACGCTTCCCGCCGGCAAGCATCCTATTGCCGGCGACGATGCTTATGTCAACATACAGACGGCTACAGGAAGAACCGAAGACGAAGCAGTCATTGAGTATCACCGCAAGATGATTGACATACAGGTTCCCCTTGAGGCAGACGAGCGCTATGGATACACGCCGCTTGCAGACTTGCCCACCGTCGACTTTGACGAGAAGAACGATTGCGCATTGTTGCCAGGTGTCCGCCCACAAACAGTGCTGACTCTCCGGAAAGGCCAGTTTGTGGTGTTCACACCTCAAGACGGCCATGCACCATGCATTTCAGACCTTCAAAGCTTCAAGAAAGCTGTTTTCAAAATCAAAGCTTAAATCATCATATATTATCAAACTATGACAGCAAAGAAATCATCTGCCAAGCCTTTGCCCAAGCACATCGGCATTGTGGCAAGCGACCCTTATCTGGAACCCTATGAAGACGCTATACGCGGACGTCATGAGCACGCGCTCTGGAAAATAGGGCAACTGACCCACAATGGGAAGTCTACTCTTTCAGACTTTGCCAACGGCTACGAGTATTTTGGATTGCACAAAATACCCCACGGAGGATGGATCTTCCGTGAGTGGGCACCCAATGCCACCGACATCTACCTGGTGGGAGACTTCAACAACTGGACGGAGGATGAGAAATACCGTTGCCGTAGAATCGACGGCACAGGAAACTGGGAACTAAAGTTACCGGCCAAGGCCATGAAACATGGCGATCTCTACAAGATGCACGTCAAATGGAACGGCGGACAAGGCGAACGTATACCCGCTTGGTGCCAGCGTGCTGTGCAGGACGAAAAGACCAAGATTTTCTCGGCTCAGGTATGGGCTCCCAAGACTCCATACCAGTGGAAGAAGAAAAACTTCAAGCCCAACACTAATCCGCTGCTCATCTACGAATGTCATGTGGGCATGGGACAGGATGCCGAGAAAGTGGGTACCTACACGGAATTCAAGGATAATGTGTTGCCTAGAATCATCAAGGATGGTTACAACTGCATCCAGATTATGGCCATACAGGAACATCCCTACTATGGCAGTTTCGGTTACCACGTTAGTTCCTTCTTTGCCCCTTCCAGCCGTTTTGGTACACCTGAGGAACTGAAAGCTCTGATTGACGAAGCCCACAAACAGGGAGTGGCTGTCATCATGGATATCGTCCATTCTCATGCCGTAAAGAATGAGGTAGAAGGACTGGGCAATCTTGCGGGTGATCCCAACCAGTTTTTCTACCCAGGTGAGCGCCATGAGCATCCTGCCTGGGATAGCCTATGCTTCGACTATGGCAAGGACGACGTCATCCATTTCTTGCTGAGCAATTGCAAATATTGGCTGGAGGTATTCCATTTCGACGGTTTCCGTTTCGACGGTGTAACATCTATGCTCTATTATAGTCATGGACTGGGGGAGGCGTTTGTCAACTACAACGACTATTTCAATGGTCATGAGGACGATAATGCCATTTGCTACCTGACCCTTGCCAACAAACTCATACATGAGGTCAATCCACACGCCATCACGATAGCCGAGGAGGTAAGCGGCATGCCGGGTCTGGCAGCCAAGTTTGAGGATGGTGGATATGGGTTCAACTACCGCATGGCCATGAACATTCCGGACTATTGGATTAAGACCATCAAGGAACGCCGTGATGAGGACTGGAAGCCCAGCAGCATCTTCTGGGAAGTCAAAAACCGACGCGCTGACGAAAAGACCATCTCCTACTGCGAGAGTCATGACCAAGCGCTTGTGGGAGACAAGACCATCATCTTCCGTCTGATTGACGCTGATATGTACTGGCATTTTAAGCATGGGGATGAAAATGAGATGGTGCATCGCGGTATAGCCTTACACAAGATGATACGCCTGGTCACGCTGGGCACAATCAACGGGGGCTACCTGAATTTCATGGGCAACGAGTTTGGCCATCCGGAATGGATCGATTTCCCACGCGAGGGGAACGGGTGGAGCTACAAGTATGCGCGCCGGCAATGGAATCTTGTGGACAACGCTGACTTGGATTATCATTATTTGGGCGACTTTGACCAAGAGATGCTCAGGGTGGTAAAGGGCGAAAAAAACTTCATTAAGATGCCCGTGCAAGAAATCTGGCATAATGATGGCGACCAGGTGCTCGCATTCATGCGTGGCGACCTCGTATTCGTGTTCAATTTCTCACCTACACATTCTTATACTGATTACGGTTTCCTCGTGCCGGAAGGGGCTTATAATGTGGTGCTCAATAGTGACGCCAAGGCGTTCGGAGGCTACGGCTTTGCCGATGATGATGTGATGCACCTCACCAATTATGACCCTATCTATGAGAAAGACAAGAAAGGCTGGCTGAAACTTTACATACCGGCTCGTTCTGCGGTAGTGCTTAAGAAAAACAAATAATCGTTTTCACAATGATAGATACTACCAAAAATGGCACCATCATCATGAGGGTGATGTGTGCCATTTTTTTCTTGACGTTCACGTTTTTATATCTCTTTGACTACCAAGCTGATATTTTGGCGGTAACCCAACACGTGCTTGCACATGGAGCGACCCATTATGACCGCACCATAGGAGCCGTCTTGTTGACTGCTATCTTGTGGGCTTTGCAATGTGTGGTTTACGGCCTTACTGGGCTCTCCAGGCGTTCGCATGCACTCACTTACCTGCCATCCATGTTGCTGTTGGGTGTCCTAACGGACATCACATCAGATATAGACCACGAGCCCTATTTAGGAAATTGGCTATGGGGGTTTCCGTTGCTTATGGTGGCGTATGCGGGCTTGGTATGGATTTGCAGACAATTGGAATCGCTCGAGCAATCAGCCGGTGAGACAGGCATATTCTCCTGCTTATCATGGCAAAACATGCTCACAATGACCATCATGGGAATTGCCGTGTGCATGCTGGGCAACACGGATGCGATCTTTCACTATCGCTTACGCATAGAGGGAGACTTGGCAAACGGCGATTACGCTTCAGCACTTAAAGTCGGAGCAGACGAAACCAAGACCGATAGTAGCCTGACGATGCTTCGTGTGTGGTCTCTCTCTGAAAACAACCTGTTAGGGGAAAAACTCTTCACCTATCCTTTAGTGGGAGGGGCCGATGCCATGTTGCCCAACGGAAGTTCGGTGAAACTCATGATGGCAGACGAGCGTTACCTTTATGCGCATCTGGGTGTCGTGTTCAGAGAGCATCTTAGGCCAATGAATTACTTAAAGATGCTGCATCGTAGCAACAGGGCAACCAAGGCAGCCCACGATTGGCTCCTGTGTGCCTATCTGCTTGACTGTAACCTAGGACAGTTCGCACGCACTCTGCCTAAGTTCTACACCGTCAATGACAGTCTCCCAAAGCATTATAAGGAAGCGTTGATACTTTATAACCACATGACAAGTCACCCTGCGGTAATCTACCACAACAGTGTTGAGGATGCTGATTTTGACGATTATCAGGACTTGCAGAAGAAATATACAGACAAACGCGAACGATACACCGTACTGCGCGAAAAGTATGGCAACACCTATTGGTTCTACTATCAACATCAGCGTTAAGCAAGAGCCTTGCCAACGTTGGAATGCGCTCATTCGTACTGGCGCAAGGCTCCAAGAAGCTCTGAGTTTTCGGTCTTGGTGCCTACGGTGATTCTCAAGCAATCTTGACAGAGCGACACCCGGGTGCGGTTGCGTACGATAATGCCTTTGTTCACAAGATAGTCGTAAATCGCTTGGGCATCGGTCATCTTGGCCAAGAAGAAATTGGCATCAGAAGCATAGACCTTTTCACAGATAGGCAATTCCTGGAAAGCCTGCATGAGTCTTACTCGTTCCTGCAACAGCATAAGAACCCATTTCTCAACATCCTCTCGCTCATTGAGCATTTTCATCGCCTGTTGTTGAGTGAGCAGGTTGACGTTATAGGGGTATTTGACCTTATTGAACAGGTCGATAATATCCTTACTGGCAAAAGCCATGCCTAGTCGTAAGGCAGCGCATCCCCACGCCTTGCTCATGGTATTGAGCACAATCAAGTTGGGAAATTCAGCAAGGCGTGATCTGAACATGGGTGCCGCAGAAAAATCTCCATAGGCCTCATCGATGACCACAATGCCGGAAAACTCCTGAAGGACTTTCTCTATCTCTCCAACATTCATGTTATTGCCTGTTGGATTGTTGGGCGAACAGATCCAAATCACCTTGGTACGCTTATCGCAACTGCGCAACAAATCGTTGGCATGCATGGCAAAATGCTCATCGAGCATGACGGGCCGATATTCCACATCATTGGTGTCTGCACACACCTTGTACATGCCATAGGTAGGCTCAATCGCCACCACATTGTCAATACCCGGTCTGCAAAACACACGGTATACCAGGTCGATAGCCTCGTCCGAGCCGTTACCCAAGAAGATGTTTTCTGATTTCACATTCTTGATTTTGCCCAATTGATCCTTCAGGTTCTTTTGGAGAGGGTCCGGATATCGGTTGTAGGGTGCATTATATGGGTTTTCGTTGGCATCCAAAAACACGTGTGCGTCCATTCCTGCATACTCGTTTCTTGCAGAACTGTAAGGTGCCAGTTTCCATATGTTGGGTCTTACCAACTCTTGTAATGATTTCATGTTTCGCTTCCCTTTCTTTCGGGATGTTTTAAAGTAATCGTTCAACTTCTCCTAACACAACCTCCAAGTGACGATGTAAAAACACCTGTTGGATCGTGTCACGTTATTTATTCCACCGCCAATAATGGCTTATAACTTGGTCTTGAGCGCGTCTATCCTCATGCGCATGGCTTGGGCATGGGCTTCCAGCAGCTCATTCTCGGCCATACAAACCACAGCGTGGCCAATGTTTTGAACACCATCTTCAGACAAGTATTGGAATGTAATCTTCCTATTGAAACTGTCGAGGTTGACACCATTGTATGCCAATGCATATTGATGGGTGGGTAGCGTGTGGTTGGTTCCGCTCGCGTAATCTCCTGCGCTCTCACAAGCCCACCTGCCCAAGAAGACACTGCCGGCATTGACGACTTGTTGAGACAAACACTCATGGTCAGCGGTTGCTATGATGAGATGTTCGGGCGCATAAGCGTTGCTTAACTCCATAGCTTCTGCCTTATCGTGTACGAGGACAAACCGGGAGTTGGCAAGAGCTTGTCGGGCTATCTCCTTGCGCGGCAATCTCTCCAGTTGCGCATCCACCTGCTTTGTCACTTCCTTGAGCATAGACTCGGATGTTGTGATGAGGAAAACTTGCGAGTCGGTACCATGCTCGGCTTGAGAGAGCAAATCGGCAGCCACAAACTCCGCGCAGCTTGTATCATCAGCAATAACACAAACTTCACTGGGACCAGCAGGCATGTCAATGGCCGTGTCGTGGAGGCTTACCAACTGTTTGGCGGCCATCACATATTGGTTGCCGGGGCCAAAAATCTTGTAGACGTGAGGAATGCTCTCTGTACCATAAGCCATGGCTCCTATGGCTTGTACGCCTCCCACTTTGAAGATGTGGCTGACACCAGCAACGCGGGCTGCCACGAGGATAGCTGGGTTCACCTTTCCATTGCGGTCGGGTGGGGTGCAAAGCACTATCTGCTTGCAGCCGGCAATCTTAGCTGGCGTGGCGAGCATGAGCACGGTCGAGAAAAGTGGGGCAGTCCCACCTGGGATGTATAGTCCCACTTTCTCTATGGCAACAGTCTTTTGCCAACAGCAGACGCCTCGAGACGTCTCTATCTTCTGTCCTTCAAACCGTTGCGACTCATGAAACTTTGCGATATTTCTGTGCGCAAGCTCTATGGATTTCTTCAAGTCATCCGTTACCGATGCCAAGGCTTCGTCCATCTCCTCCTCCGTTACTGCAAGCGAATGGAGATGGGCATGGTCAAATTGTGCTTCATAGTTTCTGATAGCGTCGTCTCCATGCGCTTTGACCTCATTCAAGATGCTGGATACTGTAGCGTGGAGCTTGGTGTTGTCTATTTTCGGTCGGGCAATGATGTCGGGCCACAATTCCCGTGATGGATACTTGATGATGTTCATAATGCTCTCTCTTGATACTCTTGATGTTTACAGGATCATTTTCTCAATGGGGGTGACAAGAATGCCTTGCGCACCTAGTTCTTTCAGTTGGCCGATGATCTCCCAAAAGCGTTTCTCGTCAATCACGGTATGGATGGCGCACCAGTTGGAATCGGACAGAGGAATGATGGTCGGGCTCTTGACGCCTGGAAGCACCTCCGTGATGGCTGCGATTTGGTCTTTGGGAACGTTCATCATCACGTATTTTTTATTTTGAGCAGACCTCACAGCTCTAAAGCGGAACAGCATCTCGTTAAGAATATTGTGCTTTTCTTCGTCCATATGCCAGCTGCCTATGAGCAAAGCCTCACTGTTCACTACCGTCTCAACTTCTTTCAAGTTGTTATGGACCAATGTAGAGCCAGACGACACGATGTCGAAGATGGCATCCGCCAAACCGATGCCTGTGCTAATCTCTACCGAACCTGTGATGACATGAATGTCAGCTTTGATGTTATGGCTGTTCATGAAGTTGCGCAAGATATTGGGATATGATGTGGCTATCTTGCGGCCGTTAAACCATTGCAATCCGGGGTAGGTAATCGCATTGGGTATAGCCAAAGAAAGTCTGCATTTGGAAAATCCCAATCTCATTATGATTTGCGCGTCTTCGCGCTTCTCCATAAATTCGTTTTCACCTACAATACCGATGTCGGCTACACCGCTGGCCACACTTTGGGGTATGTCGTCATCGCGGAGAAACAACACTTCAAGTGGAAAATTAGAACTCTTGATAAGCAATGTTCGCTTGCTCTCTTTCACCTGAATGTCTGCCTCATTCAGCAAGTTCATGGTGTCTTCGTAGAGGCGCCCCTTGGATTGGACGGCTATTCGTATCGTACCCATATTCGTGTGCTATTGTTGTTGAAATACCTATTTATGCTTAAAATTCATGGCAAATATAGTCAATTCCTGTCATTTGTGCAATAAATATATTAATTTTGTGGCGAATAACAATGAAAGACAACGGTTTTTACATATTTATCCTCTTTTTATTGTTCGTCTCATGCTCAGAGACGAAGAAACAGTCCATAACCCCATGGGCCTCTTCCGTTGGCGAGGACTCCATCCCTTCCGATGCTTCATTCTCCATGAGCGACATCCAAAATAACGGGGAGTTGATAATGCTCACCTTGTCGGGGCCGGAAACCTATTATGATTATCATGGGCACGGCATGGGATTGCAATACCTTTTGTGCGAGAAGTTTGCCCAAAAGTTGGGTGTATCACTTCGCGTGGAAGTGTGCAAGGATACCACAGAGATGATCACCAAGCTCAAGGATGGCGATGCGGATGTCATAGCAATACCGCTACCCAAAACCTTCCACGACATCCGCTACGCTGGAGCTACCGACCAGTCAAGAAAGTTACAATGGGCCGTGGCAAAGACCAGCACAGAACTGGCGGACAGCCTCAACAGTTGGTTTAAGCCCAGCATGATCGAGAAAACAAAAAAGGAAGAGCAATTTTGGCTATCCACCCGCAACATTGTTCGCCACGTCTACTCTCCCATGCTCGACCGCTCGGGTGGCGTCATATCCCACTACGATCATTATTTCCGACGTTATGCTCCCTTGGCTCGGTGGGACTGGCGTTTGCTTGCCGCCCAGTGCTATCAAGAATCAACGTTCGATCCGAAAGCCCGCTCTTGGGCTGGTGCATGTGGTCTGATGCAAATCATGCCGTCCACTGCCGATCATTTGGGATTGTCTCGTGACAAAATCTATGATCCGGAACAGAACATTGCAGCAGCAGCCAAATACATCCGCGAGCTGGAGTCCTATTTCCAGGAAGTGCCATCAGGCGAGCGGACGCTCTTCGTGTTGGCCAGTTATAACGGAGGCTACCATCATATTAGAGACGCCATGTCGCTGGCAAACAAACATGGACGCAACGCCCATAGCTGGGGAGAGGTGCGCGAATTTGTGCTAAAGCTGGCTTCCGCTCCTTATTATAATGACCCTGTCGTAAAGTATGGTTATATGCGAGGCTACGAGACTGTTGATTATGTAGACAGGATTCGCGCTCGTTGGGCACAGTATCGGGGTGTGGCTAGCAGCGGATCGAACAGTTCCGGGTTTGTTACAACACCTGAGCGTGCCCAGCGCAAATACAAGTGGCACCTCTGAAAAACGACTCTGCCCACTTAAAAACGGGTGCGCCGAAATGATTGGTTGTTTTCCTGTTCCATGTTCAAATTGCCGTTCTGTTTAGTTCGCTTTCACCGCCGTATTCAGGGGGTCGGAGGTTTGCCATTGGTAGACCTTACCTTTACTGGCAGAAAAGGTGACCTTTACTGGCAGAAAAGGTGACCTTTTCCGGCAGAAAAGGTGACCTTTTCTGAAGGCAAAGGTGAGGTCTGTTATCGTTGGTCCTTAGGTGAGGAGGAAATGTACCGAGCAGACGGGGCTGCAGGAGGTTAGCTCTGCCCTCCAAAGTTGAGATTTTGCAGGCGTTTGCTGAGTTCTTCCACCTTACTTTTCCTAATCGATAGTACAATCTCGCAATCATTATCGAAAGTTTGCGAGATAATTTTAGGTTGCATTTCTTTTACAATATTCATGACACCATTCATCATAGGATAAGTAAAACGAAAAGTGATTTGCTCTTGCACCAATCGAGTGACTATTTTACTATGATCGATGGCATCCGCTGCCGCCGTTCGATAGGCCACGATCAATCCTCCTGTACCCAAGTTGACCCCACCATAATAACGGACAACGCATATGAGCACATTTGTCAAATTGCGGGAAACGATTTGTCCCAGAATGGGCTTGCCTGCGGTCGAAGAAGGTTCACCGTCATCATAGGCCCGAAATTCAGAACCGTCTGATCCCAGCACATACGCGTAGCAACAGTGTCGCGCATCAAAATACTTTTTCCGGTAATTTGCAATGAAAGCCTTAGCTTGCTCTACTGTATCCACGTGATGAGCAAAGGCGAGGAATTTACTACGCTTTTCAGAGTAATATCCCTCGCCAGTTATTGTTTCTTCTAATGTTTGATACGAATCCATCATTTTAGCTTGTGCACGACAAGTCCAGAGCGTAGCTTGGGCTCAAACCAAGTGGCTTTAGGGGGCATAATCTTTCCACTGTCGGCAATGTTCATGATTTGATCCATCGAGACAGGATAAAGGGCTAAAGCCCAGCGCATTTCTCCACTATCTACCCGACGGCGCAACTCTTCCAAGCCGCGCAAACCACCCACAAAATCAATCCGCTTGTCTGACCTTAAGTCTTTAATGTCCATTAGTTTATCGAGAATGAGACGACTGGAGATGTCTACATCCAATACGCCAATGGGGTCATTCTCATTGTAAGTGCCAGGGCGTGCCTCTAGGCTATACCATTTGTGGTCGAGGTAAAGCGAAAATTCATGGATGTGTTGGGGTTTGTAGTCATTGTCTCCCTTATCCACGACGACAAAATCTGCCTCAAGGGCTTTAAGGAACTCTTGCGAAGTCATCCCATTAAGGTCCTTAACGACGCGGTTGTAATCAAGGATTGTCAATTGGGAAGCGGGGAAACAAACCGCCATAAAATAATTGTACTCTTCATTGCCTTTGTGGTTGGCATTCATCTTGCGCTTTTCATCTCCAACGAGAGCAGCTGCTGCCGAACGGTGATGCCCATCAGCAATGTAGAGATTAGGCATTTTACGGAACTCTTCAGTAATGACGTCTATGTCCTTCTTCTCAGACACTACCCAAAACTGATGGCGGAAACCGTCAATCGGAGCCACAAAGTCATATTCCGGTTTTGTGGCAGCATATCTTTTCAGCAAGTTGTCGAGAGTAACGTTGTCAGGATAAGCGAAGAACACGGGCTCCATGTTAGCGTCGCATACCCTTACATGCTTCATTCTGTCTTCTTCTTTATCTCGCCTTGTCAACTCGTGCTTTTTGATGACTCCCGACATGTAATCATCCACCGATGCGCCAACAACCAATCCATATTGGGTCTTCCCATTCATGGTCTGTGCGTAGATGTAGTAGTGCTCCTCTTTGTCCTGGACCAGCCAACCCTTATCCTGGAATTTTTGGAACTGTTCAGCAGCACTCTCATAAACGCAGGGCGCATATTCTGAAACATTTGGCAGAAAATTAATTTCTGGCTTGATGATGTGGTAAAGCGACATCTCATTGTCACCCGCTTCTTCGCGTGCCTCTTGCGAATCCAGAACATCATAAGGTCTCGATTCAATCTTCTCCACTAAGTCTTTAGGTGGACGCAAGCCACAGAAAGGTTTAATGATAGCCATATCAACAGAAAATTAGGTAAGACAAAAAGGCTTTGTCTCCCCATACTATGGATGAAGAGAGACAAAGCCTTTGTGGTAAATTATTTATTAACGCGGAATTTCTCGTCACCAGTAGCAAAGAAGGCTACAATTTGTTTTGCAGCTGCAATGCCAGCATTGATATTGGCCTCAGCTGTTTGAGCCCCCATTTTCTTTGGTGTAGCAAAATATCTGCCATCCAGTTTTTTGAAATCCTCATCAGCATCAGGCTTGATATCAGAGATGTACTTCAGGTCTGTTCGCTCGTTCAGAAGCTTCAGCAGCTCAGGCTCATTGATGATTTCTTTGCGAGCCGTATTGATTATGATGCCGCCTTTCTTCATTTGGTTGACTACCTGATAGTTGATGCTTTGGCATGTCTCGTCTGTTGCGGGTATGTGTAATGACACGATATCACAACTCTTGAATAAGTCGTCCTTGCTGTCAACGCCATGAACGCCCTGAGCCTCAATCTTATCCTTAGATATAAACTCGTCGAAAGCATAAACTTCCATTCCAAAGCCTTTTGCTATGCGAGCAACATTGCGTCCTACATTGCCAAAAGCAAGGATGCCCAGTTTCTTTCCCTTCAACTCGCTTCCGCTTTTTCCGTTGAAGAAATTGCGTACCGTATATACCAGCAATCCGAAAACAAGTTCAGCGACAGCATTGGAGTTCTGTCCAGGCGTATTTTCAACAATGACGCCTTTTTCCTTAGCATAAACAGTGTCGATGGAATCGTAGCCTGCTCCTGCACGCACCACTATTTTGAGATTTTTAGCCGCGTCCAACACCTCGGAAGTGACCTTGTCGGATCTAACAATCATGGCATCTGCTTCGGCAACAGCATCTAGCAATTGTTGTTTGTTTGTATAACTTTCAAGCAGTACCACGTCGTGGCCTGCTGCTTCTGCTTCTTTCTTGATGCCCTCAACAGCGGCAGAAGCAAACGGTTTCTCTGTAGCTACAAGTATTTTCATGAGAGAATGATGTTAAAGTTAATGTTGTGCCTCAAAATCTTTCATCGCCTTCACGAGGGCATTCACACCTTCAATCGTCTGGGCGTTATAGCAACTCGCACGGAAGCCACCCACACTGCGATGACCTTTGATACCGACCATACCGCGTTCTGTTGCAAATTCGAGGAACGGTTTCTCCAGCTCCTTGTACTCATCGTTCATCACGAAGCAGATGTTCATGAGCGAGCGGTCAGCCTCAGCTACTGTTCCACGGAACAACTTATTGTTGTCAATCTCATCATAAACGATTTTTGCCCGTTCCTTGGCTCGACGATCCATCTCCGTGACACCACCTTGCGCCTTGACCCAGCGCATTGTCTCGAGCAGAGAGTAAATAGGAACTACAGGAGGAGTGTTGAACATGGATCCTTTCTCCACATGGGTACGGTAGTCAATCATTGTAGGGAGCTCACGAGGAGCCTTGCCCAGCATGTCGTCTTTAACAATCACCACTGTGACGCCGGCCATAGACATGTTCTTCTGTGCACCCGCATATATTGCCGTGTACTTAGACACATCCACCGGACGGCTCATGATGTCTGAACTCATGTCTGCAATCATGGGTACGGGAGACTCCAAGTCCTGACGGATTTCAGTACCAAAGATAGTATTGTTGGTAGTGATGTGGAGATAGTCCAAATCTGTGGGGATATCAATATTATGAGGCAGGTATGTGTAATTCTTGTCTGCAGAAGACGCGACTTCCACTACTTCTCCAAAGAGTTTTGCTTCCTTCATGGCTTTCTTTGCCCACGTGCCGGTGTTCAAATAGCCAGCTTTCTTGATTAGGAAATTGGCGGGAATCTGCATAAACTGCAACGAAGCGCCGCCACCGAGGAAAATCACGGAATAACCTTCCGGAATGTCAAGCAATTCCTTGATGAGTGCTACCGCCTCATCCACCACCGGCTGGAAATCCTTTGCACGGTGACTTATTTCCATCAAGGAAAGACCAGAGCCGTTGAAATCCAGGATTTGTTTCGCTGTGTTCTCAATGACTTCACGCGGAAGCATTGAGGGGCCCGCATTAAAATTGTACTTCTTCATCTCGTCAATTTATTTTTAGGATTAATAAAGTCTACCTTACTTGTTTCTGATGCGAAGATACAGATATTATCTCAATAAAACAAATTTATCAGAGATATTTTCCGAATGTTTTAATTTAATGTAAAAGCAATACTTTGTCTTGCATGTTCATTCGCTTCCTATCCAAAAAGTATTAAGTATTAGCGTATTTCTTCCACAATGGTACGTAAACCCTTGATTTTTTCTCCCATCACACATCGCAGAACACTTTTAAGTTGCTTCCTGTCAATCGCAGCGTAAGCGTAATGATCTTTCACGTCAATACGTCCAATTTGTGAAGATTGCAGCCCCCCCTTCTTACAAAGAAAACCAACGATATCCCCTTTGGATATTTTGTCCTTTTTCCCTTTGCCGATATAAAGTGTAGCCATACGAGGTTGTGGGCAGATGTCAGTGTCGGCAATAGGAATTTCATAGTCTCTCACTTCTGCATGAACATATTCGGGGATTTGCTCGTCCGGAGCAAGTATAAAGTATGCCTGTCCCGAGTTGTCCCATCGCGCAGTTCTTCCAACACGGTGAACATAGCTGTCCTCACTTTCGGGAAGATGATAGTGAATGATATTTTGTATGCCGGGGATGTCCAACCCCCGGCTTCCCAAGTCTGTGCTCACCATTATGTTCGCTGAGCCATTGAGAAACTTATAGAGCGTGTCCTCTCTGGCCTTTTGGTCCAAACCGCCATGATAGGCACTCAAGGTAAACCCCTGCTGCAGGAGAAAATCCGCGGTACGCTCAACCGATTCGCGATAATTGACGAAAACAATAGAACTTTCCTGTCCAAAAGCATGCAGAAGTAGTGCCAGCGTTTCCAGTTTGTCCTTTTGAGGAGAATGAACCGCACATACCTTCACCCGCTCCGGAACTTGCGCTTGCTCCACTCGAAAGTCCAAACGAGAGGCACGTGGTGTCATCTCGTTGATATCTTCTGCATCAGTGGCAGAAAGAAGTACCTTCCTTGCCTGCTTTGGCATGTGGCTTATGAGCACACGCATCTCATCACGGAACCCCATCTCCAAACATTTGTCAAACTCATCAATGATCACGAAGCTAACATGATCAACATCAAAGTTCCCCTTAGCAATATGGTCATTGAGGCGTCCTGGGGTTCCACAGACCACCTGTGGTTTCGTTTGCCTTATTGTACGATGCTCGTCCATTGTGGGCCTTCCACCATAGCAGGCACAGGCGCGGAGACCAGTCTTCATTCTCTCAAACACGTTGACAGTTTGTACGGCCAGTTCTCGACCGGGTACAATGATGATTGCTTGCACTTGGTCGCAACTTGGTTGTATCATTTCCGCTGTCGGCAGCAAATACGCCAATGTCTTTCCTGATCCGGTGGGACTCAAGACCACCACATCATCCTTTCCATTGGTTATGGCATCAGCAGTTGCCTCCTGCATAACATTTAGCGTTATGCCCATCTTCCTTATAATGTCTTGGCTATTCATTTTTCCATCAGTTTATCGATTTCATCAAACTCTTTTCCCATGTTCAGATTGAGGTAAATCGTATATAGAGGCAATGCCCATTTGTCTTTTCTCTCGGGTCTTAATGCGCGGTATTTGACAAGGTAGGGTAGGGCATCCTTGTAATATTGCAGAGTGGTATTGCGCAGTTTTGAAGGTTGGGCTGTCTTGTCTAGTCCCACTCCCAAATTGAACTTGGCCAAGCCTGCATTAAGCCAAGCCTCGGGCATGCTGTCATTTTCGTTAATCAGACGCTGGCTGATGTCAAAACAATGGGCAAAGTCTCCCATATTCAGAAGTATTGTGCCTTTGGTTTGCCAGAAGAGTTGGCTGGTGCTGTCCACTTTCAGAGCGCTGTCCGTGAGAGCCAAAGCCTTGCTCCATTGTCCCGTTAGGGAATAGGAATCAATCAGATGAGAATAGAAAAACAACGACAAAGGATATCTGCGGAATCCCTCCATCAGCGTCTTCATGTAGCGGCTCGTGTCTGCGTCCCGCTTATATGTCTCGGCAAGATATTGCAACATCATCTCGTAATGCGCAGTGTCTTTCAAGGCCTGATAGGTATGATGGAGTGTTTTCTGACTATCTTCCATTTTGTATGCACAATAGACAGCCCAGTAAGAAGCCTCAGGAATATTTGCATCCTTTTCATTATAATGATATGCTGCAAACATAGGTTGACGCGCTGCATCTATGTATTGGTCGAACAATCGGTACGCATCTTCGTATTTCTTCTTGCGAATGAAGAAATGCCCCCCACTAAAAAGATTGGGACGTAAGCGATTGAGGAAATCCGCATTTACCTTTCTCATGGTCAGCTTTACATGTCCCTTTTCATCCGGCATTGCATCGATGGAGTCGAAAGCCTCCATCTGCTGAAACATACGGGATGCGATTTTGAACAAGTTGGCCGTATCGTAATTTTGCTTCAAGTAAATCTTCTCGTTTCCTTGCTCATATTGTTTTTTCAGTGCATCAAACAGCACAGACCATATTTTCGTGTTGTTTCTGTTGGCCGAGTCTTTTAGCAAGGTGCACATCGTTTGTTCGGCATTTTCCAAATTGCTTCCTTTCTTGATATTCTCCTTGGCAGTAGAAATTTGTTTTTTCTGCCCCATGGCAGCCTCGGGGGATGCCCACGCACAACCCAAGGCAAGAACGAAGACGCACCATAAACGGCACATACGGCTTGCGGGTGCTTTCCATCTGTCTACAAAACGCTTATCTTGTATTTTCATGATTATCTGTTCTCTTGTTTATCTATCACCTTTATTATAAATAGCTTCTACGAAAGTCGTGTCAAGCTCAATGGCTTTGGTGTATGCCATCTGTAATGGGCAATATTAGTAAAACGAGAAACAGCCACCATCGTGTCATGAATGTCATATGCTTGATCATAGCTACACAGGGTTTGGTTAAACACAGGGTAAGGATTTATTCCAGGTCAAAGACTCCCGATGCGGTTTTGCGTTTAAGCACATTCAACCTGAAGTCGGCTCCATGATCATTTCCGACCACAATGCCATGAGCTCTCAACACTTGCTTAACCGTATTTTCGGCCAGATCGGGATCATTGTTTGTATCACTCAAATGACAAAGCCACACATTACGGAGTTTGGGCGTGGCATTTTCTGCAAGCGCGGTGCCACACTCTTCGTTGCTCATGTGACCAGACGGACCCAAAATGCGACTCTTCAGATGTTTGGGGTAGGGACCGTCCAGAAGCCTTTTCTTGTCGTAGTCAGCTTCAATCACAAGATAGTTGGCCTTACCAATGTATTCCCTCATCTCATCAGTGAGATGGCCTACATCGGTCATTAGCACAAAGGTCACTCCTCCGTGCTCGATGCAATAGCCCACGTTGTCCTCGCTATCGTGTGGCACTCCAAAAGGCGTTACCGCGAAATCACCCAGTTGAAATGTGTTACCTTTCTCGACATACTTCACATGTTCAGGAGCTATCTTGTGCCTGACACACCAGTTTTTGTTGATTCCCGCATGAACGCCTCGTGTCGTCCAAACAGGCAGGTTCTTTTCCTTGCTTAAGCTGCCCACCGACTTCACATGGTCTGCATGATCGTGGGTGATGAGTATGTTTTTGACGTCAGACAAATGCAACCCGAAATCTTTAAACTGCCTCTTGAGTGATCTTACACCAACGCCGGCATCTATCAGGAGCCCATCATTCTCCGTGAACAGGAAGCTGCAATTGCCGCTGCTTCCGCTGCCAAATGATATAAAGTGCAGCATTTTGATTTTAATTTTAGCACAAAGGTAACTAAAAGAAAGGAAATATTCAAGTTTTATAGTACAAAAATCCTTAAATTCCCTGTCTCCCCCATTTCGTTTAAGAGAAATAAACGATGGTTTGTTTTTTGAAATATTCAGCCAAATATTTGGTTCTAAGTATGGGAATCTATAACTTTGCACTATCAGTTATACAGTCAACAGATGAGAAAGCAACATTGTTCCGCGACGGCTTTATCGCTGTTTTTGGGTGGCACGCTGCTTGGTATGCCACTCTCTTCATGTACCCACAAAAACCAACAGCTGGAGGCATGTGTTGATTCTTTTGCACAATCTTATTTCAGATGGAGATATAGCAAGGCCATGAACAGTTGCGACACGGCGTCCTACCGTTGGCTCAGATTTGTGGCTTCGCAAGTCACCCAAGATGACGTGGATAGCCTTAGAAAACTGAAAAGGGATGTGGCGTGCTCATTGGGGAGCACCCGTTTTCTCAACGACAGCATGGCTATTGTAGATGTCCGGGTAACAAACTTCCTGCGTATGGATAGTTTGGGAAGCGTGACACTTGTTGATAAGGAGACCAACTATGGAATACTCGTTACGCAACATGAGGGGTTTTGGAAAGTGAGCCTGCGTGAAGTACCCAAGCCCAAGCAACGGGAATAAGGCGTGGTCTCAGTCGAGACTCAGATAGTACCCCAACTTATAAAGGCGGAAAGCCAATAGACTAGGACTACTTGACGAAGCCCATTTAACTAAAGGTTTTCTTAGCTTTCGCAAAAGATTAACTGTCAGTGTTTTCAATTTATAACGTTCAATCTTTTCAGCAAGGCTAAGTAAAGATGAATACCCCTTGAGCTCATTGCGGAATGTACGCAATGTGCGTAAGCCTTCTTCCGTCTTTCTGATGAATTCATCATTCGTTTCAAACGTGCTGAAGCATACAGGATTGTCGATATGAAGGATGGAAATACCGCGAACAAGCAATTGTTTGCCGAACAACACGTCTTCATACCCGTAATGACGAAAACGCTCATCGAAGGGTACCGCTAACATCACGTCGCGGGCAATCATGAAATTGGATGTGTGAAAGTCTTGATAGGGATTACTTCTGCGCATTGCTGCAGAATGGTTCTTTTCTCCGTTCCGCTCATAAATGTACCTCAAGTTGGACAATGTCCCTCCTCGTACACAATAGCCTCCATATGCTACAGAACAAGAATCTTGCACCTCCACATATCTTTCGAGGTAATGGGAATCAACAAGCGTCATGTCCGCATCGATGAACAACAAGAATTCTCCATGCGCTTCGTGGGCGAGAAAGTTGCGGATGGCAGCTCGCCCCACGTTTCTTCTTTTCCTAATATAGCAGCAACCGGGTATCTCGTTCAAAGTCTCATTGAGCACTATAACAGCATCATCCGTTGACCCGTCATCGGCAACAATTATTTCCCAGTCGGTCAGGCCTGAGCTTTTCGCCTGATCGGCTAGACCCTTGACCAATTCGCGACAATCATCGTTGAATGTTGGGATAAGTATGGACAACATGGGACAGTGGGTCATGATAGTTTCTCATTAAGGTATCTTCCTGTAATGCTATATGGACATTTTACAATATCCTCAGGCGTGCCCTTGCACACCAAGCGACCACCCTTGTCGCCGCCGTCTGGCCCCAAATCAATCACCCAGTCAGCCTCCTTGATGATGTCCATATTGTGCTCGATGACCAACAAACTATGACCACGTTCGATGAGCGCATTGAAGGCACTAAGCAGGCGGTTGATGTCATGGAAGTGCAAACCCGTAGTGGGCTCGTCAAAGATGAAGAGGGTGGGGGACTGTCGCTCTTGTCCAATAAAATAAGCCAATTTCACGCGTTGGTTCTCTCCTCCCGATAGGGTTGACGAGCTCTGCCCGAGCTTGATGTAGCCCAAGCCTACGTCTTCCAGGGGTTGCAGTCGGGAAACAATGGCATTCTGACCATAGCCGGAAAAAAAGCTGATGGCTTCGCTGACCGTCATGTTGAGCACATCGTTGATATTCTTTCCCTCAAAGCGCACATCAAGAATGTCTTGCTTGAAACGTTTGCCGTGGCACGTTTCACACTCTAAAGTGAGGTCAGCCATAAACTGCATCTCTACCGTGATGACACCTGCGCCTTTGCATTCCTCACAACGACCGCCATCGGCATTGAACGAGAAAAACTGGGCTGGGAACCCCATCTGTTTGGCCAAGGGTTGGCTGGCGTACAGGTCGCGGATGGCATCATAAGCCTTCAGATAGGTGGCTGGATTGGAACGTGTACTCTTTCCAATCGGGTTTTGGTCGACAAGTTCTACATGGCTCAGCGCCTGCCATTCTCCTGCCAACGAGAGATATTCACCAGGAGCGTCTGCCACTTCGTTCATACGCCTTTTCAGGGCAGGGTAGAGAATGCCTTTTACCAGGCTTGATTTTCCTGAGCCCGAGACACCTGTGACCACGGTCAGCACATTAAGCGGAAACTCGACGTCTATGCCACAAAGATTGTTCATGCGCGCCCCCTTAAGCAATATGGAGCGATTCCATCGGCGACGCGATGTGGGCAATGCTATTTTATCCATTCCAGTCAAGTACCTGACTGTATGGCTCTTTGGAAATTTCTTTAGCAGTTTGTCGTTCGTGTCTTGGGTGCCGCCTTTGCCCAAGACTTTAGGCGGTTGCCCCTCATACACGATTTCACCACCTTGTTCGCCTGCGTCAGGCCCTATGTCAATGAGCCAGTCGGCAGCCTGCATGATCTCCTCATCATGTTCTACCACGATGACTGAATTGCCTATCTCTTGCAATTCTCTCAGCACCCGGATGAGCCGTTCGGTGTCACGGCTATGCAAGCCAATGCTCGGTTCGTCAAGAATATAGAGGCTTCCCACTAAGGATGACCCCAACGATGTGGTGAGATTGATACGCTGGCTCTCACCTCCCGACAAGGTGTTACTCTTGCGGTTGAGGGTGAGATACCCCAGTCCCACTTCGCAAAGGAATCTTAGGCGCGAGGTGATTTCCGCCAGAAGCCTCATGACTATTTCGTGCTCATTGTCAGGAAGCTGCAATTGCTGGAACCATTGGTAGAGCTTTCCGACTGGCATCTGCACCAAGTCTGTGATACTTCGGCCGCCGATTTTTACCCACGACGTTTCCTTTTTGAGACGCGCGCCATGACAATCTGGACAGACCGTCTTACCACGGTAGCGACTGAGCATCACACGATACTGTATCTTGTACTGATTGTTTTTCATCATTTGGAAAAACGAGTCCACGCAAACAGCATCTTCCTTCATGGTACCGTCTCCATTATGGTCTGATGGCAGACCATGCCACAGCCAGTCTTTTTCTTGGCTTGACAATTCCAAGTAGGGTTTGAAAACGGGGAAATCAACCTGTCTGGCACGCCGGCAGAACTCATCTTTCCACACCTGCATCTTCTCGCCATGCCAACACTGCACACATCCGTCATAAACAGATAAAGAGGAATTGGGGATAACTAGTTTCTCGTCTATCCCTATAATGCTCCCAAATCCTTCACAAGTGGGACAGGCTCCCAGTGGTGAATTGAACGAGAACATGTTCTCGTTGGGCTCCTCAAACTTTATCCCGTCCGCTTCAAAACGCGATGAATAGTCGTAGGATATACCAGAAGGAATGAAGACCAGACGACATTCTCCGTTGCCCTCGTACAATGCCGTTTCGAGAGAATCTGTGAGACGTGCGATACTGTCTTTCTCATGCGAGACACTCATGCGGTCAATGACTAAATAAGCGTCGTTTGAGATGCTATTCATTTTCGCTTCGTCCACAAGCATGTCTTCTATCCTAAACACATTGCCTCCAGACATCAGTCGCGTGTATCCTTCCTGTAGATACATTTCCAGTTGCTTGGCAACCGTTCGACCGACGGGCCTATGCAGAGGAGCAAGTACCATGAATCGCGTGCCGTCTGAATAGCTGAAGGTCTGGCTGACAATGTCATCGGCAGAATGTTTCTTGACTTCTTGGCCGGAAATGGGAGAGTAGGTGTGTCCGATACGGGCATATAGCAACTTCAGGTATTCGTAGATTTCCGTAGAAGTGCCTACCGTTGAGCGCGGATTGCGCGAAATGACCTTCTGCTCTATAGCTATGGCAGGAGGCAAGCCTTTAATAAAATCACATTCCGGTTTATTCATCCTGCCCAAGAACTGCCGTGCATAGCTGGAAAGGCTTTCCACATAACGCCGCTGCCCTTCTGCATAGAGGGTATCAAAAGCAAGTGATGATTTCCCGGAGCCGGAAACTCCAGTAATGGTAATGAACTTATTGCGCGGGATATTCAAACTGATATTTTTCAGATTGTTGACGCGCGCACCTTTTACCTCTATGCAATTGCTTTCCATGGATTGATGTTAATGTGAACTGTTGGCCAGTGCCACTTAACCCAAGTATTTGATGAGCAGCTTAGAGTAGCCACTCTCCCTGAGCTTCACGATGCTCTTTTCGCGTATCTGTCTGACACGCTCTCGGGTGAGCCCCAGCTGGTCGCCTATCTCCTCTAGACCTTTCTCATTACAACCTATACCAAAACATTCACGAACAATAGTGATTTCCCTGTCCTTAAGGACATTACGCAACACGGTATCAAGCTCATGCGACATGCTTTCGTAGTCGACATGCTTGTCAGCACGGCTGTCTTCGCCCGATGCCAACACATCGGCCATGCTGTTATCATCATCCTCCTGAAAAGGGGCATCGATGCTCATGTGGTGGTTGTCGGCCTTGATAGTCTGGTCAATCTTGGTCTCGTCTATGTTCGTCAAGTCAGAAAGCTCATGCACCGACGGACGCCGCTGGTTCTCCTGCTCGAACTTAGAAATTTCAGCGTTAATCTTCGACAAAGCACCCACTTGATTGAGAGGCAGTCTCACGATGCGGCTCTGCTCGGCTATGGCCTGCAGGATGCTTTGGCGTATCCACCACACCGCATAGGAGATAAATTTGAATCCACGTGTCTCGTCAAATTTCTCCGCGGCCTTGACAAGGCCAATATTTCCTTCATCAATAAGGTCTGTGAGACCCAAGCCCTGGTGTTGATACTGCTTGGCCACCGAAACGACAAAGCGTAAATTGGCCTTCACCAGTTTGTCTTTTGCGCGCTCACCTTCACGTCCACCTTTTTTAATCTTTTGAGCAAGTTCAATCTCTTCTTCTACAGAGATCATTGGCACACGGCCAATCTCTACGAGGTACTTGTCCAATGCTTCGCCAGCACGATTGGTGATGCTTTTCTGAATTTTAAGTTGACGCATGTTTTTGTTTTAATTTTGTCTAATGCCTTTACTTTTACCCTGATATATCTTACACATATGCAAAAGGCGTGCAAAGATACAAAGATTTAGTTGTGCTACAAAATTATTTCGTAAAATATTGATGTAAAACTCCAAAATCTCCCGTATCTGTTCTTTTTGTGACCGGAGGCGACATTTGGCTAAATCCGAAACTTAAATAACTAATGTTTTGCCCCACGCCCCACTCACCACGTCAGGGCGCAAAAAAGGTTGTGTCGGTTGTCTTCAAAATAGATCTTGCCGTCATAACCTCCACCATGCGGAAGGGCGAAACGTTACATTGTTACATTGTTACATTGTTACATTAAGCAATATGGAAGGTCAGCGGCAGCTTCCATAAGCCACCGATAGGGGGGGGTAAAAAATATATATATTATATAT
>CAVIOP010000006.1:0-30116 GCA_963644485.1 bacterium | reverse complement strand
CCCAGGGCGCCGCTTCGCTTGCCCTGGGCTAAGTACTTTTGGGCTTTCAGCCCGCCCCTGGGCTAGGTATTTGCTGGGCTTTCAGCCCGCTTTGGCTCACGCGCTGTAAATTGCTGGGCTTTCAGCCCGTATCGGCTCACGTGTTGTAAATCCGAAGCTTGAATAAATACAAGTTGATACAAACAAAAAGCTCCCGCAAGCCAGTGTGCTTGCGGGAGCTTTTGATAGGTTGTATCCCCTGCGGCCGGCAGGGCCGCCAGGGTAGGGGATGGGTGAACTTTTACTTCACCACAAACTTCTTGCCGTTCATGATGTAGAGGCCGTGGACGGGCTTGCTGACCTGGCGGCCGCTGAGGTCGTAGATCTTGCCGTCGTTCTTGGCGTTCTGCGTGATGCCGTTGATGCCAGTGGCGTAGTCCTCGGCATTCATGAAGACGATGTTGATGACGTAGACCTTGGCCTCGTCGTTCTCGCCGCTCACCATGATACCCGCGGCAGCCTCGGCCTTGTAGCCTGTGCCGAGATCATCTTCAGAGTTGGCATAGACGATAAGCTTCGTGCCGTTCTCCGAGATGCTGACACCGATGTTACCGCCTTCGTTGTCGCAGTAACCTTCGTTGGTGAACATGACACCGTTCTCGAGAGATGTGCCGTCAGTGTAGGTACCGTCGGCTGCGCGGCCCACGAGAGGATATCCGTTGACGAGTGTCTCTACGTCGGTGCCGAGAGCCTTGGCTGCAGCAGTAAGGTCAAATTCTGTATCGTAGTCGTTGATGCTCACGGGCACAATGATGGTGGTGTCGCCAACCTCTGTGATGGTCTGGACCTTGTTCACAATCAGGTAGTTGAGCGTCACGGTCATCATCTTGCCTGTCTCCTCGTTGACGAGGAAGAACTTGCCTTGGTATGAAGTGCCGGCAACGTCGGCAGCAAACTGCATGGTGTAGAAACTAACCTTGCCGTTAGAGTTGGTGATATACATACCCCAAGGTGACTGCTCGTCGCTGATCCAGCTGCGCGACTCACCGGCAGCGTTGACCCAGAAGCCCGGAGAGGGGTTCATGTTGTAGGTCTTGGTGTAGATCTTTTCGGCAGGATATGTGTCGGGGTCAGCGTTGCGCAGCGAGTCGGAGATATAAGCATAGAGCACAGGGTCTGTGGTGCCGATGGCAGCGTTGATGTCGTCGGTAGAGATGCTGGCATCCACGGTAGACCATACGTAATCGCTGGGCACGGCCTGGATGTTCAGAGTCCTGTTGGCCACGCTCACCCATTCGGTCTGGGGAGCAGCGTCATCTTCGTTGATAACCAGGATGACGTTGTAGACATAGTAGTTCTCGCCGGCAACGAAGTAGAGAGCCACGCGAGCGGTGTCGCCTTCAGCCAGTCCATTGGGATACTGACCTACGTGCAGGTCGGTGTAAGAACCGCTTGTAGCAGGCTCCACAAAAAACTTGGCGGTAGAACCCCATGCTGTGATGATACCCTCCTGGGTGAGCCAGTAACCACCGTTGTTGGCTGAAGATGTAGAAGAGAGGCTACCGTTGGTGTCGATGGCCTGCAGGCTGATGTTGGCAGCATCCACGCCGAGAGCAGCAGCGATGGCAGTGACGTCGGGGTTGACCGACTTGTAGCCGTAGTTGGTGTCGACGTCCATATTGACGGTGACAGTCTCCTCACCCACCTTGGTCATGTCCTCAAGACCCTGGTAGGGAGCCTCCACGATGTTCACGGTGTAGGTCACCTTGTAGGCGTTGGAACCATAGACGAAATAGATGTCGATGTAAGGCTTGTCGCCGGCTTTCAGTGTGCCGGGATACTGGCCGATGATGCAACTCAGTGTGTCGTTCGTGGCGTCGTAACTGATGTTCTGCAGGAACAGGTTGTCGTCGGCAGCATAAGCCGTTGTGCCGCAAGCCCAGAGGCTGTCGCCGTTGCTGGCCAGTGCGCGCTTGGCCCATCCGTCGTTGGCAGTGTAGAGCGCCAGCGTGTCTGACATGGTGCCGTAGGTGGCGTCGAGCGTAGGCATGTAAGCCAGTTTGCCGGCGATGTAGGCAAAGTCGCTCTTGTCGCAGCCCAGTTTCTCGGCTATGTCGCTGATCTTGACATACACGTTGTCGGTGTCGTAGCCCGTGCGCGGGTACTGCTCAATGGAGGCTGAAGCTGTGCCCACGATGTTGAGTTTTGAGATGGCCAACTCGGCATCGGGAGCCTCGGGCACATACACCTGATAGGTGATGTCGAACGTGGCAGTCTTGTCGCCGTAGACCAGGGCAGCCTGCACGGTCAGTGTGTCGCTGGCTGAGAAATAACTGGGATACTGGCCCACATACACGCGGAACACGTCGTCCTCCACGCTGTAACTCTGACCCACGAACCAGGCAGCGCCGCTGTAATCGTGAACCTGACCGTTGGCGTTGAGCCAGAACTCACCGGTGTTGCCGGTGTAGCCGGTCACGGTGCCCGTAGAGTCGATCACGGCAAACACCTTTGTGTTGGCCATGTCGGCAAGCTGGGCGACGAGAGTGGCGGTGTCGGTGCCGAGCGTCTCGGCCACGTCCGTCAACTTAAAATCTGCGCCGACATTCGAGTAGTCGGTCGTCGGACCTTGCACCAGTGTAGCCTTGTACTGTGCGCTGGCTGTGAGGCCGAAGAGGCACATCAGGGCTAACAGAAGCTGTCTTAAGGAAGTAGACTTTTTCATAAGCTGTGATTATTAAAGAATTAAATTTTGAAAGGATTGTCATTCCGTTGGCGTTGGTTTTTCCGCTGTCGTCGGCTGTCTGTCAGGACGCATTGGCGCCACTGCAGGCTCAACGACACCGCAAATATAGATAAAAAAGAGGCCCGTCGCAAATAAAATTACGGAAAAATGGAGCAAAAAGACGATTTTTTCATCCATTGGACAATTGTTGCATAGTTTTAAAGGGCACAAGGTATTTTAAGTGTTAAATCTCTATTTTTTTATAAATTAACTTGGAAATATCACCCTTTTAATATATCTTTGCAATTGCATCAACGGACTACTTAGGCAGTCCGCATAAGGCGGACTGCGGTTTGCTTAAATAAATAAACCTAATATAACTACAATGAAACATCTGAAATCCACGCGCAAGGCACTGACGGCCGCCACAGCACTTCTGCTGGCAGCCGGAGCCCCGATGTTGCAGTCGTGCGAGAAGGATATTCTCACTGGGCAGCCGTCGTGGTTGGGCAACTCCATCTACGACCAGCTCAAGCAAGAGGGTAACTACTCGTACACGTTGCGTCTCATCGACGACCTCGGACAGACCGACGTGCTTAGCCAGACCGGCAGCAAGACGCTCTTCGTTGCCGACGACGAGGCCTTCGACAAATGGTTCCAAACCAACAGTTGGGGGGTGAAGAAGTATGAAGACCTCACCTCGGCCCAGAAGAAACTCATCTTCAACTCCTCCATGGTCAACAATGCCTACCTCATCGAGCTGTTGAGCAATGTCAGCGGCGACCCACCCGAGGAGGGCATGTGCATGAGGCGAGAGACTGCCGTGTCGGTGTTCGACTCCGTGTCGCGCATCATGCCCGACGAGATGCCCAACACCTCTTACTGGACGAAATACAAGGACCACAAGAACGGCATCGTGCTGTTGCGCGACAACACCTCGAAGCCGATGATCCACTTCCTTCCCGCATACATGAGCCACAACAAAATCGTGGATTCCGACCTGACAACGCTGACCAACGGCGAGTCGAACTCCACAAGCGACGCATGGGTGAACGGAAAGAAAATCATTGAGCGCGACATCACCTGCAAGAACGGTTACATACATAAGGTGGACGGCGTGATGACCTCGGCAGACAACATGGCCGACATCATCGCATCACACGCCAACATGAGCACCTTCAACCGCCTGCTCGGACGTTTCGCCGCCCCCTACTACGACGATGCCGCAACCAAGGAGTATAACCGACTCTACAACAACACCGACTCGGTGTTCGTGCTGCGTCACTTCGCATCGACCGCCAACACCGGAAACTACGGTTCCGCCACATCGGGCGAGCTCTCGACCGACCCCAACGGACAGGCCGTTGACGCCAAGCTGCTCTACGACCCCACGTGGAACCAGTACATCTACAGCAACACCTCCGGATACGACCTGCACTATGACGCCGGCGCCATGCTCGTGCCGACCAACGCAGCCTTCGACAAATGGTGGAACGCTGACGGTAAGGTGCTGCAGGACATGTACGGCTCATGGGACAACGTGCCCATGAACGTGCTCGTGAAGCTCATGAACATCAACATGATCAACACGTTCTCGGAAACCGTTCCTTCGAAGTTCAAGAACATCGTCGACAACACCACCAAGGTGAGCCTCGGTCTTACCGCGGCCGACGTGGACAGCTGCTTCATGGGTTGCAACGGTGTGGTGTACTTATTAAATAAGGTGTTCACACCTGCCGACTACCGTTCGGTGAGCTTCCCCGCACTGATCAACTCCAACGGAGCCGACGGCATCATGAGCGTCATCTACTGGGGTATCGACAACCTCAACTTCGAGCCCTACCTCAACTCCATGGACTCTTACTACAGCTTCATCGTGCCTACCAACAAGGCCATGCTGACCTATATCGACCCCTGCTCGTACGGCACCAACCGCACCAAGCTCTACCGTTTCACTTACAACAACCAGCGCAAGACCGTGGTGGCCAACCGCTACGACTACGACCTGACGACGGGCACTGTTGACGAAGCGTCGAAAGACTCGGTGACCAGTGCCGACCAGGTGAAAGACCGTCTCGAAGACCTCATCGACAACCTCATCGTCGTGGGCAACATCGAGGACGGCCACACCTATTATAAAACGAAGGGTGGCTCGCCCATCATCGTGCGCAACGCAGGCAAGGCCGGACAGATGACCGTCAACGGCGCGCTGCAGCAGGAAACCGGCACCAACGTCGTCGTGACGCAAATCTACGACGAGAGTACCGGCGGCAACGGAAAGGCTTATGTCGTGGAGGATGCCATGCCGCTCAGCAGCCAGCGCAGCACCTTCAGCATCTTGTCGGACAACGACAAGTTCAGCGTGTTCACCTCGCTGCTCAGAGGTTCGTCACTTCTTGCCACACGTACGCAGGGACAGTATGACGCTGCTACCGGAGAGCGCAACATCAATGTGTTCGACAACTACAACTACACGGTTTATGTGCCCACCAACGCCACCGTACAGAAACTTATCGACGACGGCTACCTGCCCACATGGGACGACGTGGATGCCCTCACGGCCGACGACTTCGGAGGCGACAAGAAGGCGCTGACCAACGCACAGACCACCCTCACCAACATGATCAACAATTTCCTGCGCTACCACATCCAGGACAACAGCGTCTTCATCGCAGGAACTCCGCAGAGCAACGTGCGCTACGAGTCGTCGAAAATCAACCCGGCCAACAAGCGATACTATTCCATCACCGTCAACGCCGACGACAACAGCATGACGGTGGAAGACCAGATAGGAAACACGCGCAAAGTGTTGACCGCCGACGGCCTTTACAACATCATCGGTCGCGAATACTGGTTCCAGAACCGCGACAAGACTGCCACCAACCAAATCTATCAGGCTTCCGATGTCGTGGTGCATCAGATCGACGGACCGCTCTTCTACGAGAAGACTCAGTTCGAGAAGAAGTGGCGTGAGGTCATCGGACTGACAACCACAGCCGCCAAACGACACAACTACGCTAAAGCAAGGAGAAGATAAGCCATGAAACACTATTTGAGATACATATTGCTGACCATGCTCTGCATCGTAGCCATGCAGGCGTCAGCCCAGCAGATCACGTCGGTGCACGGTTCGGTCCTCGACGAGTTCGGACCCGTCATGGGCGCCGCCGTTTGCGAAATCGACGCAAACGGACGTATCATCGAGTCGACAACGACCGATGTCAACGGTAACTACTCCATGAAGGTGAGCAACCCCACCAAGGACAAGCTCCGCATCAGTTTCGTGGGCACCAAGGCTCAGGTGCTGCCCTTCACCAGCGACGAGATCAACGTCACGCTGAAGAGTGAGAACACCCTGAAGGAGGTCACCGTCGTGGCCAAGAAACGCCTCTCGGGCGGTGGACTTGCCATCCCCGAGCGCGAGATATCCTACTCCACACAGACCATTTCGACCAAGGAGTTCGAAGGTCTGGGAATGAACACCATCGACGAGGCCCTGCAGGGACGTATCGCCGGACTCGACATCGTGTCGGTCAGCGGTAACCTCGGTGCCGGTACCACCATGCGCCTGCGCGGTGCCTCCACCGTCTCGTCTCTCACATCATCCAATCCGCTCATCGTTGTCAACGGCAACACGTGGAACGTGGACATGAGCAACTTCGACGTCAACTCGGCCAACGACGAGCAGTTCGCACAGTTGCTCAACATCAACCCCGAGGATATCGAGAGCATCACCGTGCTCAAGGACGCCGCTGCCACGGCCATCTACGGATCGCAGGGTGCCAACGGTGTCATCCAGCTCGTGACCAAGCGCGGTAGCAAGGGAAAACCCCGCGTGAGCTACTCGCTCCGTCTCACAGGAACCTATCAGCCCAAGGGATTCAAGCTCCTCAGCGGTGACGACTACACCATGCTCCTCAAGGAGTCGTACTTCAACCCGAAGCAGAGCGACCAGACTTCCGACATCCCGGAAATCAACTATGACCCGACGTTCTCCGAGTATGAGCAGTACAACAACAACACCGACTGGCGCGACGCCGTCACGCAGTTCGGTCTGCGCCAGAACCACTTCCTGTCCATCACCGGCGGTGGCGACAAGGCTACCTTCCGCATCTCGGGCGGTTTCGACAACGAGACGGGTTCGGTCATCGAACAGAAGCTCAACCGCTTCTCCACACGTGTGGCGCTCGACTACTATGTGAGCGACCGTATCAAGATTGCCACCAACTTCTCGATGACCTACACCAAGAACAAGCGCAACTACGACGACCTGCTCTCCATTGCCAACCGCAAGATGCCTAACATGAGCATCTACGAGCAGGATGCACAGGGACGCAACACCAGCACCTATTATGAGATGTTGCAGAGTGCCTCCTCTGTATTCAACGACGACCAGAAATCGCTCGTCAACCCTGTGGCCTCGGCTCATCTGGCCAAGAACGACCAGCGTACGTTCGACATCTCTCCCGAGCTCCAGATTGACTACAAGCTGCTCGGCATCGACGACGACAGCTGGCGCCTCGACTATCAGGGACGCGTCTACATGAACGTCTTCAACGACTATGTAGACAAGTTCTATCCGCAGGAGCTTACCACCACTGCATGGAGCAGCGGCGTGAACAACGCATACACAGGCTCGTCGAAGAGTGTGGCTTTCAACACCAAGCACACGCTGACGCTCATCCCCCATTTCACCAACAAGGACCACTCGCTGATGATGATGGGACGTATGGAACTCACTTCAGGAAGTTCTACCGGACAGAGCATCAATGCTCGTCTGCTTCCTTCGGGCGGCATCATCTCGCCTGACGCTGGCGGTCTGGTTTCTTCTCCGAGCTCAAGCTTCAGCCAGTGGCGCTCACTCTACTACACCTTCTCTACCCACTATGCCTACAAAGGACGCTACATGGCCGACTTCTCTCTGCGTATGGACGGTACGACCAAGTTCGGCCCCGAGCGCAGATGGGGTTACTTCCCTGCCGTGTCACTGCGATGGAACATCATCGACGAGCCGTGGATGGAGAATGCGCGCAAGTGGCTCTCCATGCTCAGCATACGTCCCAGCTGGGGCCGTGTGGGTAACCAGCCCGGCTCCGACTATCTCTATATGAGTAAGTATGGCTCAACCAGCAACTATCTGGGAAACAGTGCAATGACTCCCTCGAACATCCGTCTGACTGACCTCCGCTGGGAAACCGTTTCCACCTACGACGTGGGTATGGATATCCACTTCTTCAACGACAAGCTCAACCTTATGCTTGACTGGTACCAGGCTACCACGCGAGACATGCTGATGTCCAACATCCGCATCCCGTCAAGCTCAGGATACGCTACGCTGGCCACCGGTAATGTCGGTTCGATGCGCAACACGGGTTGGGAGTTCAACATCGACACCAACCGCCTCATCGAAAAGGGCAAGTTCTACATGGATGTCAACGCATCGTTCGGCAACAACCGCAACGAGATCCTCTCGATGGACGAGTCGGTGCTGAAGTCACTCAACAGCGATTTCAACTACGCTAACCGCGAAGTGCTGCAGCGCGTGCAGATCGGCAACCCCTTCGGCGCCATCTACGGCTTCCGCTACAAGGGCGTGTACCAGTATCAGTATGATACCTACAAGAACATGAGTGAAGAGGAGCGCGCCGCCTTCGACGCTGCCGGAAAGACGGCTCCCGTGGCCCGCAACGCCGAGGGAAATGTTATCCTCGACGATTCTGGCGACCCCATACAGATGGCATACAACTACTCAAACACCGCCACAGGAACAACCTATAAGTTCAAGGGTGGCGACGCCATCTACGAGGATGTCAACAATGATGGTAACATCAATGCTCTCGACATTGTCTACCTCGGTTCTTCTCTGCCTAAGCTTACGGGTGGTTTCGGTTTCAACTTCAATTACAATGGTTGGAAGCTCAACACGCAGTTCACTTACCGTGTGGGCAACAAGATCCTCAACCTCGCACGTCTCGACTCAGAGGCCATGATCAACAACAACAACCAGAGTGAGGCCGTCAACTACCGCTGGCGCAAGGAAGGTGACGTCACGTCCATCCCACGTGCCATGTACGGTTCGACCACCAACTACAACACGCTCATCAGCGACCGCTTCGTGGAGTCGGGCTCCTTCCTCCGTCTGAACTACGTGCAGCTGTCTTACAGCTTCAAGAAGAACGTGCTGAAGGCGCTCGGCCTGTCGGGCCTGCGTTTCTATCTCAGCGCCAACAACCTCTTCATCCTAACCAAGTACACCGGTGTGGATCCCGAGATTAGCTACGGAAGTTACGGTGCGGCAACCGACAGCGGCCAGACACCGCGCGCCCGCTCTTACACCCTCGGTATAACCGTTGATTTCTAAACTGAGCGACAAACCACAGATCTAAAATCCAACAACGGTAAATGATCATAACGAACTTTTTTATGAACAATACATTTCATCATATATGGTCTAAGGCTTGGGTGGGCATACTCGCCCTTGCCATGACATCCTGCTCCGACTTCCTCGTGGTTGACCCGCTCGATGATATCGTGCTCGAGAAGTTCTGGAACGAGAAGAACGATGTCGAAAACGTCGTCAACGGATGTTACAGCTCCTTGCAGTCGCAGGCTTGCGTCTCGCGCATGATGTGCTGGGGCGAGTTCCGCTCGGACAACATTCAGGGAGGAACAAATATCGACAACAACCAGGACTTGTCAAACATCCTTAAGGAAAACATCTATGCGTCGAACGGCTTTACCGACTGGACGTGTTTTTATAAGGTGATCAACGACTGCAACACCGTCATTCAGTTCGCACCCACGGTAGCTGAGAAGGATCCCAACTACACGCAGAGCGAGCTGCGGGCCACCATCGCCGAGATGTCGGCACTGCGCGACCTCTGCTACTTCTACCTTATCCGCACCTATCGCAACGTGCCCTACACCACCGAGGCCTACCTCGACGACACGCAGAAGATGGATTTGCCGGCTACGCCGTTCAATACCGTGCTCGACTCGCTCATCACCGACCTCGAGAGCGTGAAGGACAACGCCGTGCGCAAATACCCGCAGACCAACAGATACTCGCAGCGCGGACGTATCACGCAGGATGCCATAAACGCTATGCTCTGCGAGATGTATCTCTGGAAGCAGGACTACCAGAACGCTGTGCGCTATGCTGACCTGGTGATCGACGCCAAGACGCAGGACTATCAGGACGAACTCGACAAGAAGGGCGGAACGGCCAGCGAAGACGACCAGATGCAGGACGGATATCCGCTTATCTCCGACCGCTCAGGCTCAAGTTACGGTGCCGCATTCAATGAAATCTTCTACGACGGCAACAGCAGGGAGAGCATTTTCGAACTGATCTACATGGACGACGACAACGAGCTGGCCAACGGTGCCGTGAGCAGCAACTACGGTAACGTGGACAATTTCCCAGGTCTTGTTAAGCCCGCCGACTATCTCGGCGACGACTTCACGAAAGACGAACCCACCGTGTTCCTTACCAAGTATGACACGCGTTACTACACCAGTCTCGAAGCCATTAGCTCTGCTTCGTATGGCATCGGCAAGTACACGCAGAAGGGCTCGGTCATAGTTACGCCGCCCACAAGCTCCACCTCGAAAGGTTCGGCTACTTACAGCTCACACTGGCCGGCAAGCTATTGCCACGCCAACTGGATCATCTACCGTCTTACGGACATCATGCTCCTGAAGGCCGAGGCACTTGTGCAGATGGTCAACAACGACGATACCACCTCTGCAGGCAAGGCCGTCAACGACTCGCTGCTCAAGGAGGCCTACAACATCGTGAACGTCATCAACAAGCGTTCCGACTGCTCCACCACCAAGACCGACATCAACTATGCGTCCTACGCCAGCAAGAACCTCATGACGGAGCTTGTCATGGACGAGCGTCATCGTGAACTGCTCTTCGAAGGCAAGCGTTGGTACGACCTCGTGCGCCGTTCGCTGCGCGACGGAAACACGAGCTACCTCTCCACGCAGGCTTCCAAGAAATCTACAGGAAGTGCAGGCTCGGCTTCACAAAACAAGTTGAAGCGCATCGATGCCATCTTCTGGCCGTACAATAAGGACGAACTGCAGGTAAACAAGAACCTTGAGCAGAACCCAGCTTTTGGCAGCGGTGACAACTCAAGTTACGAAACCACTAAATAAACCAAATCCATTATGAAAGCCAAGATATTCAACAATATAAGGAACGGAGCCAAGGCACTGGCTGTCCTGCCGCTCCTGCTGGCATCTTTCCTGTTTACGGCTTGTTCCGACGAGCCTGATGCCCAAAGCTATTATACGTTCACGGGCGAGATGATGAGCCAATATCTCAAGAACAATGAGCAGTTCAGCGAGTACGCGGAAATCGTGGACCGCGCAGGACTCATGGATCTCTTGTCGGCCTACGGTCACTACACCTGTTTTGCTCCGACCAACGATGCCATCAACACTTATCTCAAGAGCCGTGGCATGAGTTCGGTCGACGACCTCACCGACGCCGACTGCGACACCATCGCCCGCACGCACCTTGTGGAAAACATGTTCACCACGTCGGAGATGAACGACGGCACGCTGACCACAGCCAACATGAACAAGCGTTTCATCGAAATCACGCATGATGTCGACAACGACAGCAACGGCGTTGTGCGTCTCAACCGCTCGGCCAACATCATCTTCACACTGCAGGACGACTCCGTCGAGAACGGCATCATGCAGCCCATCGACGGCGTGCTTACTTCCAGCTCGCGCATGCTCCCCAATGTGATCCACGACAACCCCCGCATCTCTCTCTTTGCCAAGGCTCTGTATGAGACACACCTTGAGGACTCGCTCTACGCCTACATCGATGCGTCGTACGACCACACGCTTTATCCGCGCATCAAGTACACCTCGCACGTCAACCAGGAGACGGCCACCGCTCCCGATGAGAAGAAGTCGGGCTTCACAGCCTTCATACCCACCGACTCCATCCTACGCGAGAAGTACGGCATCACGACGCTTGAGCAGCTCTACGAGAAGGCATGCCAGACCTACGATTCTGTCTACCCGGAAGATGCCAACCAGCCCTACCACGCCTTTGACCAGCTCACCAACCGCAAGAACCCGCTCAACAGGCTTATCGCCTATCACATCCTTGACCGCGACGTCATCGGTTGGAACCTGCTCACACCGCGCAACGACATCGGCATCAGCACTACGCAGATGAACCCGGTCGACTGGTACGAAACGCTTTTGCCCCACACCATGCTTAAGTTCGAGCGTCTCACCGTTGTGCGCTACGCCGGACCCAGCGAGCTAGGACAGCGTTATGTCAACCGCCGTTACGACGATGACTATCAGATCTTAGGCGCCAAGATCAGCCAGACGGTAGAGGAGGGCACAGAGAACACCGCCCTCAACGGACGCTATTTCTATGTCGACGACCTGCTCACATTCTCCGAGCAGACCCGCGACATCGTCGATGGTGTGCGTATCCGTATGGACATGGCTACCGTGTTCCCCGAGCTCATGACCATGAACATCCGTCAGAATGGTGACCCCGCATACAATGACCCTGCCTACGACGAGACGGCCAAGTACGGACGCAACTACTACTTCCCCGACGGTTATCTGAAGAACGTGACGGTCAACGGTGACTTCGTTTACCGCCGTCCGCGCAACTACTACGACTCATACGAAGGTGACGAGTTCAACATGTTCGGCAACTATGACATCAGCTTCAAGCTTCCTCCTGTACCCTACGAGGGTGACTGGCAGATCCGCATGGGCTATGCACAGGAAAGCACGCGCGGTATCGCACAGATTTATCTCGACGATGTGCCGCAGGGCATTCCTCTCGACATGACCATTGCCCTCAACGACCCCTCTATCCTCGGAAGCGACTGGGTGTCCAACTATTCGGGCATGACGCAGGAGCAGCTCTCGCGCGACCAGAAGGCTCTTAAGAACAAGGGTTACTATCGCGGCGCTGCCGGAGGCTACCGCATCAACGGAGAGGGTCACCCCACAGGTTATTCTGACCGCACCGTCTTTGCCACGCAGACACAGACGTTCCGCATCGTGCTTTGCACCGTCCACCTCGACCCCAACAAGGACCACTACCTGCGTTTCCGCAGCGTGTCGACCAAGATGGGTAACAACAACGAGTTCATGCTCGACTACCTTGAGCTGGTTCCGAAGAGCGTCTATGGCGTAACCGACGACGGTGAGATTGAGGACATGCTCTAAACCGAGTGACAGGCAACAGTAACCAAAATCAAAATCAGAAACAATGAAAACAACCATCAATCATATTCTGGGAAAGGCTTGGCTGGGGCTTGCAGCCCTTGCCCTGCCCCTTGCCTCCTGCTCCGACTGGGACGACCACTATGATCCCTCTACTGCCGACGGCGGGAGCAAGACCACCCTTTGGGAGGCCATCTCTTCGGAGAGCAACCTGAGTAATTTTGCCCAAGTGTTGAAGGGTTGCGGCTACGACCGCAATCTTTCCGGCAGCCAGACCTACACGGTGTTTGCGCTGACCAACGACGGACTCACCGCGAGCCAGGCCGACAGCCTCGTTGCTTCCTACCAGTCGCAGAAAGCCAGCGGTGTGCGCGACGACGACAATACGGTGATACACCAGTTTGTCAAGAATCACATTTCGATGTTCACCCAGCCGGTATCGTCGCTCACCAACGACACGCTGACGATGCTCAACGGCAAGATCGAGCCCGTTACGCTTAGCGCTATCGGCACTCAGAAGTTCCTCACGTCGAATGCACTCCACAGCAACGGCCTGTTGTTCACCATCGGCGGCCAGCTCGCTTATTTCCCCAATGTTTTCGAATATCTGGGAATCGACAGCCGCATTGACAGTGCATACAATTTCATCAACAGCTACTCCACCTATGAGTTTAACGAAAATTCCAGTGTGGCCGGTGGCATCAATGATGATGGACAGACCGTCTACCTCGACTCGGTCATGAATTTGACCAACTCGCTCTTCCAGACCCTCGGCCGGATCAATTCGGAAGACTCCACCTATTGGATGCTCGTACCCACCAACGACCAGTGGACTCGTATGGTAAGCGAATACCACGACTATTTCAACTATGCCAACACGGTGAACAAGCGCGACTCCATGCAGGAGGCCAATACCCGCCTTGCCATACTGCAGGGCACGGTGTTCAGCCGCACGATCAATCCCGATGCCGCCTTTGCCGATTCTGCTGTGTCAACCCAGGGTTATAGTTACTCGCTTCGCAAGAGCCAGGACCTCGAACCCTACAACATCTTCTACCGTCCGTTTGATGCCGGAGGTATCTTCGACGGCACCACGGATGTGGAGTGCAGTAACGGTCATGTTCGCATAGCTCCCAACTTCAATGTGCCGAAGGAGAAGACCTTCTTCCAGACCGTAAAGGTGGAGGCCGAGAATGTGAGCCGCCAGGATACGCTTATCGACGCCTCGCAGCCGCTTACCGTTCACGATGTGACGACGGACAATCCTTTCTACGACAAGATTTCCAGCAACTCGTTTGTCGATGTCATTGCCGAGAACACCACAACCAATCCCAACCACTTCCCCGTGGCTTCCGTGCAGTACAGCATTCCCAATCTGCTGTCCAATGTCGGTTATGACATCTATGTGGTCTTCGCGCCCCAGCGTGCCTATAACCAGTACATATCCGAGGATGACCTGTTGCCCAACCGTTTCCGCTGCATGCTCTATTACGCCAACAAGGACAACAAGCAGCTCAACAAGCGTCTTGACGTGCTGACCAACGATCCCACGAAGGTCGACACCGTCCAGGTAGCAAGCAATTTCACGTTCCCCACGTGTTCCTACGGTTTGACTACCCCCAATGTCAAGTTGCGCATCATGAGCCAGGTTTCCCAGAGCCAGACATCGAAGTATGCCACCGACTTCCACATCGACTGCATTATTTTCAAGCCGCATGAGAAATAGCCAACGGCATATAAACTAACCCACGCTTATAAACGATTACACGTATGAAAAAATATATGATATACGGCCTGGCACTCATGATGGCTGGAAGCCTTCCCGCTGTCGCCCAAGACGATGTCGAGGCTGCAGAGAAGGTCAAGTCCGAGCGCCCAGCAAAGCCCGTCAAGAAATATGCCACGCGCAAGGTCAGCGGCAAGGTGCTCAACGGTGCCACCGGCAAGCCCATGTCGGGTGCCATTGTCAGCGTGGCTGAGGTGGAGGGCTACAGCGCCCTTACGCACAGCGACGGATCCTACGACATCGAAGTGCCGACGTTTGCCACTTCGCTCAACGTTACCGCCCCTGACATGAACACGGCCCATCTGGGTCTCGGCAAGGAAGCCGCCCAGCGCACGGTGAACATCTTCCCCAACACCTTCCACAACGAATATGCCAGTGGAACCAATGTGCTTGGCACGAAGACCACCGAAGATTTCCGGTTCACCAACGGCGTAACCATCGAGGACGAGATACAGAAGCGTCTCGGCGCCGATGTCCGTTCCGTGCAGCGCAACGGTACGGCCGGAGTGGGCAATGTGATGTTCCTCAGCGGTCTCAACTCGCTCAACATCAATGCGCAGCCGCTCATTGTTGTCGACGGTGTCATCTTCGACCAGCAGTACAACCGCACCATGCTCCATGACGGTTTTCACAATGACATCCTGGCCAACATCTCCCCGGCTGACATAGAGAAGGTCACCGTCATGAAGAACGGAACGGCCCTCTATGGTGCCAAGGGTGCCAATGGTGTCATCCTCATTCAGACGCGCCGCAACCACTCCATGGCCACCCGCATCACGGCCAGCGTTTCGGCCGGCGTCACGCTCGAGCCCAAGTTCATCGACATGATGAATGCCAGCCAGTACAAGAGCTATGCTGCCGACCTGCTCGGCACATCAGGAACCACCATTACTGATTTCAAGTTCCTCAACGAGGATCCCACCTATTATTATTATCCCAAGTATCACAACGAGACTGACTGGAAGGACTATGTCTACCGCACGGCCATCACCCAGAACTACAGCATCAACGTGGAAGGCGGTGACGATGTAGCCAACTACAATCTCTCGCTCGGATATGTCAACAACCAGAGTACACTGAAGGACAACGGGTCCAGTCGTCTGAACATACGCTTCAACACCGACATCCAGCTCACCAAGAAATTCAGCGTGCGTTTCGATGCCAGCTTTGCCAACCAGACGCGTGACCTGCGCAACGACGGTGCACCCGCCAACTATACTGACGGCACACCCACCTCGCCCGCTTACCTGGCCTATGTGAAGAGCCCCATGCTCTCGCCCTATTCGTATGCCGGCGGCGTGATGAGCAATTCGTTCCTCGACATCACCGACGAGGACTACCTCAGCGAGGCGCTTGCCCATGTGGACAACTACAACTGGAAGCTTGCCAACCCCATTGCCATTCTCGATTATGGAGAGGCTGAGAACAAGAACCGTTTCGAGAACTCGATGGTCAACATCAGCGTGACGCCCAAGTTCCAGTTCAACCCGCATCTCTTTGTCTCTGAGCACTTCAGCTATAACCTTGTAAACACCAACGAGAAGTATTACATTCCGCTCAACGGTGTGCCCAGCTACTATGTGGCTGCTGTGGGTGACACTCGCCAGAACGAGGTCCGCTCGCTTGCCAGCAAGCAGAACTCGGTGTTCAGCGACACGCGTGTTGACTGGTCCAACCGTTATGGTGCCCACGACGTGCATGTGTTCGGCGGTGCCCGCATCAATTGGGAGAACTACACGCTCAACAACCAGTTGGGTTACAACACCGGTAACGACAAGACTCCTAACCTGCGCGACGGACTGTTGAACCTGTCCTCCACCGGTAACAACGACAACTGGAACAGCTGGGCTTGGTACGCACAAGCCGAGTACAACTATCTGCAGCGCTATTACCTTCAGGCCAACCTCACGGCCGAGACCTCCTCGCGCTTCGGTGTCGATGCCGACAACTCGCTCAAGATCTGCGGTGCGCCCTGGGGATTCTTCTGGGGAGTGCAGGGCGGATGGGTCATCAGCAACGAACCTTGGTTTGCCAAAGTGCCCGGCGTGAACTACCTGAAGCTCTCTGCCGGTTATGATGTCAGCGGTAACGACGACATCGACTACTACGCTGCACGTTCCTATTTCGTCGCACGCAAGTTCATGCAGAATGTCAGTGCGCTCAGTTTCGATAACATCGGCAATACCAACCTGCAGTGGGAGACCACCAAGCGTTTCAACGTGGGCGTCGAAGCCAATTTCCTCGGCGACCGTCTGAATGCACGCTTCAATTATTTCGTGGCCAACACCGACCACCTGCTCACTTACCAGAGCCTCAGCTATCTTTCCGGTTTGGCACAGAACTGGAGCAATGGCGGTTCGCTGCGCAACCAGGGCTTTGACATTACCCTTATCGGCAAGGTCATTGCCAACCGCAACTTCCAGTGGGAGCTCGGTGCAAGCATGGGCCACTACAAGAACAAGATCACCTCGTTGTCCAATGGCAGCAACTCGTTCGATACCGAACTGTACGGAGCTACCATCCACTCTGAGGTAGGACAGGCCGCCAACCTCTTCTACGGCTACAAGACCCTTGGTGTGTTCACCACCAGTGAAGAAGCCGCAGAGGCCGGACTCTACACATTGGGTGACAATGGTATCGACCGCAACTATTTCGGAGCCGGCGACATGCACTTTGTCGACAGCAATGGTGACCACCAGATCACCGAGGCCGACCGTGTGGTTATCGGCGACCCCAACCCCGACATCTATGGTAACATCTTCACCTCGTTCAACTACAAGCGCCTCCGTCTCGACGTCAACTTCAACTATTCGTTGGGCAATGATGTCTACAACTACATGCGCTCGCAGCTCGAGGGCGGCAGCCGCTTCCTCAACCAGACCACGGCCATGGCCGCACGCTGGCAAAGCGAAGGTCAGGTGACATCTGTTCCCAAGGCCACCTTCCAGGATCCGATGGGCAACAGCCGCTTCTCTGACCGCTGGATTGAGGACGGCAGCTACCTCCGCCTGAAGACGGTCACCCTGAGCTACACCTTGCCCATGCACTCCACATTCCTGCAGGGTCTGCAGTTCTGGATCCAGGCCAACAACCTGTTCACCATCACCAAGTATCTCGGTTCCGACCCCGAGTTCACCATGACCGGCAATGTGCTCGGTCAGGGCATCGACCTGGGTCAGCTGCCCCAGTGCCGCAGTTTCGTAGCCGGAGTGAAGGTCAATCTCTAACCCCCAATCCATTAAAAACTGAAAGCCCGCCACCCGAGCAGGGTGGCGGAGCCTACAAACCATCATACAACCATGAAAACAACGTTCAGCATAAAGCATAAGGCCAAAGGCTTCGGCATCCGCTGCCGTGTAGCAGCGCTCTTGCCCGCATGTCTTGTCGCCTTCTCGTTTTTCACATCCTGCTCCGATTTCATCAATCAGGATTCCGACCGTGTGATCTTTGCCGACGACGAGCATCTCAACCAGGCCGAGGATACCCTCTACAGCGCGCTTGGCATCGTCAACAAGCTGCAGGCCATCTCCGACCGCACCATCCTTCTGGGCGAGTTGCGCGCCGACCTCTCCGACATCACCACCTACACGTCGTCCGACTTGCGTGATGTGGCGCTCTTCAATGTCGCCGACACCACAAACGACTACAATTCGCCTGCCGACTACTATGCCGTCATCAACAACTGCAACTATTTTATAGCCCATGCCGACACAGCCCTGAAGAACAACCGCAACGAGTATATTTTCCGTAAGGAGTATGCTGCCGTCAAGGCTTTCCGCGCCTGGACTTACATGCAGATGGCACAGGTCTACGGCAAGGTGCCCTTTGTCACCGAGCCCATCCTCTCGAAAGCCGAAGCCGACAAGGACTATCCGCGCTACGACATGCAGCAGGTGTGCGAGTATTTCCTGAAGGACCTGCAGGGACTTGAGACCATAGAGACACCCGGTTACGGTGCCATCCGCAACGTGCAAAGCAAGTTCTTCTATTTCCCCATCTATGTGCTTGAGGGCGACATGAACCTGTGGCTCGGCAACTACCGCGAGGCCGCCGTTTGCTACTACAAGTACCTCTCCACCCGCAACGGCGCCAACCAAGCGTACGCCACCGGCACATCTTCAGTCAGCTGGCAGCGCACCAGCACCCACTGGGACATGATGAATGACCAATTCAATTCGTTCTTCAATGAGGGCAGCAGCTATAGTTCCAGCAGTGAGCTGGTGACGCTCATTCCCGGCGACTCCATCCCCTCAGAGGGCAACTACAGCCAGTTGCGCAACCTTTTCAATTCGAATACCAACAATAGCTACAACGCTTCGATTGTGCCGTCGCAGAGTCTCATCAACCTCTCGGCAGCCCAGACCTATTGTCATTACACGTCAACCAAGAACGTCATTTATACCCCCACCGGGCTCGAAAACTATCGGTCAGGCGACCTGCGTCTCGCCTCTGTCTATTCGTCCAAGAAGAATGACCACCTGATACAAAACAAGACCGTGGACGTGGTCAGCAACGGCAAGTACAAAAGCCAGAACGTGCAGGTCTACCGTCGCTCCATGGTGTACATGCACCTGGCCGAAGCACTCAACCGTGCCGGTTTCCCCCGTTTCGCTTTCGCCATTCTGAAGAACGGTCTTACCGACGACGTCATCCAGTCGAAAGTAATGCCCTACTACAAGAACGACTCGGCATGGATAGCCCAGTTCTCTTTCCCCACCAACATCTACGTGAGCCGTTCGGGAAGCTATCCTGAGGTGGCTACCGAGAACACCATCGGTATCCACTCCCGTGGCTGCGGCTGGTCGGAGTACAACGAACAATACGTCATGCCCGACGACAGCACACTGGCCGATGCCGACCGTCTGCAGTATCAGATTGAGAAGGTCGAGGACCTCATTATGGACGAGAACGCCCTTGAGTTTGCCTTCGAAGGCCAGCGCTTCTACGACCTCATGCGTGTGGCCCTCCGCCGCGGCGACCCCGCTTACCTTGCCGACAAAGTCTACGCTCGCCGTGGCGCCGACAAGGTTGACGAGATGCGCAGTCTCATCGGCAAGGACCTCCTCCAGACATCCAACTGGTACCTGCCTTTGCCTTGATTGCAGATCAATAGGTAAACACACATCCTCTTGAGTGGGCTCCTCGCCTGCCAAGCACAACGTCATCAGGGGCGAGCCAACCGTCACTCTTCGTAGTCCCTTGGCTCGCCTCTTTCGTTTGTGCCTTTTGCAGTCCTATCTCCCGTTGGATGCATTGGGATGTATGTGTCATTCCGTCGTTCGCCATTGCAGAAAGATAAACCATTCATTAGTACTTTATGAAGAAAAGACTCCTACCGCTTCTTCTTGCATCACTTGCTGTGATGCCCCAAGTCTCGCGGGCCGACTCCAAACAGATGTTCGCCTCGCTGGTCTTCACCAGTTCGCGCCAAGTAGACGACATCCAGCTTTACTTGCCCACCGACGGCCAGCGTGGCCCCGTGGTCCGCTTTGCCGAAAACCGCCTCTATGTGGGTAAGCGCGGTTATGCCCTGACCGGCCTCAAGGGCCTCACCTTCCACATGAAGACGGTGACTGGCGTGCGCGATGTCCTCACTGACGAGACCGCCGCCGACAAGCCCTTTGCCGTCTATTCCGTCGACGGCCGCCTGGTGCGCCGCGATGCCACCTCGCTTGATGGCCTGCCCAAGGGCATCTACATTGCCAAGGGCAAGAAGTATGTTGTGAAATGAACCCGTTAGAAGCACATTGTGAAATGAAAAGAATTTTACTTGCCATAGCCCTTCTCCTTGCAGCCGTCCAGACGCTGCCCGCCCAAGACTCACTCTATGTGCAGTGGGCCAACCGTTTCAAGGAGAACCGCTTCCTTTTCTCCACGGCCACACTCGACTCCATCGAGTTTTTCGCCCGCAGCACCATGCCCATCATCCGCCGCTACTCGCCCCAGTTCACCTTGGGTTATAGCGACTACCGTGTCAACGGCCTTGTCAACAACGACGGCTCGTCCAACGGCACGGTCTGCTTTGGCGACCCGGGACTCATCCTCTGGAAGCCCACATCGTCGAGTCTCAGCTACAACAACGACTACACCGTCGACACCAACCGCTGGACCTTCAAGCACAGCAAGGAGAGTGAGCATTTCGTGGTGTTCTGGGACCGCATGTTCGGCGATGACCCCAACGCATCCACCGTTCCCAGCTCCTATCGTGTCAACATCGACGACCTGCTGAAGAAGGCCGAGCAGTTCTACAACACCAACATCACACGCCTCGCCATGGTCGTGGTGGGACAGGAGGCCACCCACAAGAGCCGCCTCAACCACTATAAGATGTCCATCTATCTGCTCTATCCCGGCACCCACGACGGCTCTACCATCGACAGTTGGGTAGCCACCGGATCGGGCAACGACAACACCATCGGCACCCTCTGGATCACACCGGCCACCTGCCAGCCCGCCGGTTCCACCATCGCCCACGAGATCGGCCACTCGTTCCAGTATCAGACCTACTGCGACAACATCATCAACGGCAAGTCGAACGACATGCACAGCGGCTTCCGCTATGGCTATGTCGGCTCCAACGGCGGTTGCGGCTTCTGGGAGCAGTGTGCACAGTGGCAGAGCTTCCAAGACTATCCCGCCGAGGCCATCACCTCCTACAACTTCCCCGTGTGGGTCAACAACCACCATCGCCACTTCGAACACGAGTGGCAGCGCTATGCCTCCTACTGGGAGCAGTACTACTGGACCTCGCGCCACGGCATCACCGCTCTCGGACGCATCTGGAACGAGAGTGCGTATCCCGAGGATGCCAACCAGGCCTACATGCGCATCTTCCTCGACAACAACTACGACTCGCTGCGCGCCGAACTGGCCGAGTATGCACAGATGAGTGTCACCATGGACTATGATGCCATACGCGCCTATTCCACCTACACCACCTGGAACCGCATCTCGCCGGCCTACGATGCCTTCACCGTGACACTCTACGACACCCTCGACGGATGGAAGCAGATTGGCTATGAGCAGTGCCCGCAGCCCACTGGCTTCAATATCATTCCCCTGAAGGTGCCTGCCGCCGGCACCGAGGTGACGCTCTCGCTGCGCGGCGTGGATGCCGGCAGTGCACTGCCCTCGGGCGATGCCGGCAAGCAGGTCGACGGCGACGGCAATACCGTGGCCACCGTCAGCAACTACAACGTGACCGACGTCAGCGGACACGAGGGATGGGCCATCGGCTTCGTGTCGCTCAGCGGCAGCACCCGCCACTACAGTCCCATGACGCTCATCAGCAACACCGAGGGTGCCGCAGCCTCTACGCTCAGCGGCTCGTCTGCCTACACCGTCCCCGAGGGCACCACACGCCTGTGGGCCGTCGTGCAAGGCTCGCCCACCGTGTACCGCCAGTGCCCGTGGGACGAAAAGGAGTCTACCGACGATCAGTTGCCCTACCAACTCAAGATTGAGGGCACCACACTGAAATAACCTTTCTGTGCTAGATGCCTTGTGCAGGGTGGGGGAGAGACACCGCTGCGATGCTTGACCCCGGCCTGCACAAGGCACTGACCATGATCGTAGAACATACCTTATATTATATAAACCGTAAAGGCACAAAACCACACCATCCTATGACCCTGAAATCTCTTATCCTTTCTTTAGCTTGCACAGCCATCCTTCCCGCTATGGCGCAAAAGCGCATCTTCATCCCCGAGGACCTGCGCACCATCGACTTCACCTGCGACAGCAGCCGCTACTCGTGGATGCACTCCACCCAGACACGCGACCTCGTGTTCTTCTGGGAGAAAGGCTTCGGCGACAACACCGCCAACCCGCCCCAGCTCGAAGGCCACCCCATGAGCTTCGACCTTCAGAGTCTCACGGAGCGCGTGCAGCACTTCTACAACTTCTTCCGCGACACCCTTAAGTTCACGCTCCCCGGCAGCAAGGCCGACCGTTACAAGATGATGGTCATGATCAACTACTCGCTCGAGGGCACGGCCTATGGCGGCACCTACGACAACTTCATCGGTGCCCTCTGGGTGACCCCCAACCGCATCCAGGACCGCAAGTTCAACTGCCTCGCCCATGAGCTGGGCCACTGCTTCCAGCTTCAGAACCAGGCCGACAGCGTGTCGCCCTGCTGGGGTGGCAGCGGTTTCTTCGAGATGACGTCGCAGTGGATGCTGTGGCAGGTCAACCCCGACTGGCTGACCGATGAGAACTATCATTTCGAAGCCTTCAAGACCCTCACCCACAAGGCCTATCTCGACGGCTCCAACGTCTACCACTCGCCCTACGTCATCGAGTACTGGGCCGAGAAGCACGGCCTTACATCCATTGCCGACCTCTACCATGACGGCCGTCTGGGCGAAGACCCCGTCATGACCTACCAGCGCCACTACGGCATCAGCCAGAAGCAGTTCTGCGACGAGATGATCGACTGTTACCAGCGTCTTGTCAACCTCGACTACAGCCATGCCTACAACGAGACGCGCCGCTACGCCTGCCAGTTCTCCACCCCCATGGAGGCCGTGGGCAAGGGCTGGAGCCCCAAGAGCGATTTCCTGCCCGAGGACTATGGCTTCAACGCCATCCGCCTCGCCGGCTGCCAGCCCGGCCGTAAGGTCAGCGCCACCGTTGCAGCCAGCGACCAGGCCCGCCGTCAGGGCGGTCTGCGCTATGGCCTTGTGGCCGTCACCGCTGCCGGCAAGGCTGTCTACGGCCGTCCCGCTGCCAAGGGCAGCGTGTCGATGAAGTTGCCGGGCGAGCCCCTCAAGGCCGTCTACCTCGTCGTGATGGGTGCCCCCGCCCAGCACAAGCGCCTGTCGTGGGACAACGATGATCCCAACCGCCAGTATCCCTATACCGTCACGTTCAGTACAGGCGTGCGCCCCGAATAATTCTGCGTTTAGAACCATTCTCCTTCCATGAAACCACTGTCTGTCCATCCCCTTCGTTGGTTGTTGTTGACCATGTCTCTTGTGGCGACGTTGCTTCCCACTGCCGCTCGCAATATCACCATGGCCGACGGCCTCTGCTCCTACACCGTGCGTGCCTTGGCGCAAGACCAGCGTGGCTTCATCTGGATGGGCACCGACGGTGGTCTCTGCCGTTACGACGGCTCCTGTGTGCAGCCCTTCCTGCGCACTGATGTCGCCGACCAGTATGTGTCGGCCATCCTGCCCATGGACAAGGGGCTCGTGGTGGGTACCTCCCGCGGTGCCGTGTTCTTCCGTTTTGCCGACGAGCGCTTTACCGCCATCAGCCAGAAAGCGCAAGACGGGGTGGCCATGACCGCCAGCGTCAGCGGCATCGTGGCCGACCGCGACAGCAATGTGTGGATAGCTACCAAGGGACAGGGCCTCTTCTGCTACACGCCCGCCAGCCACGAACTCTACCATCTGCCGGCCAAGGCTGCCGATGGCTATCTGCTGGGCGTGTATGTCGACAACCGCAACCAGGTGTATGCCCTCTGCGAGCATGGCTGTTATCCGGTGCTGCTCCTCGACCGCGCCACCGGACACCTCAATGGTCTCACGCTGGCCGACGATGTGGTGCAGGGTCGTGTGATGGCTATGCTGCGACTGGCCGACGGCTCCTTCCTCTACGGCACATGGCGACGTGGCCTAGTGTCGCAGCACGGCACGCTCAACCCCGCCGACCAAAGCCTTTACCACATCCATGCCTTGCTGCAGCAGCCCAGCGGCACAGTGCTTGTGGGCACCGATGCCGGCATCTTTGTCTACAACCCTGCCGACCAGTCGCTGCAACCGTTGCAGTCGTCTATCCACCGTCCGCTCTACAGCAGCATCCCCTCGCTGTCGCCGAAGTTCGTCTACAGCATCGTCAGCGACCGCGAGGGAGGCCTGTGGTACTCCACGTTCTATGGTGGCGTGTTCTACGAGTCGCCCATGGACAACCGGTTCCGGTCGTTCGCTCCCGAAACGTCGCCCCTGTTGCACGGCAACATCGTGTCGCGTTTCTGCGAAGATGCACGCCACCGCATCTGGGTGGCCTCCGATGATGGCGGCATCGACTGCTATGACCCCGCCACGGGGCAGATGGTGAACTTTGCTGCCCGCAGCCGACTGTCTACGGTCAACGCTCATGCCTTCCAACTCATCGGCGAAGACCTATGGATAGGCACCTATGCCCACGGCGTGCTGCGCATGAACACCGCCACGGGGAACGTGACGGCCGTCGACGGAGCCCCGTCGAGCGTCTACTCGTTCTGCCTCGACCGCAAGGGACGTCTCTGGGTGGGAACCCTCGACGGCGTTTGTCTGGCCAACGCCAACCGCACCGCCTTCAGCTGGGTGAAAATCTTCGGGTCGCTCACCTCCGACATTGTGGAGGACAAGCAGGGCAACCTCTGGTTTGCCACACAGGAGCATGGCCTTTGGCGCCTCGACAACGGCGGCCGTTGGCACCACTACGAGATGCCGGCTGCTGGCCATGCACAGCCCATCCGCCAGATCAACGACCTCTCGGTGGCCCACGACGGACGCCTGCTGGTGGCCACACCCCACGGACTCTTCGAGTGGCAACAGGCTAAATCGTCTTTTGCCCTCCTGCCCATTGAGGCACCTACCAACAACATTGCTGCCGTGGTGGAAGATGCTGGAGCCCTGTGGCTCTCCACCGACCAAGGCATACTGCGCTATTCGCCCGCCGACGGCCTGCAGACCTTCAACCGCTACGACGGCATTGCCGGCGAGCAGTTTCGCCCGGTGGCAGCCCTCAAGGGGTCTGATGGCTGCATCTATTTCGGTTCGCTCCACGGCTTCAGTTGTTTCTACCCCTACCAGGTAAAGGTCAACAGTCATGAGGCACCCGTCGTCATCACCCGCTTCGACATCCTCGGCAAGCCCGTTGAGGCAGGCACCGATCGCCTGCCCGAGGCCCTTACCGCCGCCCGCCGGCTCGACATCTATGCCGCCGACGACATGGTGGCCATACATTTTGCATCGCTCAGTTACTGCTCGCCCGAGAAGATCCGTTATGCCTACATGCTTGATGGATTCGACAAGACGTGGCACTACACCATGACCCCTGCCGCCACCTACACCGATCTGCCCGCCGGCACCTATACCTTCCGGGTGAGGGCCACCAACAGCGACGGTCTCTGGACTGCCGACGAGGCTCGCCTCACCGTGGTGGTGCATCCGCCCCTGTGGTGGAGTTGGCCTGCACGTCTGGTCTACTTGCTGCTGGTGGTGTGCGCCGTGTGGTTCTATGTGCACCTGCGGCTGAAGGCTGCCGACCGCCGCCACCGCCGCGACCTGCGACGGCTCAACGAGCGCAAGGACCTGGAGGTGAAGGAAGCACGCCTGCGCTTCTTCACCATGATAGCCCATGAGATACGCACGCCGGTGTCGCTCATCATCGGACCGCTCGAGACCCTCATGCGCCATGTGGCCAACCACACCGACGACAGCGTGCTGGCTGCCGACGGCGACAGTCTGAAGATGATCGACCGCAATGCACACCGCCTGCTCGACCTCGTCAACCAGTTGCTCGACTTCAACAAGGTGCAGCAGGCTGGCATGGAGATGCGCTTTGCCGAGCACAACATCTACGACCTTGTGCATGCCGTGACGGAACGCTTTGCCCCCACGCTCGAACAGAAGGGCGCACGCTTCACCGTCGACTATCCGCCCGAGACGTTTACGGCCGTAGTGGATGCCGAGGCCGTCACCAAGGTCATCAGCAACCTCATGACCAATGCCACCAAATACACCCGCTCACTCGTGGCGCTCAGTTGCAGTCTGGCTGCCGACGGCAAGACCTTCACCATCACCGTGGCCGACGACGGCGTGGGCATCAGTCCCGCCGACCAGAAGAAGATCTTCGGCGCATTCTACCAGGCGCAGGACAACAAGCCCGGCACGGGCATCGGCCTTGCCATCGTCGACAACATCGTCAAGATGCACGGCGGCACGGTCAGCGTCGCATCGCAGGTGGGCCGCGGCGCCACGTTCACCGTGGTGCTGCCCACCCGCCAGAAGATGTCCGAGGCCGCGACGCCCGAGCCGGACGGCAGCCATGTGGCCGACGACACCGTGCACCGTGAGCCTGTTGCGCCCGTGACGCCCGAGTCCGCCCAGCTCCTTTCGCCCGCCGACCATCCCTATCTCCTCATTGTCGACGACAACACCGACATGCTGCGCTTCCTCACCGACAATTTCCATGCCGACTACACCGTCATCACCGCACAGAATGGCGAGGATGCGCTCGTCAAGCTGCGCGCCAATCCCATTGCCATGATCATCTCCGACTGGATGATGCCGGTCATGGACGGTGCCGAGTTCTGCCGTCGGGTGCGTGCCGACCGCCGTTTCAGCCACATACCCTTCGTGATGCTCACCGCCAAGACCGACGACAGCACCAAGACCGAGAGCATGAACTGCGGTGCCGACGCCTACATCGAGAAGCCCTTCTCCATGGAGTATCTGCAGGCCTGCATCCGCAACATGCTCGACATGCGCCGCCACCTCTTCCAGATGTTCTCCACCACGCCCGAGGCCACGGTCAGCGACATCGAGGCGTCGCCCGTCGACAGCGAGCTGCTGCAGCAGATGACGAAGATCATCGAGGACCACATCGACAGCAAGGAGCTCAGCGTCAACTATCTCGCCGAGCAGCTCAACATGAGCCGTTCGGGTCTCTTCGCCAAGGTCAAGGCCATCACCGATGTCACGCCCAACGAGCTCATACAGATCGTCAGGCTCAAGCGTGCCGCCCAGCTCCTGCGCGAAGGCAAGTACCGCATCAATGAGGTGAGCTACATGGTGGGCTTCTCCTCGCCCAGCTATTTCTCGAAATGCTTCACCAAGCAGTTCGGCAAGAAGCCCGGCGAGTTCAAGTAGCCGTGCCGCCATCTCCCATCCCATACACCCAAACACCTGTCAACATGAAGAAAATCCTATTGTCCACCTGCCTCCTCCTGGCCGCGATGACGGCCGGTGCGCGCGGCCTGCTCATCAAGACCACGGCCGGTGTCGAGGCTTATTTCCCCATCACCGACACCAGCCGTCCCGTGATGCAGTTTATCAACAGCCAGATCTGGGTCAGCGGCCGTCACTACCAGTTTGGCGAGATCGCCGAGTTCCGCCTGACCGACAATGAGCCGATGGGCATCACCCTGCCCGCCGAGCTCCGCCAGACGGAGGGCGTCCTTGTCGTCTCCACTACCGAGGCTGTCAGGGTCAGCGACCTGAGCGGCAAGCTCCTCCGTGTGCCCGTCACCAAGGCCGACGGCCATCAGGTGGTCGACCTCTCGCGGCTGCCCCACGGCGTCTATGTGGTGCGGGCCGGCAAGAGCAGTTTCAAGTTTGTCAAGAAATAAAGCGCCATGAGAAAGACACTTTGCATCATCGCCATGCTCGCCGCCCTGACGGCTATGGCGCAGGACCGCATCCATGTGCGGCTCAACGACTATAACACCTATTGGGACTTCCCCTATGTCACCGGCGACATCGACCGCTTTGTCTTCTCGTCGTCGCTCGACTCGCTGCGTGCCCTCACGCCCGACGGCATCGTCATTCCCTTTGCCGCCGCCAAGGTCGACTCCGTGACCTTCGAGGACGAGCCTGCCGAGGAGACGAAGAACCACTACAAGGTCTTCCAGATGTACATCACCACCAACAGCGGTGCCGACATCACCTCGCGCGAGGACTATCTGCCCTGCTACATCAGTCTCAACGGCTGCGGCTCGTTCTCCAACTACTCGGCTCCCGCCTCCATCCGCGGGCGCGGCAACTCCTCCTGGAGCTGGTACGACAAGAAGCCCTACCGCATCAAGCTCGACGAGAAGCACAAGCTGCTGGGACTGGGCAAGGGCAAGAGCTGGGTGCTGCTCGCCAACTACCGCGACGTGACCGACCTGATGAACACCTTCGTCTTCGAGGCGGCCGAGTGGCTCGGCATGCCCTACACCAACCACACGCGCTATGTGGAACTGTTCGTCAACGGCGACTACCGTGGCGTCTACCAGCTCACTGAACAAGTGCAGCAGGGCAAGAACCGCGTGGAGGTGAGCGATGACGGCGGCATGCTCCTCTCGCTCGACCTCGACGACGGCCCCGGCCTCAGTCCGTCGGCCACCGACAACTTCTGGTCGTCGGTCTACAACATGCCCGTCTGCGTGAAGTATCCCAAGGACGAGGCGCTCACCACCTCATGCCTCGACTCGGTGAAGCAACAACTGGCCATCCTCGAGAATGCCATACAGAGCAAAGACTCGGCCTCCATCTACAGTCTGCTCGACGTGCCGTCGATGATACACTATCTGCAGCTGCAGGAGCTGGTGGAGAACGTGGAGCTGGTGGCGCCGCGCAGCGTCTTCCTCTTCAAGGACGGCAGCGGCAAGTGGACCATGGGTCCCCTGTGGGACTTCGATGCCGGCTACGACTTCGACTGGGCCACCATGACCACCGGCCACAACTACTGGAGCAGCTACCGTGAACTGGTGCTCGGCTCCAACCCGGTGAAGCGCAACGGCTACGACAGCAACATACCTGCCTTCTTCACCGACCTCTTCGGCTGCCAGGCTTTTGTCAGCGACTATAAGGCTGAGTGGAACCGCATTGCCGACAGCATCGTCACCAAGCCATGGAGCGAGTGCATGCAGTATGTCAGCGAACTGAAGAAAGGCACCACGGCACGCGAAGCATCACGCTGGCCCATCAGCGGCAAGACCTACGACACCGAGGTCAGCAACATGGAGCAATGGCTCACCAAGCGTGCCGCCTATCTCACCACCATCATCAATGCCTACCCCGAGCCGTCGCCTGTCACCCCAGTAGACTCCACCAGTCTGGCGGGCACCATCAATGTCAGCACGGCCATGACGTGGTGGGGTGGCTTCTCACAGTCCAACAAGGTGGTGGTCGACAAGGCGCAGTTCCTCAGTCTCATAGGCATCAGCGAGAGCGAGTATAACGAGGACAATCTGTCCATCGTGCCGCTCACCACCGACGGACAGGAAGGCACCAACGGCACCAACGGCACCTATGGCGGCTGGTTTGATGCCGACGGCAACCCCGGCGTCTTCGCCAACGGCCACGTCTACATAGAGGTGTTCAGCGACCTCTTCAACTGGAACTGCGGCCTCTACCAGAACAACTGTTCCGACACGTCGCACACCGTCACCATGCAGATGCGCTATCAGCAAGGGACGGTGCTCAAGAAGGTCAATGTCGTCGTGACCTTCACCATCAGCGGCACCGGCGGCTATGGATGGTGAGGTTTGCTATCTATCCAAAATCAGGGCTGACACTTCTCGCGAGGTATCAGCCCTTTTTTCTATCTTTGGATTTGCATTCAAACTTCATAGCTTCTATTTTTATTCAAGTTTCGGATTTACAACGCGTGAGCCGCGGGCTGAACAATGTCTGCGTG
>CAVIOP010000005.1:0-34175 GCA_963644485.1 bacterium | reverse complement strand
CCCAGGGCGCCGCTTCGCTTGCCCTGGGCTAGGTAATTGCTGGGCTTTCAGCCCATCCGCATTTGCCCTGGGCTAGTTAATTGCTGGGCTTTCAGCCCGCATCGGCTCACGCAATGTAAATCCGAAACTTAAATAAAGCAGCAAAACGAGTTCCAATTTGGTAACCCCTTTTTGCATGTTCAAGGCCGCCAAGGTACAATTAGAAGGTCTAATATGTTTGAATAATCAAAGGAATATGTTAGAATTTCAATAATCAAAGGAAATACTTTGCTTTGACGAAAGAAAAACATTATCTTTGCACCGACCAAACATGAACATATATGATTAAAGGTGTAATAACGGGAGATTTGGTAAATTCCACCAACATAGCAGCAGAATGGAGGCAGACGATAGTGGAAGCGCTGAGAGCATGTGCTGCAGACTTTGCGCCCCAGACTTTGGTAAGGATAGAAATGTATCGAGGTGACAGTTTTCAGGTTGTAGTTGACCAGCCGGAACAAACCTTGACAGTAGCCATCGCATTGAGGGCGAGGCTCAGAGCTTCCACACCGGAGAAGTCCGAGATATGGGATGCCAGGTTGTCAATAGGCATTGGCGACATATCCTTTGAAAGCGACAACATAGTTACCAGCGACGGCGAGGCATTCCGGTTATCGGGCAGGGCGTTCGACAATATCGGCAAAAGACGCTTGTGCATATCTGCGCCATGGACAGACTTCAACGTTGCCATTGACCTTGTCACCCGTTTTGCAGATGAGGTCATCTCGTCTTGGACTACAAGGCAGGCACAGGTGGTCTATCATTCCTTGCTTTTTCCCAAGCTACAGAAAGAGATGGCGGAAGAGTTGGGCATGACCCGGCAGAATTTCAACTACCTCCACCTTTCTGCCAAATGCCAACTCATCCTGAGTTACATTGAATACTACAAGTCGCTTATCATCAAACATCATCAGCAGTAATATGGAGACTTACCTCATACTCATAAAGTTGCTTTGTGCACATCTGTGTGCCGACTTCATCTTCCAGACCGACGGTATCAACCAAGGGAAGCGTAAGCCAGGCATGGAAGGTTTGAAATATCAGGTGCTCCATAGCGCCATCCATGCAGCTACGGCCTATCTGTTTCTGGCAGACTGGACCAATGTTGTTATTCCGTCGGTCATCTTTGCCAGCCATCTGGTGATAGACATGACGAAGTGCAAGTTTTTCAAAGACTCTTTGCCAACCTTTGTGGCAGACCAACTCTGTCATATTGCAGTCATTGGCATACTGTGGCTTATGTTATATGGCATCAACTCTGATTTGATGTGCCTCGAAAGCCTTTGTACCCCAAGAATGTGGCTGATAGCAGCGGCATGTGTCTTGATGTTGAGACCATCGTCCATTGTGCTGAGCCTATTCCTCAACAAATGGACACCAGAGTCATTGGGGGCGCAAAGTTTGCCCAATGCCGGCCAATGGATTGGCTACATCGAAAGAATCCTTATCCTGACATTTGTCCTTGTCGGAAGTTTCGAAGGAGTAGGCTTCCTTTTGGCGGCAAAATCAGTCTTCCGCTTTGGTGAACTGAGCAAGGCCAAGGAAATCCGCACTACCGAGTATGTGCTGATAGGTACGCTTGCAAGTTTCACAATCGCCATCCTTACAGGAATAATCGTATCACATTTAATCTGAAATCAATGAGCAATAACAACAGCGAAAGATATAAAAAAATAATGGGGAAAGACCTTGTGGGTTTCGGTAGAATGTCGTAACTTTGCCGACGATAGAAGCATCAAGAGTTGCCGCATTAGGCACACCAACCGAGCTTAACCATGAAGATAGCCACGGTGGTAAAGGGATGCGTAAGGTTCAACTTAAAAAACTTATCTTTATGAAGGCTTACTTTTTATCTTCGCCTCAGACGGACCCTCAGGTCCAGTGTGTCATCAATGATTATTGTGCCGGTTTCCGCAAGAAGACCGACGAGGAGCTCCATGCCATCGTGGACCGCGAGCGCAACGGACGCGGTTGGACGGCGCGGCGCAGCTGTTTCCTCTTTGCTCTCCGCCAGGTATGCAGCGAGCGCAATATCGGCTTCTGCTGGTCCGACTGCGAGGTGTGACCGGCATGGTGATATACCTTATTATATTAGGCCAACTCATAAGATCTTTGTATCTTTGCAACGCCCTGGGTATGGCATGCGAGCGATGGGCGCAGCTACATTTGCTTGCCCAAACCCAGGGCGCCGCTTCGCTTGCCCCGGGCTATGGAATTGCTGGGCTTTCAGCCCGCATCGGCTCACGCAGTGTAAATCCGAAACTTAAATTAAATAATATATTCGATGAAGAACAAAATTCTGACCCTGTTCAGTGTGATGGCCGTGGTGCTGGCGACAGCCGGCTGCGGTTCGAAGAAGTCACTTGCAGACCAGCCGGTCCCCGATGTGCCGGCAGCAACCGAGGCCAGCGTGCCCGCTGAGGTGACGGCCGACGCCAATGCCAGCCGCGAGTTTGTCACTGTGAAAGACGCTGCCGACGTGTTGCTGGGCCGTAAGGACTTGAAGGCTGTCGCCACGCAGTATGGATACCAGCGCCTGGACGGATATGCCGTCTATCGCCTTGACAGCTACGACACCATGCTCTATAAGAACTGCCAGCCTGCCAAGAAGATGGGCAAGGGTGTCTATGCCGACACACCGAAGCCGCTCCGCAAGGGCACGTCGAGCTATGTGGCTGTCAAGGAGGACGTGACGGTCGGCGTGTTCAACCAGAAAGCCTACGACAACCTTGTGGCACAAGTGAAGAACGGCGGCTTCCGACTGGTGGAACAGGGATATGAGGACCACTACACCAACGGTCAGGTGGATGTCTACTGCTATGCCCAGCGTCGTACGGTGAGGCTCTCCAAGACCGTAGCAGAGTGAGACACCAATAAGATAATGTTATCATGAGCTTTTTCCAGTCTAAGAAAAATGAAGGCCGTGTCCTGCGCCTCGTGCGTGACTACGCTGTCATCACCGTGGCCATGCTGATGGGCGTGCTGGGTCTCAACCTCTTTCTGCTGCCCAACCAGATTACGATGGGCGGCATCATGGGTGTGGCCTCCATCGTCTATTGGGGTACGGGCATTCCGGCTCAGGATACCTATTTCGTGCTCAATGCCCTGTTGCTCATTGCCGCCCTGCGTGTGTTGGGGTGGCGTTTCTGCGCCAAGACCATCTATGCCGTCATCGTGTTCACCGTGGGCTCCATGGTGCTCCAGAGCGTCATGCCGCCCGACCTGCACCTGCTGGCCGACCAGAAATTCATGGCCTGCATGGTGGGTGCCGTGTTCATGGGCACCAGTGTCGGCCTGGGACTCTCTGCCGGCGGCTCCACGGGCGGCTCCGATGTCATTGCTGCCATGGTGCACAAGTATCGCGATGTGTCGCTGGGACATATCATTCTCTTCTGCGACCTGGCCATCATCACGTCGTCCTATGTCGTGCTGCTCGACTGGGAGAAGGTGCTCTATGGCTATGTGCTGCTCTTCATCATCTCGTTTTGCGTCGACCATGTGGTCAACTCCTTGCGTCGCAGTGTGCAGTTCTTCATCATCTCCGACAAGTACCAGGAGATAGGCGAGGCCATCAACAAGATAGCCGACCGCGGTTGCTCCACGCTCAATGGCAACGGCTTCTACACGAAGAAGGGTATCAAGGTGATCTTCTGCATAGCCAAGAAAAGCGAGTCGAGCTTTATCTTCGACCTTATCGACGAGATTGACCCCAATGCTTTCGTGGCGCAGTCGGCCGTGATTGGTGTCTATGGCCAGGGCTTCGACCGCGTGAAGGTGCGCAAGAAGATCAACCTGCAGGAAATCAAGGAGAAGATAGGCGACTAGGTTCGGATAGCTCAGCGAACAGACTGCGGCAGACTGCGGCAGATTGCCGCCCGCCCATGGTGGCGGTAAGAAAGAAACAGGAGGGTGTGTCACCAAGTGGTGGCACACCCTCCTGCGGGTTTTGAGACAACGGATTTCCTATAACTTGACAACGAATTGCTTATAGCTTGATGTATTTGCGGCCTTGCGAGACGTAGATACCGTGGGTCATGGCCGATGGCTCTACAGGCTGGCCGCCCAGCGTGTAGTGGCGGGCCGAGCGCTTGCGTTTGGTGATGGCCTTGATGGCTGTCGGCGTGTTGGCTTGCTTGATTTCCGCCTGCGTCAGGGCTATGTCGTAGAGACGGAAGTTGTCGATGGTGCCCACCACATCGCCGTTGTCAGTGTTGTTGTCCCACCACTGGGTGCGTCCGATGTAGTTGCGCGTGTCTTGCGCCTGCGACACCAGTTGCCAGGGCTCGTAGGTCACGTTGGTTCCCTCGGCCACCTTCTCGCCGTCAGCGTAGATGGTGAGCGTGTGGTCGGCGGCATTGAATGTCACGGCGAGGCTCACCGTCTTTCCGAGCGGCATGACCTGCGACGACTCCACCATGAGCGTCTGTCCGCCGCCCATCTTGCTGCCGGCCGAGTATTTGCCGGCGGATGTCAGACGCAGGAAGACGCTGTTGCCCGATCCCGAGCCGAAGTCGTAGAAACGGGGCAACTTCTCGCGCCCGTTGAGCTTGGCGTCGAACAGGAACGTGTAGGACCGCAGGCTGCCCAGGAGACCGGAGGGTGCCAGACCATAGCCGTTGGAGGCGAAAGCCACCGGACTGTTGGCGGTCAGGTCGAGTGTGCCGTTGACCGTTGCCGACCCTTTCACGGCCAGTGCACGGCCGTGGCCGCTATGGTCGGCCACGGTGTTGTCGTCGGCAAGGTCAGCCTTGTCGAAGGTGTAGCTGACCTGCAGGTTCTTTTCCACGCATCGTGGCATCACCACGGTCTGCCAGCGCACGGTGTCGCTGCCCACCACGGCAGTGAGCGTGACGGGCGTCTCTTCGCCGGGCAGGTTGACGATGCCGTTGTCGGCGATGACTGCCGTGTTGTTGCTGCTCCAGGTCACGGACAGCCCCTGCACGGTCTGGGGCAACACCAGGTCGGTGCGTACCGTGTCGGGCACGCTGATGAGTGAGGCGACCAGGAGACTGCGCAGTGCGCTCACCTCGTCCTCGTTGAGCGTGCGGCTCCACAGTTGCAGGCTCCCGGCGAGCGATCCTTGCTTGACGTTGTTGAGTGTCAGGCCGTTGACAGGGACGCACAGCTCCAGCAGTTCGTTGCGGTAGAGGCGCAGCTCGCTGCCGTCGTAGGTCACGGTGATGAGTGCGGAGGTGATGGGCGTCAGGTGTGTGTCGCCCGATGTGCCCGTGGAGTACAGGGCCCAGTTGTCAGAGGTATTGAAGAGGTTGCAGCTGGTCTTCTGGAGCTCCTGGCCGTTGGCCTTCATGTCCATGAAGAGATGGTTGTCGGCCGTGAGGCCCACAGTGAGGTTGTCGCTGGCGAAGAGCCATGCCGAATCGGTGCGCGCAGCGGTTGCCGCCTGTTGCAGCTTGGCCGACACGGAGAACGTGGCGTTGTCTTGGGCCTGGCTTGTCTGTTGGTCGGAAAGGTTCACGGCCTGCTCGGGAAGGTCGTAGTCGCAGACGATGCTGGTGGGATAGCCCTTGGGATAGTTCTTGTTGACCATCCAGTAATAGTAGTCGCCGTTCATCCATGCCAGGCGTAGCTTGCTGTTCTTCGAACCGGGGAGGATGAAGGGGCGCATGTTGTTTTTCGTCGAGCCGCTGGTCAGTTGCACAGGCGTTCCGGCGGTACCGTTGTCGTCGATGGTGTATTTCCATATTTCATAGACACCGTCCTTGTTGTATGCACCGTTGCTTGTGGGGACGGAGAGGTAGAGGTCGTTGACGTTGTCGGGGTCGATGGCCATGCCGCCGCTGTAGCAGCGCTCCGTCTGGTTCCAGTTCTGATGGAAGGCGTGGCCGCCGTACTGCACCCATGTGTCGCGCCAGGCACTGCCTGTCCATCGGCTGTAGTGATAGACATGTGAGGTCTTGGCGTTGTCGATATGTACCAGGGCGATGACCGGGTGCTCCTCCTTGTCGAGTGCGATCTGCCACACCCAGTTACGGATGTTGTCGCTGTGGTCGACCACGGTGTAGGGATATTGTGAGAGGTAGGTGCTTGTCTTGTTCACGCTGAACGTGCCGTCGGCCACGTTCTTCAGCGTGTTGCCCATGATGTCTTTCAGGATGGGGCCGTTGCCGTTGTTGATGTCGATGACGTTGAAGTAGAGCCAGTTGGGCATCTCGTTGTCCGGATGTCCGGTGGTATAGGCCAGGTAGATCTTGTCCTTTCCGTTGCTCTGATACTTGGCATAGGGCCTTGCGCCCGTCGACTGCACGATCTGCTTCGGTCCGAAGTCCACGGTCACGTTGTCCTCGGCGTCGGGCAGGGTGATGCGTGCGATGGTCGGATGCCAGTTGATGCCGCGCCAGCAGAGGTAGATGTGTGTGGGGTCGTCGCTGAGGATGAAGGGTGAAGGATAGGTGGTGTTGTTCTTCACGCTGATATATTTCTCCTCGCCGAGCTGCGATATGTCGCCCGGCTTGACCGACACCCGGTACCAGATCTTCGGCTCGTCGGTGTGGCGGGTGTAGAAAATCATCACGCGCTCGTCGGGCAGTACGATGAAGGTGGGGTTGTTGTGGTCATCGGGCTGGAAGGCGGAGCGTATCAGCACCTCCGTGCGCCGGTTGTTGACGAAGTCCATCTGTGTGGCTTTGACGTTGCCGTGCACATCGATGTACCCCAGGTAAGAAGCGTTGATTGACCCGCTGGCGTTCTCGTAGTGGAGTGCGCGCGGGTCGGCAAACCAGCACCATGCGCCCTCGTGGGTGACGGTGTGGGAAGCTACCATGCCGACGAAGGCCGTCAGTGCCATGGTGATGGATAAAATCAGTCGTTTCATTTAATGATGGTGTATGATTGGTTATTGTTTTTCAGATGACGGTAGAGCAGGCAGAAGGCCGGCACGAGGAACAGGTCGGCCGCTATCCATGCCACGGGATCGCCCAGGCAGACACCCGTGAAGGCCAGTGCGGGCACGAGCCACAGGCTGACGCCGCAGCGTGCAATCATCTCCATGACGCCCGAGAGCATCGACAGGTTGCTGTATCCCAGCCCCTGGATGCTGTAGCGCAGGATGGTCAGCAGGCCCAGCGCCGGATAGAAATAGTTGGCTATACGCATGAACTGTGCGGCATGGGTGATGACCGCTTGCTCGGAGGAGTCGACAAAGAGGGCCATCATGTTGTCGGCAAAAGGATAGATAAGGGCAATGGTGATGACAAAATAGACCAGCATGATGCGCATGGCATCGTACACGCCCCGCTTGATACGCTCGATCTTGTGGGCCCCGATGTTCTGTCCGCAGTAGGTGGCCATGGCCACGCCGATATTCTCGAAGACGCATGTGAAGAGGTACTTGATGCGCATGGCCGCCGTGAACGATGCCACGTAGACGGTGCCCAGCGCATTGTTGGCGCTCTGGAGCATGATGACGCCGATGCCCGTGATGGAGAACTGGAGTCCCATGGGCACGCCATTGTTGAGCAGGATGGAGACGCGTTTGTTGTCGTAGGCGCACTCGTCACCCTGTGGGATGAGGATGGTCATCTTGCGGCGGATGAAGCCATAGCACAGTGCTGACGAGAAGGCCTGGGCCAGGAGCGTGGCCAGTCCGGCGCCGGTGACGCCCAAGCCGAGCACAAGGATGAGCAGCACATCGAGCGCAATGTTGAATATGGATGAGAAGATGAGGAAATAGAACGGGTGCTTGCTGTCGCCCAGCGCACGGATGAGGCCTGCCTGCAAGTTGTAGCCGATGGTAAAGGGAATGGCAAGAAACTGCAGGAAAAGGAATATCCAGGCATCGTGGAAGATGTCGGCGGGTGTGTTGACGATGCGCAGGATGCGGGAGCAGAAGGCGCAACTGAGCAGTGTGATGACGACGGCGAAGACAATGCCGATGCGCACGGCGTTGCTCACATACGATCGCATCTTGTGGTAGTCCTTGGCACCGAAGGCTTGTGCCACGGGGATGGCGAAGCCCGCACACGAGCCGTTGCAGAAGCCCATGATGAGAAACATGATGCTGGCCGAGGCGCCCACTGCCGCCAGTGCGTCGACACCGATCCAGCGCCCCACGATGGCGGCGTCGATCACTTGGTACATCTGCTGGAGGATGTAGCCCAGCACCAACGGCACGGCAAAGCGAAGGATGCCGCGGGCGGGCGAGCCTTCGGTCATGTCGGTCATGCCCCCTTGGGAGCGTGGGGCGTGAGCGGGTTGCGTATGATGGGTCTTAGGGGTCATATCAGTATGTCGTCGAGGTTGAGGTCGGTGCCCAGCAGTCCCTTGATGGCACTCAGTTTGGCACGGCGCGTGAGTGAGAAGTCGGCGCTGTGGCGGTCGACATAGGTGAAGATGCGGAACGACTTCTCGAGCAGCAGGTCGCGCAGGGGCTTCTGCTTGTAGCTGCCTTCGACATAGAGCAGCTCGGCCAGCATCTCCAGTTGTTGCATGCGTCGGTCGTCCTTCCATTGTTCATGGGCGTAACGGATGGCCTCCGCCGCCGGGAGGTTTCGCAGGAGGTCGTAGTCGCCTACGTACTGGCGGTAGAGGTCGCGCAGGTCATCGTCGGTGCGCTTGTCTATGTCTTTCTCCAGGAAACGGCTGACGGCGGCCATGAACTCCTCAATGATCCGGATGAAATAGTCTCGTTGTAACATGCTGTCTATCGTGTTGTTTCTGCCAGGTCTGTTTCATCTGGACCGACTGTTGAAGTTGTTTCTTCCCCATGTCCGGGGGCTGGGGCCTCGTGCCGCAGGCCCAGGATGTAATCGTAGAGTTTCTTGTAGAACGGGTGGCGCGTCATCGTTGACGCATCGCCGAGGATGATGAGCTTCATCCTGGCGCGGGTGATGGCCACGTTCATGCGGCGCAGGTCGCGCAGGAAGCCTATCTGCCCGTCGTCGTTGGCGCGCACCAGCGAGATGAGGATGATGTCGCGCTCCTGGCCCTGGAAGCCGTCGACTGTGTTGACGGAGATGAGCTGGCGGTAGGGCTTGAAGAACGCGTGTTGCTTGATGAGGTGCCGCAGGTATTGCACCTGTGCGCGGTAGGGTGAGATGACACCCACGTCGATGCGTTCGTCGAGGATGCGCTGTTTGCCGATTTTGGTGAAGTATTGTTGCAGGGTAAGGAGCGTCAGTGCCGCCTCGCCCTTGTTGACGCGCCCGAAGGTCTCGCCCACAAACTGCTCGCGGAACGTCGGTTCGTCGGGTCCCACTTCCATCTGCGAGGTGTCGACCCATGAGAAGGGATAGTCGAGGTCGAGGATGCTGCGGTGGCTTACCTGCGGTGCTGTCTGCACCTTGCCTCCGTAGAAATAGTCGGAACTGAAGCGCATGATGTCGTCGTTCATGCGGTACTGCACTTGCAGGAGCGTCACACACTCAGGCTTCTGCTCCACGATGCGTTCCATGAGCGTCTTGCCCAGTCCGGCCTTCAGGGCGGCGAGGCTCTTCACGGTGGGCGGCAGCTGGCAGTGGTCGCCCGCCAGGATGACGCGTCCGGCGCGCCGGATGGCTATCCAGCAAGCCGCCTCCAGCGCCTGTGCGGCCTCGTCGATGAAGAGCGTTGAGAACTTTTGGCCCTCCAGCAACCGTCCGGCGGTGCCCACCAGGGTGGAGGCGATGACGCGCGCTTGCCCGAACAGTTCGGTGCGGATGCGCAGCTCGAGCTCCGTGGCGCGTGCCTTCAGCCGTTCCATCTTCTGGTGATAGCCCTCGTCGCGGCCCTTGCGTTTCTGCCGCAGCTCGCGGATGGCCTTTCGGATGGCCCATAGCTGGGGATAGTCGGGGTGAGCCTCGAACTGGCGTTCATAGGTGAAGCCCAGCATCTTGTCGTTGACGCGTGTGGGGTTGCCGATGCGCAGCACGCTGATGCCGCGGTCGACGAGTTTCTCGCTGATCCAGTCAACGGCCATGTTGCTCTGCGCACACACCAGCACCTGGCTCTCCCGCATCAGTGTCTCGTTGATCGCCTCGACCAGCGTGGTGGTCTTTCCTGTGCCGGGAGGGCCGTGCACCACCTCCACGTCCTTGGCGCGCAGCACCTCGTTGACGGCCCGTTCCTGTGTCGGGTTGAGCCACGGGAAGCGCAGCGGTTCGAAGGAGAAGGTCTGGGGTTTCATCTTCGTGTAGAAGAGGTCGCGCAGATAGGCCAGCCGTCCGGTCTTGGCGCCCATCACACGGTCGAGCGCTTCGAACATGCATCGGTAGCTTGTCTCGTCGAAGAAGAGCTGTATGCCGATGGGCTGGTCACATGCTTGCAGGTCGAAGGCGTGTCCCTCGGGTAGGGTGACCACCATGCGGTCGCCGTCGACAAACGACACGGTGCCGGTGAAATTGAAATAGTGGATGGCTCCCTTGGCCGTTGGTGCCGTTGGCGCGGGCGTCTCAGACCGCCAGAAGACGACAGGCTTGCCAAACTCGAAATTGTGTTCGATGTCTTGGTCAGCAGTGCGTGTCACCTCGATGCAAAACTGGTTGAGTGAATTGTAGTAGGTGCGCCCGGTATTGACGGGAAACCAGGCATCGCCGCGTTTCACCTTGCGTCCGAGGCCCATGGTCTCGGTTTGCTTGCGAAAAGCTTCCTTTTCAGTCTGATACTCCAACTGGAGCAATGACCGTTGTTGTTGCAATGCTTGAAGCGGCGATACAGCATTCATACATGCAAAGTTATGAAAAAGTAATCAAATAGCACTTTTTTAGAGGAATAATTGACGCAGAGAGATGCCGCCTTCGTGCTTTTTGTCGTACCTTTGCGGTATGGATGAGATGATTATAACGAATTTGGCGGTGGGCTACCGGCACCGCACGGTGGCCTCGGACCTCACGTTCCGCCTGACGGGCGGCACGCTGACGGCCCTTGTGGGACCTAACGGCATGGGCAAGTCGACGTTGCTCCGCACCCTGGCCGGTGTGCAGCCGCCCCTGTCGGGTGCGGTGACGCTGGTGGCCGACGGTGTGGCGCAGCCGTTGGCGAACCTCACGCACCGGCAGTTGTCGCGCCGGATCGGTGTGGTGCTCACCGACCGCGTGGAGGTGGAGAATGTCACTGTGGAGGATGTGGTGGGCTTTGGTCGCATGCCCTACACGGGCTATTTCGGGCATCTCGGCGACGAAGACCGGCGTATCGTGGCCGAGGCGCTGCACGTGACGGGGCTGACGCCCCTGGCCCGTCGCAGGGTAGGCACGCTGAGCGATGGCGAACGGCAGAAGATGATGATAGCCAAGGCGCTGACCCAACAGACACCGGTGGTGCTGCTCGATGAGCCGACGGCTTTTCTCGACTATCCCAGCAAGGTGGAGACGATGAGGCTTCTTCGCTCGTTGGCCCACGACATGGGCAAGATAGTGGTGCTTTCCACCCATGACCTCAACCTTGCCGTGCGGCTGGCCGACCGTCTGCTCACCTTCGGTGATGGCCTTGAGGAGGTCGGCCGTGACCAACTGGCCCATTACCTGGAGACGCTTGTGGCTGTCCCGGAAGACTGACGCCCCTGTCGGTCACCCGATGATACGCCGGATGTCCTCGATGGTGCCGTTGAAGGCCCCGTTGTGCTCCAGTTTCAGGGTGCACATGGCTGCAGCGAAGCGACCAGCCTCGTCGTAGTCCATTCCCTGGAGGCGGCAGTAGAGGTATCCGGTGGAGTAGGTGTCGCCGCAGCCTGTGGCGTCCACCACCTGGCGTGGCTTGTAGGCAGGAATATCATAGAAACGATGGTCGGCATAGATGAGCGACCCGTAGCTGCCCAGTGTGATGACCACCTCCTTCACGCCCTGCGCAGCCAGTTCGCGTGCCACGGTGCGAGGGTCGGCGGATCCTGCGATGACCTCCATCTCGTGTTCGTTGAGCTTTAGGATGCTTGTGGCGGCCAGTATTTCCTCCTGGTTCTTCCAGGGGATGGCCCGTACATCTTCGCCCACCACTTCGCGCAGGTAGCCCTGCACGTCAATGGACACCAGTCCCTTGGTAGCCAGATAGTTGACCACCTCGGGCGAGAAATCGTCGGCCAGCAGGCTGCCCAGGTGGAAGACACGGGCCTCAAGGGGCCGCATCTCCTCGACAGTGAACGGGTCGGCCTTAGCCAGCACACGTTGCGTCCGGTTGTTGGAGTCCTCGCCATACTTGTTTTCGAAGTAGACGGTGTGTCGGCTCGCATAGCAGATGGTGTCCACGCCAGCCTGTCGCAATTTCTCCACTTCGCCCATTTGTCCCTGTCCCACCTTGGTCACCAGCTGGTAACTGATTTTCCGGGGGAGTCGGCTGATGCCGCAAGACATATAATAAGAGGTGCCGCCAGCCATGCTGACAGTGTTTTTGGGGGTGATGATTTTATCGCGCGTGATGTGCCCGATGCTACAGATGTCGTTCATGTCAAAAAATTGTAAGCGCAAAGGTAACAAATAATCTCGAACAAACGGGAAAGGCATAGCAGAAAAAAGGCTTTTTTGACATATTTGCGGCCGTATGGCAGTTCAGGGATATGCGGCCGGGACATGCTTGTGCCGCGTGCGCGTTACCTCTCGGGGAGCGTGTGGCGCACACGCATGCAAACTGAAAGAGGGGATGCCATCAACAGTCTACCGGAGCTGAAACTTTAGGAAAAACTTGCTTGATTCAAATAAAGTACGTATTTTTGCAGTGAGCTTATAACCCATTATTAGAAAAGGAGGTGAATATGTCATCAACTGAAGAAAAGAAGAGACACGAAAGGTTTCTGGCAGCCATAAAGGAGGTTACCTCCTCAAAAGAAAAGGCATTGAAGTTCTTGCAGGAGGCTGGAATTGCGGACAAGGATGGTAACTTGGCTCCAATGTACAGATGAAAGAGGCTCTGTATTCAAAGCGTTCTAACCTTATCATCGGCTTTCACGGCTGTGACCGATCTGTCGTTGATAAGGTTATAAACGGTAAAGACAATCTTATAGCCAGTACCAATGATTATGACTGGCTTGGCAACGGCATTTACTTTTGGGAGAATAATGAGGATAGGGCAATGGATTGGGCTGTCCAATTATCCAAGCGCAAGAACTCATCAGTAAAGGAACCGGCTGTAGTCGGGGCCATTATTGATTTGGGCTATTGCTTCGACCTTACCGACAATCATTATTTGAATGAACTGAAAGAGGGTTACGACGCTTTGATAAAAATGTGCCAAGAGGCTAATATTCCTTTGCCTCAGAATTCCATTGCCGGCAACTCGACAGACTTGTTGCTGAGGAAACTTGACTGTTCTGTTATCCAATCCATTCACAGACTGCACCGCCAACAAGGTAATGAACCATATGACTCCGTCCGTGGCGTGTTTTGGGAGGGCAATCCCGTCTATCCCAACGCTGGTTTCCGTGAGAAGAACCACATACAGATTTGTGTCTGCAACCCGAACTGCATCAAAGGCTATTTCCTACCGAGGGAAATAGACGAGAACTTCCCAAACCCATAAGATTACACGTTATTATATAAGCAAATCTACCTCGCACCCAGATTATATAGCTAAAATGCGGGGGTGTTGTTGCTTTTGGCTACCCCTTGGCTATCCGATAAAAGAAAAACGGTTGATACTCGATGAGCTATCAACCGTTTTTTGTACCCAGACTCGGGCTCGAACCGAGATGGATTACTCCACTGGTGTTTGAGACCAGCGCGTCTACCTATTCCGCCATCTGGGCTTTTTGGAAAGGCGATGCAAAGGTACAAGATATTTTCGATATGAACAAATTTCTCGCGTTTTTTTTCTCAAAATGTGTAAGTTCGCCTTCTTCCCGCTTTCCGTTGCCGTCATCCCGCCCAAGCGTCCGTCTGTGCCCGTTTGCGGTTTCTTCTCTCCGGTTATGTTCCTTGCGGCATGTTATAAATAAGTAAAGATGGCGAATTAACAACATTTATTGCATAAAGTTATGCACGGAAAAGAGAAATTCGCTAATTTTGCAGCGGACACAATACACAACAACATTATTCATACTGCGCCCCGGCCCCTTGACCATCAGGCCATCCTGCAAGGACGCATGTACCTGCTTACAACGTATTTTGCTTATGAAAATGACCAAATCATTGCCAATTGCCCTGATGCTTGGCTGGGCAATGGGAGCGCAGGCGGGTGACTATACGCACCTCACCTTCCAGAAGACAGACAGCACCACGCTGGCGCTCGATGTGACATCGCTGACCATGACCTTTTCCGGAGGCCAGTTGCTAGCCACCAACACACAAGGAACCTACTCGCTCACGCTGGCCGATCTGGCACAGATGTTTTTCTCCAACGGCTCGACGATGGGTGTCGCCGGCGTCGCTGCCGATGCGGCATCAGCGCCTGTCACCGTCTATACGCTGACGGGAGCCAGCCTCGGCACCTATGACCGCCTGTCCGCCTTCACCCGGCAGGCACCCAAGGGCGTTTATATTGTCAAAAGCAACGGAAGAACCTTTAAGACGACTGTAAGATGAAACGCTCGATAACAACAATGCTTCTTCTGGGCACCCTCGCGCTCGCTGCTGAGGCCCAGACCCTTCATGTGGTGGTAGGACGAGTGACCTACGACTTCCCCGCCGCACAGACCGGCACCATGACCTACCAGGACAGCACGTCGCTGACCATCATGGGCAAGACCTTCCAGGTAGCCGACATCACCCGCATGTATGTGGACCAGCAAGACGTGACCGACAACAGCGTCACCGTCAGCTACCAGGATGCGGAGGCTTCGGTGACGGTTGCAGGCAATGTGGCACGCTATGTGACGCCCACGGTCAGCGGAGCCCATGTCAGTCTGGTGCAGAGCGATGAGGTGGGCGATGCCACTTGCGGCGAGATTACCTATGCCTTGAGCGGTGCGTCGACCGACGGCAGCTTTGCCATGACGGGCTCCTACAAGGCGTCGCTCGAGCTCAACGGCTTGACGCTCACCAACCCCTCGGGTGCCGCTATTGACATACAGGACGGCAAGCGTATCAGTTTCAGCGTGAAGAAGGGCACCGAGAACACGCTGACCGACGGTGCCGACGGCAGCCAGAAGGGATGCCTCGCCTGCAAGGGACATCTGGAGCTGAAAGGCAAGGGTGTGCTCAACGTCTACGGCAACACGGCCCATGCCATCTACGCCAAGGAATATGTGGAGATGAAAAACTGCACCGTCAACGTCCTCTCGGCCGTGAAGGACGGTGTCAACTGCAACCAGTATTTCTTCCAGGAGAGCGGTGCGCTGACCATCTCGGGCGTGGGCGACGACGGTGTGCAGGTGTCCTACAAGGACGACGCCGACCGCGAGGATGAAGACACAGGCTCCATCACGCTGGCCGGCGGCACGCTGACGGCCACCGTCACCGGACGCGCCGCAAAGGGTCTGAAGGCCGAGGGCGACATCACCATGACCGACGGAGCGCTCACCGTCACCACCACGGGCCACGGCACGTGGGACAGCGATGACCAGAAGACCAAGGCATCGGCCTGCATCTCGGCCGACGGCGCCGTGCAGATCGATGGCGGCACGCTGACGCTCGCCAGTTCGGGCGGTGGCGGCAAGGGCATAGGCTGCGACGGCGACCTCACCATCAGCGGCGGCACGCTGCAGGTGACGACCACAGGCGGCATGTATGCCTACGTGAACGGAACGGAATACACCAACTACACAGGCCAGGCCGACCGGCTGACCACGGCGCAGCGGTCGTCGCCCAAGGGCATCCGCGCTGAGGGCAACGTGGTCATCGACGGCGGCGACATCACCGTGAGCACGTCGGGAAGCAATGCCGAGGGCATCGAGGGCAAGAAGGAACTGACCATCAACGGCGGCACGGTCGTCGTCAATGCCTACGACGATGCCATCAACTCGTCGAGCCACATGCATATCAACGGCGGCGACATCACCGTGGTGGCCAAGGACAACGACGGCCTCGACTCCAACGGCAACATGTACATCAACGGCGGCGTGATCAAGGCCTTTGGCACCACGTCGCCCGAATGTGGCATCGACGCCAATGAGGAGGGCGGCTACTCGGTGGTCTTCACAGGCGGCACACTGCTGGCCGTGGGCGGCGGCAACTCGGTGCCCAGCACGTCGGCCTCCACACAAGCCTATGTCAGCGGCAACCTCTCGGTGACGGCCGGCAATGTGGTGTCGCTCGTCAGCGGCTCCGACACGTTGGCCACGTTCACCGTCCCGTCCACTTATACGTCTTCATCGCAGGGCGGTCCTGGCCAGTCGGCAGCGCCTGGCGGTCAGGGCGGTCAGGGCGGTCAAGGCGGTCAGGGCGGTGGTCCCGGTGGTCAAGGTGGTCAAGGCGGCTGGGGCTCAAGCGCCTCGGTGCTCATCACCTGTCCAGGCCTCACCAAGGGCAGCAGCTACACGATGACCAACGGCACGTCGTCGACCTCGGTGACGGCAGTGGTCACGGGCTCATCGGGCGGCCGCTTCTGAGGATACCTCCCGTGAATAGCTATCAGCATCCGTCCGGTTGTAGGCCAAACGCTTTCTCTGTCAAGAAAACGGATGTAAATTTAACACTTCCGCGCCCGCTCTTCTAGAAAGAAAATCGGGCGCGGAAGAGGCCTTGGAGAGCCGCCGGACGGCCGGAAGGGACGATCCGGATTGCTATAGATGCCTTATCGTCCCTCGATAGGTATCTTATCGTCCCTTCATTAGGCACCTATCGTCACCCGATTAGGCATCTATCGCGGTGCGATAAGATACCTATAGCAACCCGACGGACGGCCTGCGGCGTGCTGAAAACGGGCGATATTTTGCAAGAGCTTGAATGACAACGCATTGCGAAAAAACGCTGAGAATGGCGTATTTGCGAGCTGGCGAAGAGCCGGTCGCAAATACGCCATTTTTCGAGGGGGTATTTGTTGGGATTTTTGATGCCGTGAATCATCGGTGCGGGAGGATGCGCACATGCCGTCCGCAACCGCGCGTTTCCTGTCGTGTGCCAAATAATTGCCTTATTCCTTTGGTCAGTTGAAAGATTGTTTGTACTTTTGTGGATATACAAACTAAAGATCCCGAACCCTATGGAAGGATTGTTCAGAGAAGAGATTGAGACCCGGCAGGTAGACAAGTTTTTTGCCTGCGAGATGCGGCGGCAGATACACCGTTACATCAAGGCCATGCACGGTTCGCTGGCTATGCTGGAAAAGTTCGAGGCCAAGATGCAGACCCTTAGTGTGCCCCAGTGCGAGGAGGCCATGGCCCGCTACATCGACTTGAACCGCAAGGTGGTGAAAGACCTTTCGTGGCGCATGCTCGTGGCCCGCGCCATCGCCAACTATTGTGACACGTTCCACTATTTTGTCAGTATGATTGGCGACGAGGACACCATGACTTTCTATGTCGAACGCATGAAAGCCAAGTATCTCAAGCTGCACGAAGTGTTTGAGCAAGACGGCAAGTATGGCATGAAGGACGAGGAGGGCCGCGTGCTCCTGTCGCCGCAATATGAGTTTCTGCGCACACCCTATGTCTATGTCGACGACCTGCTGACGATGCCGGTCATCGCCCAGAAGGACGGCAAGATGGGCCTTGTGCTGCCCGACGGTCACGACACCGTGGTGGCACCGTTTGAGTATGACGACATCGCCTTGCGCGACGAGGAGCCCTGGTTCGAGTGTACCAAGGGCGACACGACCCAACTGAGATAAGACGGCCTTGAAACAGAAAATCCTTCTGATAGTGGCCACCTTCGTGGCATGGACGCTGCTGTTCATGCTCCAGAAGCCCGTGTTCCTGCTCATCTATGCCGGCGGCCTGGCCGACGTGTGGGTCGTCATGACCCACGGCCTGCCCCTCGACCTGTCGATGGCCGGCTACCTGACGGCGCTGCCTGCCCTGCTGCTTCTGCTGAGCGACCTGCCCGTGGCCACCTTCCGCCGTCCGCAGGCACTGAGCTGCTGGCGCTGGGCGCTGGCCGGCTATTTCGGTCTGGCCTCGATGGTGGTGGCCGTGAGCTTCGTGGCCAACGTGGGGCTCTATGGCTATTGGCACTTCCCCCTCGACAGCACCGTCTGGTTCTTCCTCACCACGTCGCTGAGCGATGCGCTGGCCAGTGTGGGGTTGGGCGAAGGTCTCGTGGGTCTTCTGTCCATAGGCGTTGTCGTGGCAGTCATCAGCGTGGTGTTCCACCTGCTCTATAGGAGTGCCTTCCGACCCTGTGCCGCCCGCAAGCGGTGGCCCGTCCTTGTCGAGACCCTGCTCCTGGCCTCCCTCATCCTGCCCATCCGCGGCGGCGTCACGGTGTCGTCGATGAACACGGGCAAGGCCTATTTCTCCCAGCAGACCGTGCTCAACCATGCCGCCGTCAACCCCCTGTTCTCGTTCATGGAGAGCATGGCCCACCAGGAAGACTTCGCGTCGCAATACCGCTTCATGGACGACAGTAGGGCACAGACCCTCGTCCGTGACCTCAACAGGCCCACAGGACCTCGCGACACCGGGCATATGATCCGCACGGCCGACGGCGACCAGCCCGACGTATACCTTATTATATTAGAGAGTTTCTCCGACACGGTGATGAAGGCACGCACGCCCGATGTCCGGGGGCGCATGGCCGAGGTGACGCCCGGGCTCCACCGGCTCAAGCAAGACGGCATCTATTTCTCGCAGTTCTACGCCAACAGCTTCCGCACCGACCGTGGGCTGGTGTCCATCCTCCAGGGCTATCCCGCCCCCTCCACGGTGAGCCTCATGAAGTATCCGAAGAAGACGGCGGCCATCCCCTCGCTGGCAGCCCACATGGCCCGTCGTCACTACAAGATGCAATACTACTACGGCGGCGACGCCGACTTCACCAACATGCGGTCGTTCCTCGTCAACCAGGGCTTTGGCGACATCACGTCCGACACCGATTTCCCCGTGGCCGACCGCCTGAGCAAGTGGGGCGTGCCCGACCATCTGCTCTTTGCCCGCGTCAAGGAAGACCTCGATGCCTACTACAACAACGTGCCGGCACGTCCTCCCTATCTGCGCGTCATACAGACCTCCAGTTCCCACGAGCCGTTCGACGTGCCCTACCACCGCCTGCGCGACAAGACGCTCAACGCCTTTGCCTACGCCGACAGTTGCGTGGCCGACTTCGTGTCGTGGCTGCGGCAGTCGCCGCGGTGGAACCGGTCGCTCGTCATCATCGTGCCCGACCACCTCGGCGCATGGCCCAAGGATGCCGACAACTTCAAGCCTTGGCGTTTCCACATACCCATGATCTGGACGGGCGGCATCGTCAGTAAGCCCTGCGTCGTCGACACGCTGGCCTCGCAGCAGGACCTGGCGGCCACGCTGCTCGGTCAGCTCGGCATCGATGCCCGCGACATGACGTTCAGCAAGGACATCTTCGACAAGTCGATACCCCACTACGCCTTCTTCCTCATGAACGACGGCATCGGCATGATCGACCGCGACAACACGCTGGTCTACGACAACAAGTTGGGACGAACGGTGGTCGATGAGGGACGGCTGAAGGGCAAGAACCTGCAGCGCGGACAGGCCCTGTTGCAAGTGTTGTTTGACGACATAGCCTCCCTTGCCACTAAAAAGAGATAAGCATGACAAACCTTCTGTTATCCTCCTTCCTACAGACCCTCGGCGACTGGGATACCAGCATCTTCCTGGCCATCAACGGACTCCATAGCCCTTACTGGGACAATTTCATGGAGATGTACAGTGGCCGCATGATATGGCTGCCGCTCTATCTGAGCATCCTCTATGTGATGTTCCGCAATTTCTCGTGGCGTGTCTGTGTTGTCTGCCTGCTGGTTGTCGCCCTGCTCATCACCGTCAACGACCAGTTGAGCGGTTCGCTGCTGCGGGCTTCTGTGGGCCGGTTGCGCCCAGCCAATCCCGACAACCCCATCTCGCCCCTGGTCCACATCGTCGACGGCTACCGTGGCGGGCGCTACGGTTTCCCCTCGGCCCATGCCGCCAACAGCTGGGGATTGACGTTCTTCATGTTGTATGTCTTCCGTCGGCACATCCTTTCCTTCACCCTTATGGTGTGGGCGTTCGTCACCTGCTGGTCGAGGATGTACCTCGGCGTGCATTATTTCGGCGACATCCTGTTGGGTACAGTGCTCGGCTTTGTCTCTGCCTCCATCGTCTATTATGTCTTCCAGCGTGGCCTGCACCATGTGACGGAGACGTTCAAGCCCTACCAGACCGATGCGCCGCAGATGTATGTGCCGGTCATCGTCTTCTGGTCGGAGATAGCGCTGATGCTGATCCTGGCCTTGAATTTCAACGCCGACCCCGACAGCATCTGATCCTTTCCCTCACGCGTCGCCACATGATACTGACCCCCATCGCCCATTTCCATTCCCCCTTCGCCTCCAAGTTTGGCGTGCCCAAGCAGAGCGGCCTGGCGCCCGACCTCGAGGGCACCATTGTCTTCGAACCGTCGTGGCGCATGCCCGATGCCCTGCGCGGCCTGGAGGCGTTCGATTATCTCTGGCTCATCTGGTCGTTCTCGGCCAACCGCCATGCCGCCGCCAGTCCTGTGGTGCGGCCTCCCGTGCTGGGCGGCAATGTGCGCATGGGCGTCTTCGCCACACGCTCGCCCTTCCGTCCCAATCCGCTGGGCCTGTCATCGGTCAGGCTCGACCATGTGGAGTGGTCCACGCCGCACGGTCCCGTCATCCATGTCAAGGGCGCCGACCTCATGGACGGCACGCCTATCTATGACATCAAACCCTATGTGGCCTATGCCGACAGCCATGCCGGTGTGCGCTCGGGGTTTGTCGACAGCCATCCCACGCGCCGCCTTGCGGTGGTCATGCCGGCCGATGTGGAGCAGGCGCTGGGGCCGGAGCGGTGCGCCACGCTGCGCCAGGTGCTGGCGCTCGACCCCAGACCCCACTATCATCACGATGCCGACAAGGTCTACGGCATGCCCTACGCAGCGTTCGACGTGCGTTTCAGCGTCGACGGTGAGGTGCTCACGGTAGTGGAACTGGTGAGGCGGTGAGCGCCTTCTCGCCTCCGAGAGACATAGATACGACACGTCCCCTGCATGTTGCATGGCAACTTGCAGGGGACGTTTCCTTTCTGTATCCTGTCCGGGCCGGCGCGCCTGCAGGCGGCTGCGGGCGCGCATAAGCCCTTGGGATGGTCACTTTATTCAAACGGGTTCTCCGTGGCGTAGGGCAGGCTCTTCGGCTGGTTGTAGGCGATGTCCTGGATGCCGAGATAGCGGAAGGCGTCGAACAGCACACGGCCCACATGTGCGAAGGCCACGGCACCGTGATGGGGATAGTGTTTCTCCACCAGCACGTGACGGTAGAAACGGCCCATCTCCGGGATGGCGAAGATGCCGATGCCGCCAAAGGAGCGTGTGGGCACGTCGAGCACCTCGCCCTGTGCGATGTAGCTGCGAAGCTGGCCCTCGCTGTCACACTGCAGGCGGAAGAAGGTGATGGGCGATGCGGCGATGTCGCCCTCGAGCGTGCCGCGTGTGAAGTCGGGCGTGCCGCCGTTCTCCAGCAGGCGGTTCTGGATGAGCTGGAACTTGATGGCGCGGTTGGCGCACATCTTGCACGAGGGTGTGTTGCCGCAGTGGAAGCCCATGAACGTGTCGGTAAGCGTGTATTTCTGGCCGTACTTCGGAACGATGTCCTCGTCGTAGATGTATTGCGGTGTCGAGTTGTTGATGTCGAGCAGGGTCACCGTGTCGCCGCTGGCGCACATGCCCACATACTCCGACAGAGCACCGTAGATGTCCACCTCGCAAGCCACGGGGATGCCGCGGCTGGCCAGGCGGCTGTTGACATAGCATGGCTCGAAGCCGAATTCCTTCGGGAACGCGGGCCAGCACTTGTCCGCAAAGGCCACATATTGGCGCGAGCCCTTGTGCGCCTCGGCCCAGTCGAGCAGCGTCAGCTCAAACTGTGCCATGCGGGGCAGCAGCTGCTCGTAGTAGCGGCCTTCGCCCATCTCCTTGCGCATGTCCTCGCAGACCGCTGCGATGCGGGCGTCGCCCTCATGGTCGCGGTAGCTCACCAGCAGGTCGAGCTCGGAGTTCTCCTCGACCTCCACGCCCAGCTCGTAGAGTCCCTTGATGGGCGCATTGCAGGCGAAGAAGTCTTGTGGGCGCGGTCCGAAGGTGATGATCTTCAGTCCCTTCAGTCCCAGCACCACGCGGGCCACGGGCACGAAGTCGGCCATCATCTTGGCAATGTCGTCGGCTGTGCCCACGGGATAAGAGGGGATGTAGCCCTTCAGGTGGCGCATGCCGAGGTTATAGGAGCAGTTGAGCATGCCGCAATAGGCATCGCCACGGCCGTTGATCATGTCGCCGTCGCCTTCGGCGGCTGCCACAAACATGCACGGACCGTCAAACTTTTCGGCGATCAGGGTCTCGGGTGTCTCGGGACCGAAGTTGCCCAGGAATACCACCAGGGCGTTGCAGCCGGCGGCCTTGACCTCCGTCAGGGCCTTCTCCATGTCGTGGTCGTTCTCCACGGTTGTCTTACAGTTGTACAGGTCGCCCTTGTAACTGTTCACGATATTCTCACGGCGCTGCGTTGACAGTGCGATGGGGAAACAGTCGCGGCTCACGGCGATGATGCCGAGCTTCACTTCAGGAATGTTCTTGCTTGTCATGGTAATTATGTTTTTGTATGTTTAGATTGGTATGTCGGAACACGCTGTCATGTAATGCTTTTGTGGTAGCAAAGATAGATAATTTGTGCATAACACGATAGCAAAACAAACGCTTTTTAACGCTCGTTATACAATTTTCTTTCCCTGCACACGGAATGAGACAGCCGCAAAACATAATGAGACGGAGACGGCCCCGGGGAACAATGGACTGGGGGGGACGAGGCAGACAAAAAAAGAGCCGCAAACGGCGCCGCATCGCATGGGCGGCAGGCGTTTGCGGCTCTCCGGTTCAGAAGCGCGCGGCCAACTTGGCAGCGTCATCGCCCTCCAGGACGCACAGGGGTGACGCGGGCTGGAAGCGCAGGTTCTGATACTGGTAGAGGCGCATGGCCACAAACTGGCAGTCGTAGGAGCATACGGCCTCAAGCATGTAGTTGCCCATCGACACATGGTCGACATGCAACTGGGCCAGCAGGTCGGCACGCTTGTCGTCAGAGGCGTTTATCGCCTGCAGCACGGCCTTGCCGCCCTCGGGAGAGTACTCGAACTTGAAAGGCTTCAGCTTGCTGCCCGTGGGGGTGTAGGTCCATTTGGTGGAGAGTCCGAAAAGTGTTTTCTGCATGTTCACACGCTGGTCTTTGACAAGGTCTGACGACATTGCCATACTATTGATATTTGCCATAATAATGTCTTATTTTGATGTTGCTTTGTTGTGGAATGAATGGTTGTGGTGACGATGGGGCCGCCGGCGGTCTCGTCCGTCGGTGCGCTCATCGTCATGGAAAGGGTGGGGTGTTACCGTCACTGGGTCAACAAAGCAAATGCCGCAGGCGATACACATAATAATCGCTCTGGGGCATGTCCAGCAAGGGACGCGTCAGCCCCGTGAAGAGGCCGCGGTAGTGGCAAAACTGTGCCTTTTGGTGTGTGAAAAGATATTGGGGCCGTGACACGCTGTGGTGTACGGGTACATAGTCGGGCGAGGAGAGCAGCCGCTCGGGCCGCTGGCTGCACAGGCGCACCAGTTCGTTGGCATTGGAGAGCACGGCTTGGCAGCGCTCCTTGCCGATGGTCCATTCGGCCTGCTGCCGGTCGTCACGGTCGTCGGGGCCGTCGGAACAAGTCCGGCTGCCTGCCAAGGCCTGCGCCTGGGCGGTGATCACCATACCCAGTGCCAGCATCAGTATCTTAAGCCATCGCTTCATCTGTCGTGTGATGTCCGGTTGTTGTGTCCCGTTGCGTTGCCTGCGCCCGCCGTTTGGGGCCGGCATCGGTCTCCACATGCAAAAATACGAAGAAACGTTCACATAACCTCATTTCTGACAAGAAAATACCCGTCTGCCCGATAAAATATTCGATGAGGCAAGCCGACAGCGCCGGTGCACAATAAATAATTATGTGTGATTGTGTGATTTTTCGTCCGGGAAATGCGATTGTCTGAAGGATTTCCTTTATCTTTGCACGATGACAAACCTATATCAAACATAAAACAATAAATCATCAAGAACGAACATCCTTTTCTTTAAACTTTCACATCCTTTCTATGCCTCCCAGGCCTTACCCCTAAGACGGGAAGGAACAATCGACCCGCTGGGCAAGTGCAAACAACAACCCATCCAAAAAAAGGTACGCCAACGGGTCTGAAGACGTGCCGCAAACAATCATCACACATGAAGAAATTATACTCTTACATCGTCGGTGCCATGGTTATGGCCCTGCCCGTAAGTCTCATGGCCGTGGCCGCCCTGCCCTCTGTGACCGGCGAGGCCGAGGAGGAGACCGCTGCGAAGACCGACACGGCAACCATCTCGTTTGCCGATTCCACCTACGCCATGTCCTCAAGCAACTCCACTGCCGGCGACATCACCAAGGCCCGCACCTTCCAGATTGGCGAGGGCACTCTCACGGTAAACCCCAACGCCGGCGGAACAACCAACCGCATCTGGGCCAACAAGGACAAGCCCCAGCTCCGCGTCTATGGCGGAACCATGAAGTTTGACGCTCCCGCAGGCCGCGCCATCACCAGCATCACATTCAGCACCATTTCTGGCACACCCACCTTTGAACCTGCTACGACAGCGAAGAAGCCTACGGAATGGGCTGGCAACGCCACAAGCGTCACCATGACCATCACAGCGTCATGGAAGATCAACGCCATCACCGTGGTCTATGACGACGCCAACAGCGAGACAGTGACACCCGCCGTGAAGGTCATCACCTTCGAGACGGTGGCCGACATCGCTACCTTCAACACCTTGCCGAAGGACAGCGCCGTGCGCTTGACGCTCACCAACGCCTACGTCACCAAGGTAAACAACAAGAACATCTACGTGCAGGACGCTTCGGCTGCCGTCGTCTTCTACAGCACCAACCTCGGCCTTGAAGAGGGTCAGGTGCTCAACGGCACCATCATCGGCACGGCCTCGCCCTACAACGGCATGCCCGAGTTTGTAGCCAACGACAGCACCAACCTCGACAGCGTCACCGTCACCGAGGGTGTCGCCACACCGAAGGATGTCACGGTGGCTGAGGTCACCACCGATGTGTTGTCACAGCTCGTGAAGCTCGGCAAGACCCAGCTTGTCACTGACGCCGATGGTGCCCACTACGCCGTGCAGGGCGACGACACCATTCAGGTCTACGACCAGTTCAAGGTGCTCGACTCCGATTACGAGTGGCCCGAAACCGCACAGTCGATCACGGCCATCGTGGGCAGCTTCAAGGGCAAGCTGCAACTCATGCCCGTGTCGGCAGACGCCATCGAGACTCCTGTACTGGAGGCTGGCGACTATTACCTCTATAATATAGGTACGGACATGTGGCTCTGCGCCGGCAACAGCTGGGGCACACAGGCCTCTCTTAACGACTACGGCCTCGACTTCACCGTGGCGCAACTTGAGGACGGCACCTACACGCTCGACTCACGCGTGAAAAACAGCAGTACACAACACTACCTCGGCAGCAATGCCTTCGTGGACGCCGCTGCTTACGGCTGGACGGTCAGCGAGACAACGTCGACCTCTACCTCATTGAAGGTGCTCACGCTGACCACTGCCGACGGCAAGTACCTGGCTTACTCCGGCGACGGAACGGTGGTCGGCACCACCGACGACGGCACCACCGACAACGCCAAGTGGCTCGCCGTGTCGAAGACCGATCGCCTCAGCACCATCAAGACGGCCATGGCCACAGCCTCCAAGGAGAACCCTGTCGACGTGACACTGTTGTTCCAGGGCATGAACTTCGGACGCAACGACCAGCGCAACAGCGCTTGGCAGGGCTCATACAGTCTTGGCGGCGAAAACACTAACCAGAATGCTGAGAAGTGGAACTCTTCGTTCGACGTCTATCAGACGGCAGAGGTGCCCAACGGCCAATATACGGTGGTCTACCAGGGCTACTACCGCGACGGCGGATATGCTGAGGCTGCCACGGCCCGCCAGGCAGGCACCGAGGCTCTCACCGCTGTGGCTTATGCCAACAACGTAGAGAAGACCGTGCAGTCAATCTTTGTGGCTGCCAACGCTCTCGAGGGTGTGGGTGTCAGCAGCGAACTGGGCTCTGTCCCCAACAGCCAGAGCGATGCTTCCAAGTATTTCTCGGCCGGCCTCTACAACGACACCATCACCGGAGTGACCGTCACCGACGGCACACTGAAGATTGGTATCAAGGAGACCACCGGCAAGTCGGACAACTGGACTTGCTTCGACAACTTCCGCGTCTACTGCACCAGCAACCAGATTGACCTCACCGCCTTCAAGGAGGCTTATGAGGCTGCCCTCGCTGCCGCTCAGGAGGCTCAGAAGGACACCATCGTGACAGGCGAGGAGCTTGCTGCCCTCAATACCATCGTGGAGCAGTATGATTCCATCGAAGAGCCGAGCCAGGACGCTTATGTCGAGGCCACCGATGCACTGACGCAGGCCACGGAGACACTGAACGCCGCACGTACTTCCTACAAGGCACTGGCTGACGCCAAGGCTGCCGTGAAGGAGTATCCGTATGCCGCCGAGCAGAAGGTGGCTGACATGAACGCCACACTCGAAGAGATCCCCACATCGGCCGCCGTTGCCGACTCGCTCGTCACCGCCCTGCAGCTGCAGGAGCGCATCGTGTCGGAGAGCAACGTCATGGCCGAGATTGACACCACCGCCACCAACATGACCGACTCGATCGTCAACCCGACGGCTGCCGATGACATCGACGCCAGCGTGTGGACAACCACAGGCGGAAAGATCAATGTCAAGTCGAACGAGCCTTGGACCGATGCCGACGGCAACACGACCCACCGCTACTTCGACAGCGACAACTGGGGCAGCAGTGCCTGGACAACCTCACTCACTCAGGAGCTGAAGCTCACTGAGGGCAAGTACATCCTTTCTGTCATCTCGCGTGCCAGCACCGACATGACGAGCTTCAAGCTCTTCGCCAAGGCGGGCGAGACCGAACTGGGAAGCGTGGAGATGTCTCACACCGGCGCTTCGGGCGCTCTGTTCAACAATGGCTGGGACCGCAGCTACGTCGTCTTCGAGGTGCCTACCGACACGACCGTCACGTTCGGCGTGGAGGGAGCAACAAGCACCGTGCACAACTGGATGTCGTTCTCCGACTTCCGACTCGTGCAGTTCACACCCGCCGAAGAGCTTGACCTCGACACGACCATCACCGTGGCACCTGCCGACAGCGTCTGGTTTGCCTATGTAGGTCAGGAGAAGGCCGTTGACGTGACCTTCGTCCACACCGGAACGAGCGGCACCATCAAGTCGTTCGCAGTTCAGCTCGGCTATCAGAATGCCGAGGACGTGAACCTGGTCGGCGAGCTCGATCCCAACTATGCTAACTCTGGCGACCTGGCACCTGCCGAAAGCAACGTGGTGACCGTGGCCTGGACGCCGACAGCCGCCGGTACCTACTACCTCTACTATTTCACTGCCGACAGTGAGAAGGTGCTCAGCGAGAAGACCATCTGTGTCTATGAGACAAAGGAGGAGATGGACAAAGTGATCGACGGTGTCAACGGCGTGAAGGCCGACACCAAGACCTCTGGCAATGTCTACACGGTCAACGGCCAGCTGGTCCGCAAGAACGCCAGCACCCTGATGGGTCTGCCTAAGGGCATCTACATCCAGGGCGGCAAGAAGATTGTCGTGAAGTAAACCTGTTCTTTTGGCCAATCCCTGCACGGGGATTGCGCAACAATACTCATAATAGCCATCTTCCCCATGTGGGAGGGTGGCTTTTTCTATTGTCGTCGGAATAAGTGATGGCCTGTCCTTGTGATTTCCGGTCAATCCCTTCGGATTATGAGGTTATAGTTGTACCTTTGCAGACAACTGGTCCTGCCGGGAGCATGGACCGCAAGCCTAACATCATGATGACCGACAAAAAGACTACATACGCAGCCCTGCTGCCACAGGCCGAGAGTCTGATAGCGGGTGTCGACAACCCCGTTGGTGCCCTGGCCAATCTCTGTGCCTTGCTCAAGGAGAACCTACCCCATTACCTTTGGGTAGGCTTCTATCTGGTCAGGGACGGCAAGCTGCAGCTTGGCCCGTTCCAAGGTCCCGTGGCCTGCTACACCATCGGCAAGGGACGAGGCGTGTGCGGCACCGCCTGGGAGCAGGCGCAGACCATCCTTGTGCCCGACGTGGAGCAGTTTGCCGGCCACATAGCCTGTTCTTCGCGGTCGCGGTCAGAGATTGTGGTGCCCGTCTTCAAGGACGGACAGGTGGCTGCGGTCATCGACGTGGACAGCGAAAGCCTGAACGCCTTCGACGCTACCGACCGCGAGGCCCTGGAACAACTGGCTCGCCTCTGCGTTCCGTTTGTCTGACCGGCGTGCCTTTGCCGTCTTACCATGCACACCTCGCCCCGTGTGGCGGCGACCGTGCGCAATGTGCCGGTGGGTGGCAATGTGCCAACATCGGCTTCTTTTTTATGCGACTTTCCTTGCATACGCCTTGCCTTTTAGTTACCTTTGCAAGCTAGATAAGCAATCTCATTATAATTAAAAACCCAAAACCACCGCATGAAAATCATATCCAAGCATGGTCGGCGAATGGTCGCTTTGACCTTACTTGTCGGCGGTAGCTGGACCGCAAGCATGGCCCAAGGCTACCGTGACATCACGTCAGAAGCCCTCGTCAACCCGTCGTTCGAGATGAGCGATGCCACGACAACGCTGTCTGCCGCCACCGCTACCAACATCACCGAAGCCTACGGATGGACACTGCCCACCGGCACCTCCAATATGGCCGTGGCCGACACCACCACCACAGCCATCGGCTTCACCAACAGCAAGGGCGGCGTGCGCCCGTCGGACGGGTCGTTCTTCCTCTGGTACCGCAAGGGGTGGGGCAATCTCTCGACCGCCGTCTCCACTACCATGCGTTCCCTCTCGCCAGGAAAATACTATGTGGAGGTGGACTATAAGGCTGCTGACTATTCGAACAACAACAAGCACACCACCAACGGCACGACGATGAGCATCGCCGTGACCGATGCCGACGGCCAGTCGCTCGGCCAGTCGATAGAAGCCCGCCGGGCACACTCGTTTGCCAACGGCAGCAGCAACCCGGGTTCGGACACCTATCTCGTCACCGCGCCTTGGACACGCCTCGGCACCTTCTTCACCGTGAAGGAGAGCGGCGAGACGACCCTCACGATCAAGGCCGCGCTGGTCAACAACGGACGGTCGGACATCTGTCTCGACAATGTGCATGTCTACCGTGTCGACGATGACGCAGCCGACGGGCTGACAGCGTTCCCCCTCGACGTGACGGGTACACTGGCCAATCCCAGCTTTGAGGCAGGAGCCGGCGGCACGTCGTGGACCGCCTACAGCTACAATGGCTGGACCGTGGCACGCACGGGCAGCGAGGTCAAGGCCGATGGCGGCACGTATGCACAGGTCTACAGCGACAGCCTCGACGGCCTGCGCGTCTTCAATGCCTGGGATAACTCGTCGACGACCGACAAGACACTGTCGCAGCAGGTCAATGGTCTGCCGGCCGGCCGCTACCGTCTGCAGGCCACCGTCACAGGCACAACGGGCACGCAGTTCTCCCTTTTCGCAGGCGACAGTGTGCGACAGGTGACCGTGGCCGACGGCAGCGCGGTGCAGACGGAGACGCTCGACTTTGACAAGGCTACCGACGACCCCATCACCGTGGGTCTGCGTTCCACCGTTTTTTATAAGGCCGACAACTTCCGCCTGACCTATCTCGGCAAGGACGTGTCGCAGGCACGTGCCGAATACGATCAGGCGCTGGCACTGGCCCAGGCCGTGCTGGCACGCGCAGCCGCCTTGGGCGAGTTCACCGCCGACGAGAGGACGGCCTTGCAGAACGCCGTCGGACAAGAACCAGAGGCCACGCTCGACGGCTACCAGACAGCGGCCGACAGTCTGCGCCAGGCCGCACAGACCCTTGCCCGTGCAGAGCAGGAGCAGGTGAACCAGCACTATGCTGCCGAGATGGAGCTTGGGACGTGGACCAACAGCAATGTCACCACCAACCAGGGACAACACTGGGACGGCTCGTCTACCTCTTCTTATTATGAGCAGAAAGACGGATGGAGCAACAGTGCGTGGACGATGTCGATGCGACAGACTCTCACCCTGCCCGCCGGCCGCTATGTGCTCCGTGCCGCCGGCCGCCACAGTGCGGGCGACATGACGATGACGCTGGCTGTCACGGCCGGGGCCGACACGCTCGCCTCCGTCTCCGACTTCCCTTCAGGCGACAGCGGACTGGGCATCAACCTCGACGGGCAGGCAAGCGTGCTTACTGCTGATGCCGTCGGCTTTGCCAACCAAGGCAATGGATATGGTTGGCAGTGGCGATACCTGCCCTTTGAACTCCAGCAGGAGACGGCCGTCAGCGTGGCGGTCAGCGGAGAGGCGCATGAGTCCAAGCAGTGGATGAGCATCTGCGGCATCGACCTGATGCGCGAGGGTGCCTCACAGGGCAATTTCGATGTCAATGCCACCAAGACGGTCAGTCAGGTGACCTCGTCGGTCGTCCTCACGGAACCCGTCGACTACGTCATCACGTCATCATCAGAGCCTTTTGCCACTTCGGGAAGTGTCGACATTGCCCATGAGGATGCCACCATCATCCTCTCGGGCGTGAAGCCCAGCGAGGCCGATGCCTGGTTGCCCTTTGTCAAGGTCAACGGACAGGAGGCCGTGGAGGGCAGCAACTGCTCTATCCGCATCTATGCCAACGGGGCGATGATCGTGCCCTACGGCAGTTTCGTACAGCCCCTCACCATCTACGACGGCGACAATCTTACTGGAACGCAGAAGAGCGACTTCACCGTGGGAGACCGCCGGTCGCTGAAGAACAATGTCTTCAACAACAAGACACGCAGCTTCAAGCTCAAACGCGGATACATGGTGACGCTGGCCACCGGCACCGACGGCAAGGGCTATAGCCGCGTCTTCATTGCCGACAAAGCCAACCGCCGCGTCAACCTGCCGACCAGCTCGAAGATCCTCGACCGCCATGTCTCCTCCATCCGCCTGACGAAATGGAACGACGTGACTAAGAAAGGCTATGCAGGCAGCAATGCCACCATCAACGGTCTGCTCAACACCACATGGTGCTACAACTGGGATGCCGGCTGGCACGAGTGGGACGACCGCGAGTATGTCACCCAACATCACCATGAGGGATGGCCCAGCATTGAGAACGTGGGCAACAACGGGCCGTCGCCCAACATACTCGGCAACAATGAACCCGACAACACGGCCGACGAGCGCGAGACCGTCAGCTCCGTGTCGGAGGTGCTTGCAAACTGGCAGGCCATGATGGCCACAGGCAAGCGACTGGGCTCGCCCGCCATGGCCAGCAACCTCACCGGATGGCTGTATCCCTTCATCGACTCCATCGATGCACGCGGATGGCGCTGCGACTTCATCGCCGTCCACGCCTACTACTACCAGGACTGGTCTTCATGGCTGACAACGCTCAAGGAGATACACGAGCGTACCGGCCGACCCATCTGGATCACAGAGATGAACTACGGTGCCAACTGGACAGGATGGCCGGGCAGCAACACCAACGGCAATGCAGCCAACTATGCCATTGAGAAGCAGCACTTCGCTCCTGTCATCGACGGACTGGAGCAGACGGGATGGGTAGAGCGCTATGCCGTCTACAATGAGGTGCAGAGCTGCCGCAAGGTCTACAACAGTGGCGATGCATCACTCAAGTCCAACAACTACTTGACGCCGATGGGCGAGTATTATGCCGCCAAGCAGTCGAACCTGGCCTATAATTCCAGCTACGGCTACACGCCCAAGGCTTTGCCGATGAAGGACCCCTCCATTACAGAGGCCACGCTTCGTGACGGCATGCTGCAGTTGACTTGGCAAGACCCCAACGAGGAGTTCTCCGACAGTGTCATCGTCGAGCGCCTCGACGCGCAAGGCCACTGGCAGACGGCCAGTCTGTGTGTGCCGCAGGAGGAGAACGCACTCTTCAGTCTCGCCCTGCAGGAGACGGGCAATGCCACCTACCGCATCCGCACGGTTGACTATCTGGGTCGCAGCCACTACTCGGCCACAGCTTCGGTCGGACCGGTCGACGGCGTGGGCAGTGCCGTGACGGTCGACGGCCGTACGCTCTATCTGGGCGGAAACATCATGGCCAACGGCGACTTCGACGAGGGGTTCCGTGGCTGGACCGGCGGCGACGGCTCGACGCTGACATGGCCTGCCTTTGAGGTTTATCCCGTGGGTGGCACCGACGGCGGAGCTTATCTGCAGGCGTTCAAGAACGAGGGTGCCGCCTCGGCTTCCAGTCTGAAGCGTGTGGTGACCCTCAACGCCTCTACACCTTATTATATATGTGTGTTCCACAAAAACAACGGCGGAGGCTATCAGGTCGCATCGCTCTCGGCAGACGGCACCACGGCCACCACGGACGTGCTCTCCTTGCCGGCCGCCACGGTGTGGAGCAAGGCCCACGCCACGTTCGAGAGTGGCGACAACACGCAGCTGCTCTTCAGCTACAGATGGCTGAGCCAGTCGGCACAGTTTGACAAGTTCATGGTGGCGCCGCTCTTTGAGACGCCTGCTGAGGCCTATGCCGACGGTGTAGCACGTATCCGTCAGGATATGGCCGACTTCATGACGTGGAACCAGTCGCAGCCCGTGGTCAATACCTTGCTGGCCGAGGCCGCCGCCACAGTGACAGGGACCGACGCTGACGCCTACAACTCGCTGGCTTCGCTGCTCTGCCAGGCCCGTCAGGCTGTGGCCGATGCCGCTTCGCTCGACTCGCTCGTCACGGTGGCCCGCGCCATCGCAGGTTTCGCACTGCCCGGTGCAAGCACTCTCCTGGAGGTTGTGGACGAGGCAGAAAAGCCCAACTCGCTGCAGTCGATTGCCGAACTGCGCACCCGTCTGCAACAGGCCGTTGATGCAGCCTTGCCGGCTCGCGACAAGACCGCGCTCATCACCAATGCTGACCTCAGTGCCTCAACGGGATGGAACGGTGCCGCAGGCACGTACACGGGTGGCGACCAGCGGCTCAACACCTTCGGCGGCCGCAAGTGCTGGAACGCCTGGTGGAACGTCTCCACAGCCACTGCTGCAGGCCGTACGCTTGCCTTGACGCAGGAACTGGCAGGACTGCCCATGGGCTACTACCGCCTCACGGCCGATGCTACCACGCAACACTACTGTCTCTCTGACCAGCATAGTTGGATAAGCACCGAGAGCGACAGCACCGCCTCGCCCACGCTGACCTACGACCGCATGCAGATCCCCGGAATCAGCGACGACGACCGTTGGCAGACGCTCTCCACGCTGCCGCTCTATGTGGGCGACGACGGCAAGGCTACGATAGGCTTCCAGTCGTCCAAGCAGGGTGTCATCGAGGGTGCCTACGACGGTGACAACCGTGCCGGATGGTGGCTCGCATCGCGTTTCCGCCTCTGGTACACGCCTGCTTATCAGCGCGCGGTAGATGCCACGGAGGAGTGGACCACGGTCTGCCTTCCCTTTGCCGCCACGCCTTCCGACAGTGTGAAGGTCTACACCGTCGCGGGCCGTTCGGCCGACGGTTCGGCTCTTTGGCTCACGGAGGTGAGCACCCTGGAGGCAGGCAAGCCTTATGTCTGCCGCTACAAGGGCTCACGCATCGCCTTCCTGGGCGACAACGCCACGGTGTCGCGACCCGTTGAGGGTGGCGTGCTGACGGGTGTCTTCAAGAGTGGCAATGTGCATGAAGGTGCATACGTCCTGGTTAACGGCCAATGGCGCAAGGTGGAGAACCTGGCTGATGTGACGCTGACCAATTACAGTGCGTACATCGCGTCGTTCAGCCAGTTGCCCGTTGTAGAGAGCGGTGCCGTGTCGATGCCTTTGCAGGGCATGTCCGATGGCATCGATGCTGCCAGCATTGACGAAAGCAGACAGATGCCCGTCTACAACCTGTCAGGCCAGCGCACCGTCTCCCGACACGGCGTGCTGGTGCAGAAGAACAGGAAAGTAATCCGCAAATAATTTAAGTTTCGGATTTACAACGCGTGAGCCGATGCGGGCTGAAAGCCCAGCAAT
>CAVIOP010000004.1:0-35155 GCA_963644485.1 bacterium | reverse complement strand
GATGAGACACAAGGATGTTCAATTGTCCACGATGAGGGGATACATTCTCAAGAAGATTAATGTGGCCCAAAAGTTGGCTGAGCTGCGAGAAATGAAAGAAGGCCATGTTGAGCTTGATGACGAGGACTGGGAAGAAATACGAGTGTTTCTTGACAGCGTGGATAGTGATTTCGTAGAAAGACTCCAGAAAGATTTTCCGAGTCTTAAAGATGAAGACATCAGGCTTATGATGTTGCTCCGCCTAAAAATGCCGGCCAAGATCATGGCTATGGTTTATGGTATCAGCGAGAAGTCTATTCGGCAGAAACTATTTGTGTATAAGTCGAAGGTTGGCATTGAAGACAAAAAGCTCTCTCTGCGAGAATTTATAGAGGCTTTCTAAAGGCTATAGATGCAGAAATAGACATTGTAAAATCTAATATATTTAGTATGTGTTTGATAGACAGGTAGTTAGTTACTTTATCTAAAAGTGAGAAATAGACATCAAATGCTTGTTCATTACAATAAAATGCTCTAACTTTGCAGCCGAAATCAAAATTAAATGGCATGAAGAAAATTCTCTTTGTTATTATTTCGCTGTTCATTATTCTTCCTTGTGCAGGTAAGAATATCTATGTGAAAAGACATGCGAGTACGCAGCATGGAATATTGCATATCCCTTCGGCTTCTTGCGTTCACGCAGATTATGTTCAAGATCAAATATTAATAAATATCATTCGATATACGGGGGCAGCTCAAGTTAAAGTATATGACAACAATAACGTCGCTGTAAAGACAAAAATGACAGATTTAGTGCAAAGTGGCGAAGTTGCAGTTGACGTAACTGACCTCCCCCATGGCGAGTACACTTTGGAAATTGAACTCGACAATGGAACTTATGTCGGGACTTTTGAAATCACAGATTAATATCGGCCAATATTATACACAGACCACACTGTAATAAAGGAATGCAGATAACCGAAAAGCTGTAAGAGAGTAGGCAAAAACTAATAAAAATATCAACAATGAAAAGAGTTTTATTTGTTGGAATGATGCTGTTGGCAGTGTGCGCACAGGCCAGTGCCCGTGAAGCAAAAGACTGTCGTAGTGAAAAGGTAACTTACACTTATAACATGGGTGACATGACAAACATGTCAGAGAAGGATCTCGATGCCGCTCTTGCCGCTATGCCAAAGACCGAGGAGGTCGCAGATAACTGCACCGTCACTGTGACGGGTAAGGCCGGCCCTATCACCATCACTGTGTCTTCTACTTCGTCTGACTGCAGTAAGGCTGCTAAGAATGTTACCAAGGGCATCAAGCAAACCGTTAAGGATGTCAAGAAGGGGCTTCTTCAGTAATCTTTGGCAACCCAATCTGTTGGATAATGCGTAAAATCATTATCGTTTCATTAGTGGTTCTGCTATCATGTTCTGTCTTTGGCAAGTCCATAATGACATTTTCTAAGACAAAATATGATTTCAGAACCATTAGTAAGGATTCCGTGGCGACAATAACCTTCAAGTACTTGAACACAGGGAAGGATACGCTGGAAATATCCAAGATTTATACCTCCTGTCATTGCACGCAAGCCATAGCTGTGAACAAGCGTGTGGCTCCAAGAAAAATTGGGGCGATCGTTGTGCAGTTTAGGGCAATGCACGAGGGAAAGTTCAAGGAGCAAATCATCATTTGCAATAAAGGCTACAAGAAGCCTGTTTATTTGAAAATAAAAGGAAACGCGATTTAAATCATTAGCAATATGAGCATCAAAAGCATGATGGATGGCTATGGTCGGGTGTTGAGAGCAGGCCTGCGAACCCTCTTGTTGGTCTGCGCTTGTGGCTTCGGCCAAATAGCTTGGTCGCAAAACTATCGGGCCACTTATTCGGAGTTTGGCACGCTCAACCATGGGACGGCCGTGCTGACGTTCAACAATGACACGTGGCTGTACGAGATGAGCTATAAGTTTGACGTGAGCATTGAGTCGGGTGATGTCTACATTCCCGAGGAAGATCGCAAGAGTTCGTTCGACTACAACCTCTTCAATTACTATTCGCTGAAGCAGAACCAGTGTTATTGGGAGCTCTTGGCCGCCAATGAGCGAGTTGTTGTGAAAGACTCCATCAGCCGTCTCAATTGGGAGATTGTGGCCGACAGTACCCAGACCATCGGCGGGCATCCCTGCGTGATGGCCCGTTGCGACCTGTGCGGATGGCCCGTCAAGGCTTGGTATGCCACGGACGTGCCCGTGTCATGTGGCCCCTGGCGCCTGTGGGGACTGCCCGGCCTGATCATGAAAGCCTATACCGACGATGGGCAGATCGACATCCAAATGACCTCACTCAGCACGGTGGCCGACGCGCCCACAATGCCCGACCTCAGCAAGCGCAAGGTGATCAGCCGCGACAAGTATGTCGCCGTGTCGCTGGAAAACGCCAAGAAGTTGGCCCGAACATTCAGCAGCCTGCAAGACCGCGAGAGCTCCATGACTGCCGACGTGAAGCTCAACAATCCCGACAAATGCTTCCAGTGATGCTCCCCTTTTCCCGTCGGTTGGTTGCCTTCATGCTCTGTCTTGGCTTGTCCGTTGTCACAAGTCGGGCAAGTGTCGGTGGCACGGTGACCAATGCCGACCGGCAACCCGTGGTGGGAGCGAACGTCGTGGCCTACAACGCCGATCACCAGATGCTCTGCTTTGCCACGACTGATGGCCAGGGCCGCTTCCTGTTGGCCAATGAGAAAACCGCCCACACAGCCTACCTCACCGTAAACCTCCTGGGCTACAGCGCCCAGACCGTGCGAGCCCAGGATGGGCAGACCGACCTCTCCGTGACCCTACAATATAATAAGGTGGAGCTGCGCGAGGTGGTGGTCAAGGCCAAGCCCATCCATCAGGACAACGACACGACCCGCTATTTCGTCAACGCCTTTGCCGACGGCCACGAGCGCACGGTGGAAGACCTGCTGAAGAAGCTCCCCGGCATCGACGTGGGCGACGATGGCAGCATCTCCTTCAAGGGCAAGCCCATCTCCAAGATACTCCTGGACCACACCGACATGTTCGGCGAGAACTATAAGACCGCCAGCCGGACGCTGTCGCCCCAGATTGTGGGGTCGGTCGAGGCCATCAATCATTTTCAGGAAAACCGCATCCTCCACAAGGTGAAGCGATCGGACGATGTGGTGCTCAACCTCACCCTCAAGAACCATCAGGGCCTGCAGAAACCGAACGGCCGCATCAGCGTGGGCGGCGGACTCACCGACCGCTATGACCTGAACGCCAACCTCTTGACGCTCAACGACAAGGTGAAACTCTATGACGCCGCGTCGCTCTCCAATGTGAGCGGCGTCGACCTGCTGTCCACCGACGACCTCGACAACTATGAGCCTCTGGAGGAGGTAGACGACTACACCCACCTGTTCGCCGACCGCGAGAACATCCGTTACGCCGAGCGCAAGTCGAAGAGCAACAGCTTGAACCTTGTACTCCAGCCCTCGTCGGCCCTCACCCTCAACGAGCAGTTCATCGCCCAGGACAACAGCAACCAGTCGTCCAACCAGGAGACGATCCGCTACATCACCCAGGACATCACTCGCAACCGCACCGCCAGTCTCAAGAACCGCCCCCTGGCGCTCAACAACAACATCAGCCTCAAGTGGGACGCTGACAAGAACACCCTCGTGGAGCTCCACAACCGTGTGCTCCATGACAACCGGCGCACCGACAACCGCTTCACCGAAGAGGCCGCTTCCGACTATCGGCTGCGTAACCGCAACACCTATGTGGACAACACCCTGCGCGTCTCCCACTCGCTGACCGATCGCTCGGCGCTGGTCGTGGAGGCCCAAAACTTGGTCAACGACGGTCGCGAGTCGTTCGGCTATGGTTCCTCGGCGCAGCTCGCCGACGGCCGTGCCGCCATCCGCCAACTGCTGAAGGACACGCGCGTGGCCAACAACGTCTCGGCCAAATACCTGCGGCGGTGTCGCCGCTGGGAGTATGACCTCACCCTCGGTTATCGCCATCGCGATAACAAGGTGACCGCCTCGGGAGCCAACGCGACGGCCCAGCGCTCCGACGACCGTGAGCAACTGGCCTATCTCCAGGCCGACGCCACGTGCTCGCTCGGCTTGCTCAAAATCGAGACGGGTGCCTTGTTGGGCTACTGGTGCCAGGCCATGGAGACCACCGCGCTGGGCAACCGCACCTTCCGCCGCCTCAAGCTGATGCCCCAGTTGACCCTCGATTATGAGTTGAAACACCATCACTTCTCGGCTTCCTGCACCTATGAGCCCCTCTCGATGGACCCCAACGATTACCTGACGCGCCACACCGATGAGCGCGAGACCACCACCGCCGCCTCGCGTTTCGCCCATCGCACGGCCGACCTGACGCTGGCGTCGACCTACATCTTCACGCCCACGATCAGCACATTGCTCATGGCCACATACGACTTCACGTTCTCCACCCACCATTTCGTCTACGACTATCAGCTCAGTCCCACTGAGGAGCTCTCCGTCCCCACCGCCCTGATGTCCGAGCGGCGCCACTTCGCCCTGCTCGCGCTGAGCCATTACTTTGACGCGTTACGCCACGGCGTGAAGCTCTCAGCCAACTACAATGCCCAGCAATACCACAATATCATGGACGAGGGGGGCACCCAGGCCGTGACCTGCGCGACGCTGTCCGCCACCGCCCAGGTGCGCTCCTCGTTTGCCGGTCCTGTCAACTATGTGGTGGGCGGCCGCTATCTCCGCTCCGACTACCGCCGCCAGTGGGTGGGTGCCACCCATGCTGACAGCTACTCCCTCTTCCAGGAGCTCAACCTCCGCTGGGGCCGGTTCTTGGCCAAGGTCGCGCTCGACGAGCATCTCCTGGGTAAGCACCACGACTGCTACCTTTTCCTCACGCCCGACATCCAGTATGCGCTCCCCAAGCAACGCGTCACCTTCACCCTGAGCGCCTACAACGCCCTCAACCGCAAGCATATCAACGAGATGACCCTCGCCGACACCTATTCGCGCGAGTTTCGGCAGGCCATCGTGCCCGCCGAGTATCTCCTCACCGTCAGCTTCCGGTATTAAGTCGGGTGGTTGGGCCGTTGATGCATCGGCATGAGCTATAAATGGTGTGCGCATTTGACACAGATCATCAGTCGGTGGGCACCCTATGGAATGGCCATTCCATAGGGAAGTCCGCAGTACTTGATAGAGATTACAGCAGTACTTCATAGAGATTACACCAGTACTTCATAGAGATTACAGCAGTACTTGATAGAGCCGTGCCCCGCTACATCGAGGACAAGAGCGAGGCGTCGCCAACTCTATCATTATGTGTCCCCCAACTGCAGGCCCTGTCGACCGAGCGGATCAGTCAACTGACCGACGCCCAACTCCGCACCGCCATCCGCGAGGTGATGCAAGACCTGCGAGCCACCTTGCGACAGGTGGAGGAGAACTTCTCTACTTTACGTTAATATGCGTTAAATATAGGGCGGCGCATGATGACGTATGCCACGAAAGCCGTATCTTTGAACGAAAGAAACATGAAGATGAACAACCCGCTACGTCTGGCACTCGCGTTGGCCGTTTCGCTGTATTCGTTCATGGGGATGGCACAGACCGACTCGTTGCAACGCCGCACGATGGCTTACCCCACCTTCCGCGCTGCCCTGGTGACGCTTACCTCGGGCAAAGTGGTCACGGCACCGCTGGCCAACGTGTTACTGAAAGGCAGTGTGTTGGTCTACCGCAATCCGCAGGGACGCGTCATGGAAGCCAACCGCAAGACCATCAAGAGTGTCGACTTTGAGGACCGGCACTATGAGCGCATCGACACCATGCTCTATTGGCGCGTCGACACCGTGGGCGACAACGCCCTATATGTCGCCACCTATATCGACATGGCCTCTCTCCGCCAGCAGATTCTCAACGGACGCGACATGACCGATGTGCAGCTCAACTCGCTCGTGCTCAGTTCCACGGCCATCACCATCAATGAGGAGGACCTCGAACTGCCTTACACCAATGTTTACTACTATCGATACCGGGGCAAATGGTTGCGCGTGCACGAGCGCAACATTGACCACGCCTTGCCCCGGAACAAACGGCAGGCATACAAGGTAGCGCTCTCCATGCCAGGCTTCTCCTGGACAGACCCTCACCGTCTGATGGATCTCCTGCGGAGCATCAGTGACTGACCACAGTGCCACGCATTGTTTATCACGCAAAACCATTATCCCACATAGTCATGCAAAACATCACCGAATATCGCAAGCAAATCCTGCAAGCCCTGCGCGAAGCGTCGGATGACGACGGCCGACGCCGCCTCACCGACGAGGAGGCCATGCGACTGTCCCAGGAGTTCTCCGACGAGGAACTGGCCTTCGGCATGGACTACAATACACCCGAGGAAGTAGCCGATATGCTGCTCGACTCCGACTTGTGACACATTCCAGACAACCTTATCCATCTTTGCTTATGAAAGCCAAGAATTCCATAGAAGCCTATCTCAACGAGATCGGCCAAGAGAAGCACCTCACCGATGCCGAGGAGCGTCAGTTGGCCGAGCGCATACAGCAGGGCGACAGCCAGGCACTCGACCGTCTCACCACGGCCAACCTCACCTTCGTGGTGTCGCTGGCACACCAGTATGCCGGTCACGGCCTGGCCACCGAAGACCTCATCAGCGAGGGCAATATCGCCATGATGCGTGCAGCGACCAAGTTTGACGGCAGTCGCGGAAAGCGCTTCGTGGCCTTCGCAGCACCCTTCATACGCGAGGCCATGCGCCAAGCCATCGAGCAGCAGACAGGCCTCTACCGTGTGCCGCGCGATGCCAATGCCACCGCAGCAGAGTGGCGCCGCAGCCGTGCCCTCTCCATCGACGCTCCCGTGGGCGGCAGTCAGGACCTGAGTCTTGGCCGCGTGGTGGCCAACCCTCATGCGGCCGACCCGGGACAGCTGTTGGAAGAAGGCTCGCTCATCGAGGAGCTTGAGCGGTTGGTGGCTCGTCTTGACGGGCGCGAGCAGCGCGTGGCAGCTTGTCTCTATGGCGTGGGCACCGCACCGCTCACCATGGCCGAGACGGCCCAGCTGATGGGACTCAAGCGCGAGCGCGTCAGACAGATACGCGACAAGGCAGTGCGCCAGCTCTGCCGCATGACGACAAGTAAGGACCTGCGCATCTATCTGAGACGATGAGATACATGCTTCTTTCCGACATCCACGGATCGATGCCCTGTCTGCAGCGTGCGCTCGACTTCTATCGCGCCCGGCAGTGTGACATGCTGCTCCTCATGGGCGATATCCTCAACTACGGTCCCCGCAACGGCGTGCCCGATGGCCTCGATGCGCCGGGCATTGTCAAGGCGCTCAACGCCATGGCTGATGACATCGTGGCCGTGCGCGGCAACTGCGACTCGGAGGTCGACCAGATGCTCCTGCAGTTTCCTATCCTCTCGACCTACACGCTTCTCGTCGATGAGGGACGGCGCATACTGCTCACCCACGGACACGTCTACAACAAGGAGACGCTGCCTCCCGGCCACTTCGATGCTGTGGTCTACGGTCACACGCACCTCTGGGAGCTCACGGAGCACCAGGACCACAGTGTGGTCTGCAACACGGGCTCCATCACCTTTCCCAAAGGCGGCAACCCGCCCACGCTGGGCATCATGGACGACGGTGTGATTACCATCTACAACTTCAACACCCTGGAGCCGCTCGCTACGAAGACCCTGCCTCGCCGGTAGGGATGCCGTTGAGGCCGACTAAACAATGATATCTGCAACATTATCAACCCATAAAAATCTAAAAGATGCGAAAGTTCACTTTTAAAGCAATCGTCGCCATCGCAGTGGGTGGTCTGACCCTGAGTTCGTGCATCGGTTCGTTCGGACTGACCAACAGCGTGCTCAACTGGAACAAGCAGCTCAGCAGTTGCAAGTTTCTCAACGAACTGGTGTTTCTCGTTATCAGTCCCGCCTATGCCGTGTGTAGCGTAGCTGACCTGTTTGTGCTCAACACCATTGAGTTCTGGACAGGCAACAAGGTTTTGGCCCACGTCGGCGAGACCAAAAACGTGATGGGCAAGGACGGCCTCATGTATGCCGTGAAGACCCTGAAGAACGGTTATGAGATAACCGCTCCCAACGGCGAGGTGTCAAGCTTGATCTACAACAAGAAGGAGAAGAGCTGGAACTACAAGGACAACGGTTCGTTGAAAGAGCTGTTCCGCTTCAACGAGGACGGCACCATTCAGGCTACATTGCCCAATGGCAAGAAGATGAATGTGACCCCTGACCAGTCCGGTCTGTTCCAGGTGAAAATGGCGGTCCAGGACGGCGTCTACTTCGCTTCCGCACGATAGAATCTTTTTCTGTCACCAACAACCATTCAGCCCGCATGGAGAGCAAAGGCGTTCTTGCTTGCTCACCATGCGGTTGTTGTTGAAGAACGCCATGATGTCGGGCACGGGCGTGGCAGTGATAGACGAGCTCCCTTATTTCTTGCCCGTAGTGAGAATCTTGTAGAAAGTGTCACACTCCTCGTCGGTCAGCCCACATTCTATAAGATATTTGCGTGCGGCTTGCTGCAGCGTCTTTCGGGTGATGTGATACATATCCCGTTCTTCTGTGTCGTTATCGAAAAATTCAATCTTCTCCCAGTCTATGCTCGTAAAGTTCTTGAGCATCTCCTCGTGGCAGAGAAGCCACATCAAACGGTCGATGGAAAGTTTTTGGCGCAAATTGTATGACTCGCCGCCATCCTCTATCTTATAGAAATTGAGCAAGGTTATCATGTAGTCTCTTCGCATCTCGTCAATGCTGGCTCCCGCCAACGTCTCGAAGAGCATGCTGACGAATCCGCAGCGGTCTTTGCCTTCATTGCAGTGGATGAGGTAAGGCGGTTCTTTCTCTATCATAAACTTGACGGCTTTGCCCATTCTGGTTTTGAAGTCTTCGCCGAAGGTGTTAGCCATCATGCCACAAGCTATAGTGTTGCCTGCGTCATACAGCCCGAGGCAATAGGTGGAACGATAATCGACATAGTTTCGGTATGATGAAATTTTCTCAGGAGTGTCGGCAAGGTCTATCTCTGTCTTGATGCCTACGGTTTGTGCCAGACTGTCGGCCACCACGTAGCGACCGGAATTATCCTTAATGTTGAGTGGATTGCTGGAGCGGTAGAGCACGCCCTTGGCTATGCCTGTGGTGGTTATAGGTCGGAAGTTGGCATATTCTTCTGCCGTTTCTCCGGCACGGCGTTCTGCAGGATACACCGACTTCATGAGTTCGTATGTCTTTTGATAGCCTCCCTTTTCAGCGAGTGTCATAATAAGCGTGTCGCCCTCTTCGCCGCCGATATAATAATGGAAGTCGCCATTAAGCATACCGAATCCATAGTTGTCGCCACGGGCATTGTAGTCTACATAGGCAGGACAGAGTATGCCAGCCTCGTTGAAGGATGTGATGTAGGGTATGTCGGTAATATGGAGAGAGTCGCCTATCTGCACGTTGATCAGGTCGGCATAGTCGAAGCCTGCTTCTTTCATTTCCTGGGGAGTGAACGACGGAACGGGCTGGCCGTAATCGTTCACATAAAGAATGTGCCCGCTTATCTGCACTGTGGGAACGGACGGAGCGTTCTGACTGTTATCGTTGCTGCATGACGTCAGCATCAGAAGGGCGCACATGGCAATCCCCAATATTGGTTTACCTATTATTAATGTTTTCACGGTTCAGGTTTTCTTTTGTCGATTCTTATACTTTGTCGTTCTTTGTATTGCAAAAATACAGAATTTATTCTGGATAATAGTGGATATTCCTTTGTATTTTCATGACTAAAGGGCATATTTTTGCCTTTTCAAGCCCATACCCCGAGATAGAACACTTTTGTGCCCTACCTATTTGTAGGTATTCTGTGACGTTATTTGCCCTTTGCAACGATGTTGCGGATAAATATTTGTAATTTTGCATCGTTAAAAGTAATTAGCAGTATGAAGTTATCAGAGTTGCATACGGGCCAGACGGGTATCATTGTCAAGGTGATGGGACATGGCGGTTTCCGCAAGCGCGTGGTGGAGATGGGCTTTATCAAGGGCAAGCACGTTGAGGTGTTGCTCAACGCCCCGCTGAAAGACCCTGTGAAGTATCGCATCATGGGCTATGAGGTCAGTCTGCGACACTCTGAGGCCAGCATGATTGAGGTGGTCACTGAGGCGGAGGCCCTCCAGATGAGAAACCAGGAAAAGCATGAGATGGCGGGCAAGGCCGACGAGCTGCGGACCATCGTTGACGCTACGGACCCCGACGACATGCCCGTCACCGATGCTCAGTTGGCCGATGTGGCCGACAAGCGCCACAAAGTGATCAATGTGGCCCTTGTGGGAAACCCCAACTGCGGCAAGACTTCTCTGTTCAACTTTGCCAGCGGCGCCCACGAGCGAGTGGGGAACTACAGTGGGGTCACTGTCGACGCCAAGGAGGGACATGCCTCGTTCGGCGGCTATGAACTGAACCTCGTTGACCTGCCTGGCACCTATTCGCTCTCGGCATACTCACCCGAAGAACTCTATGTGCGCAAGCAACTGGTAGAGAAGACTCCCGATGTGGTAATCAATGTCATCGACGCATCCAACCTTGAGCGCAATCTCTACCTCACCACACAGCTCATCGACATGCACATCCGCATGGTCGTTGCCCTCAACATGTTTGACGAGACAGAGCAGCGCGGCGACAACATCAATGTCGATGCGCTGTCAAGCCTCTTCGGCGTACCCATGCAGCCGACGGTGTTCACCTCTGGGCGGGGCGTGCAGGAACTCTTCAGCAAGGTCATCGATGTCTATGAAGCCACGGAAGATGCCGATGCACATTTCCGCCATATCCATATCAACCATGGTCACGAGATAGAGCATGGCATCACCGAGATACAGGAACACCTGAAGATGGAACCCGGACTGCGCGAGCATTACTCCACGCGTTACCTGGCCGTCAAGCTCCTCGAGAACGACAAGGAGGTAGAGACGCTCGTGAGAAGCTTCCCCGATGCAGCCGAGATACTGATGCATCGTGATGAGGCGGCCAAGCGCGTGCTGGAGGAGACGAAGGAAGATGCCGAGACGGCTATCATGGACGCCAAGTACGGATTTATCCGCGGCGCCCTGGCAGAGGCGGGCTACATGACGGGAAAGTCGAAGGATACCTACCAGGTGACACATCTGCTGGACCGCATCCTCACCAACCGTGTCGTGGGTTTCCCTATTTTCATTGCGCTCCTGGCGCTCATGTTCTTTGTCACGTTCAATCTGGGTTCCTATCCCATGGACTGGATTGACCAGGGCGTCGGTCTGCTGGGCGACTTCCTCGGCAGCAGCCTGCCTGATGGTCCCGTGAAGGATTTGCTGGTCGACGGCATCATTGGCGGTGTGGGAGCCGTCATCGTCTTCCTGCCCCAGATCCTGATACTCTATTTCTTCATCTCCTTCATGGAAGACTGCGGATACATGTCGCGTGCCGCCTTCATCATGGACAAGCTGATGCACACGATGGGTCTGCATGGCAAGTCGTTCATCCCGCTCATCATGGGCTTCGGCTGCAACGTGCCCGCCGTGCTCGCCACGCGCACCATCGAGAGCCGTCGCTCACGCCTGGTGACGATGCTCATCCTGCCACTGATGAGTTGCGAGGCGCGCATACCCATCTACATCATGATTATCGGCACGTTCTTCTCGCTGCGCCAGCAATGGCTCATCATGACTGCGCTCTATCTCGTCGGCATCGTGATGGCCGTCCTCATGAGCAAGGTCTTCACCAAGATGTTGGTCAAAGGCGAAGACACACCGTTTGTCATGGAGCTGCCTCCCTACCGTTTTCCGACAGCCAAGGCTGTGGGCAGGCATACCTGGGAGAAGGGCAAACAATACTTGAAGAAGATGGGTGGCATTATCCTCGCGTCGACCATCATCATATGGGCGCTGGGCTATTTCCCGCACAACGAACAGCTCACGCCGCAGCAGCAACAGGAGCAGAGCTACATCGGACGCATCGGCAAGGTCGTGGAGCCGGTCTTCTCGCCGCAGGGCTTCAACTGGAAGTTTGACGTGGGCCTGATTGCCGGCGTGGGTGCCAAGGAGATTGTCGCCTCTACGATGGGAGTGCTCTACTCCAATGACGGAAGTTTTGCGGATGACACGGACGTCGACGACGACGGTGGCAAGTATGAGAAACTGCATAAGGTAATTACCTCCGATGTAGCCCGGACGCAGGGCATCAGTCCCAGTGACCCGCGACTTGAAAGTGTGGCCACACTCACAGCATTCTCATTCCTGCTTTTTGTCTTGCTCTATTTCCCATGCCTGGCGACAATAGCCGCTATCAAGGGCGAGACGGGTTCATGGAAATGGGCTCTCTTTGCGGCCGGATACACCACAGCACTGGCCTGGGTTGTCTCGGCTCTGGTATTTAGAATCGGGATGCTCTTCATCTGAGCTTGATGATAAACGGACATCATAACAACGCGGACAGGTGCTGACCAATGGAGTGGGGCGTCTGTCCGTTGTTCGTTTGGGACAAGGGGAGGGGCGTCTGTTTGCGAAACGCTAGCGCACGAGGTCAGCTCGGGTCGTCGAAGAGGGTGGGGCCGATGGGGCGGACTGTCACCGTCGTTGCCGCTTCGGGGGCGTCGTCTCCACTGTCGCAGAACGACGATCGTATTTGGCGGGCCCGCTTGCTCTTGGGGTTGAGACGGTAGATGCCCCAAGCAGGATGGTCAAGGAGGTCGCGAGAATGGCGGCTGTTCTGTTGAAGAAATGCCAACACACGCCGCTTTACCTCTTCCAGGCTGACGCTGTGGAAAAGGCTGTTCTGCGAGTTGTAGACGTGAAGAATGATCTTGCGTACGCGCAAGCCTTCAGGTCCGGCCTCGGCCAGGATTTGCAGTATCTCGTCTCTCATGTATAAAAAAAAGCCACAACTCAAACGAATGAGCTGCGGCTCCCTTTAGTTTCTTATCGTCTTAGGCAAGCACAACCTTGCCTTCGGCACCCTTAACTTTAAGTTCTTTCAGGAGCCATCCGATTCCCAGCAGGATCTCAGTCTCCGTCTTGCCTGTGGTCTTGGCCAACTCCTCAACGCTCAAGGCTTCGCCGGCGGCTGCAAGGGCATTGTACACATCACCTGCGCGGAATCCAGCGTTCTCAGCGTCTACAAAGATCGACGCTTTCTTAACGCTCTTTTTAGTAGTAGTCTTCTTGGCAGCGGGGGCTTTTGTTGCAGCTGCCTTACTTGTAGTCTTCTTCTCTGTCATAATAACGAAAAATTTAATTCTCCCAGCATTTAACTAGCTGATTACTAACTTCTGGGTGCAAAGGTAACACATTATTTTGAACTAAATGTTCCGTTTGCTTTTTATTTATTGTTCTTATACTTATAAATTATGTTTAAACCGTTATTTTTTGATGTATGTCAAGTAAACAGGCGGCTACAAGTCAGGCCACCCGCATCTCCACAACCGGAAATAAAAAAGCGGAAGAAAGCATCCGTAATACTTTTTCCTGCTTGTGAACTACCTATTTTCTGTGCTGCACTATTCATATTCCTCTTGAATTTTGTCACAAAAATAGTGATTTTGTGTGACACCTACAAGAGTGACCTAATTGTAAGGTCATAATTTAACAAAGTTTTTCCAGTCTAAGTCACCGTCACTTAATTCTTAAAACTATGTACTGGGGCAGGAATACGGCCGCCGCGATTGACAAAATCGGCACTACCGAAAGCATTGACCGGCATAATGGGAGCATGACCCAGCAAGCCGCCGAAATCCACCTTATCCCCCACCTTCATGCCTGCTGCCGGGATAATGCGCACAGCGGTTGTCTTCTGGTTGACCATACCGATGGCGGCCTCGTCGGCAATGACACCCGAAATACTGGTTGCGGGTGTGTCTCCCGGTATGGCTATCATGTCAAGACCTACGGAGCAGACACACGTCATGGCTTCGAGTTTCTCAAGGGTCAAGGCACCGGCTTCAACGGCATCAATCATTCCTTGGTCCTCGCTGACGGGAATGAAGGCACCGCTCAATCCGCCGACATACGATGAGGCCATGATTCCGCCTTTCTTAACCTGGTCATTGAGCAGCGCCAGAGCGGCCGTCGTGCCCGGCGCGCCGGGTTGTTCGACGCCAATCTCCTTCAGGATGTCAGCCACGCTGTCACCAATAGCAGGCGTCGGGGCGAGCGACAGGTCAATGATGCCAAAGGGTATGTCCAGGCGCCGTGAGGCTTCCTTGGCCACCAGTTGCCCGACACGGGTGATCTTGAAGGCCGTCCGCTTGATGGTTTCACAAAGGACCTCAAACGACGCTCCGCGCACGGACTCGAGGGCGCATTTCACTACACCAGGGCCGCTGACGCCTACACTGATGACCGCATCTGCTTCCGACACACCATGGAAGGCACCAGCCATAAAGGGATTGTCATCGGGAGCATTGCAGAGCACCACCAGTTTGGCACATCCCAATGACCCTCTCTCCTTGGTTTGTTCGGCCGTTTCTTTCACGATCTCGCCCATGAGCTTGACCGCATCCATATTGATACCGGTCTTCGTAGACCCCACATTGACCGAGCTGCAGATAAGCTCGGTTTCGGCCATGGCGCGCGGTATGCTGCGGATGAGCAGTTCGTCGCTACGGCTCATGCCTTTAGAGACAATGGCAGAGTAGCCTCCGAGAAAATTCACACCCAGTTCGTTGGCTGCACGGTCAAGGGTCTTGGCGATGGTGACATAGTCATCAGGTGTCTTGCAAGCCGTCCCCCCAACCAGTGCGATGGGTGTGATGGAGATGCGCTTGTTGACGATGGGTATGCCATACTCACGCGAGATGTCCTCGCCAGTCTTTACCAAGTTGTGGGCAAGCCGCGTGATCTTGTCGTATATGTTCTGACAGAGCACATCGAGGCGTCCATCGGCGCAGTCGAGCAGACTGATGCCCATGGTGATGGTACGCACATCGAGGTTTTCCTGCTCAATCATTTTGTTGGTTTCGATAACCTCTGAGATATTGATCATACTGAACTTTCTAAAGGCGTGTTCTAAAAATTCCACACATTGTTAATATTGTTTAGCACCTCTATACACGGTGCATCATGTCGAAAATGTCCTCACGCTGGCATTTCACCTGTACGCCAAGTTCGGCACCAATGGCGGCAAGACGGTCTGACGACTCTTCAAAAGAGAGTTTCGAATCAGTGGGATCGACAATCATCATCATGTTGAAATAACCCTGTACGATGGTTTGCGTGATATCGAGGATATTGATATTGTTTTCTGCCAGAAAACTGCAAACCTTGGCAATGATACCCACAGTGTCCTTGCCAACTACTGTAATAATCGTTCTGTTCATGTTTGGTAAATTGTACTTAATGACGTGTTCGGGCAAATATGCCTGACGTGCCTCAATCGGCTTTCTATTGCAAAGATAGTCCATTCTTTATTATTATCCAAACTTTTACGATGAAGAATTGCATGAGCCATAGCTTCCGCGGTTACCTTGCAGACCTTATCTCCGAATGGTGCAACGCTATGAAATGACACGACAATCTATAGTCTGAAATTTCTCGCGTTTGCAATCAAAAAATATTTGGGCGGAAATAAGCGAAAAATAGAGGGTTTTCGTATATCGCTGACTTTCAATACTTTATAAGATTAAACGTTTTACATACCCTAAAAAGTAAACTATTTTTGTTGCCATAGATGCCTTATCGTGCCTTGATAGGTATCTTATCATGCCACGACAAGGCATCTATCGGAGGGCGATAAGGCATCTATCAAGGCATGATTCGATACCTATTGCAAATCGGCGAAGCGCTGAGGCATGCAGAAATGATAAAAAACGTGTTTTCCGGCAGCTATTTCACTTGTTTCAGACGACAAACTTTTCGACCAAAAAACATGACAAGTCGGAGCTCGGCGCCGCGCATATTGCCTCCATTACGGGCCTGTGGCACGGGACGAAATAATAGAATTTGCCCATTTTTGTTATCCGTTTCGACAATTTGTTGTATCTTTGCACAAAGTAGGCAAGAATGGGCACGCAAGCACGCCACGCGCCGGCAAGTACCCGTTGCATGGTCGCCGGAACCCCCGTCTGGGGGATGCGGAAGGCCCAAAAGAACAACATTTGACATTAAACCAATAAACAACAAACAAAAATGGGATTATTAACAGGTAAGACCGCCATTATCACAGGTGCCGCCCGCGGCATTGGTAAGGCAGTCGCAATGAAGTTCGCCTCTGAGGGCGCTAACATCGCATTCACTGACCTTGTGCTCAATGACGACATGGCCGCCGGACTGGAAGCCACACGCAAGGAGATAGAGGCCCTCGGCGTCACCTGCCGCGCATATGCTGGCAATGCCGCCGACTTTGAGGAGACAGACAAGGTGGTCAAGCAGATTCACGCCGACTTCGGTTCGGTGGACATCCTCGTCAACAATGCCGGCATCACCAAGGACGGTCTGATGCTCCGCATGAGCGAGGCCCAATGGGATGCCGTGCTGAACGTCAACCTGAAGTCAGCATTCAACTTCATCCACGCTTGCTCACCCATCATGCTGCGCCAACGCAGTGGCTCCATCATCAACATGGCTTCCGTAGTGGGTGTGCACGGTAATGCCGGACAGTGCAACTATGCGGCTTCCAAGGCTGGCATGATTGCCCTGGCGAAGTCTATCGCACAGGAGCTCGGCCCCAAGGGTATCCGCGCCAACGCCGTGGCTCCCGGCTTCATCGAGACGGCCATGACGGCCCAGCTTCCCGAAGAGATCCGCAAGGACTGGATGAAGAAGATACCTCTTCGTCGTGGCGGCAAGCCCGAGGACATCGCAGATGTGTGCTGCTTCCTCGCTTCCGACATGGCAAGCTATGTCAGCGGCCAGGTCATCCAGATCGATGGCGGCATGAACATGTAATCAGCGCATCAACGTTTACGATGCAGGTAGTTTACGAAGACAACCACATCATTATCGTATACAAGGAGAGTGGCGAAATCGTCCAGGGAGACAAGACGGGCGACAAGCCCCTCTCCGAAACGGTAAAGGACTATATCAAGGCGAAGTACGACAAACCGGGCAACGTGTTTCTGGGTGTGGTGCATCGCCTCGACCGTCCTGTAGCCGGCCTGGTCATCTTCGCACGGACCAGCAAGGCGCTCACCCGCCTCAACGCCATGTTCAAGAACGGCGACATACACAAGACCTATTGGGCCATCACCAAGAACGCTCCACCATCCGTTGAGGCAACACTTACCAACTGGCTGACACGCAACGAGAAACAAAACAAGAGCTATGCCTACGACCATGAGGTGCCAGGGGGCAAGAAAGCCGTGCTCGCCTATCGCGTCATCGGGCACACGGACAACTACCAGCTGCTGGAGGTGCATCTCATGACGGGGCGCCATCACCAGATTCGTTGTCAACTGGCGCACATGGGATGCCCCATCAAGGGCGACCTCAAATATGGTGCGAAGCGCAGCAATCCCGACGGCAGCATCGCACTGCTCTCCCACGCGGTGGCGTTCATCCATCCCGTTTCACACCAAGCGATACGCCTGGTGTCACCCCTTCCCGACGATCATCTGTGGCACGACATTGCCGCCTCCGTGGAGCGTTAATCATCCTTCCTACACGCCATGAGCAAGACCCGTAAAATAACAGTTGCTGTTTTGCTGACACCGCTGGTGTCGGTGGTCTTACTGTTTGCGCTATTCTACTTCCCACCCTTCCAAAACTGGGCTGTCCGCCAGGTGTCAGCCTATGCCTCCGAGCAGACGGGCATGAACATCCATGTGGGGCATGTCCACCTGAAATTCCCCCTTGACCTTTCGATGGAGGAGGTGCGTGTGCTGCAGCCCAACGACTCACTCCGCGGAGTCACCGACACCGTGGCCGACATCCGCTCGCTCGTGGCCGACATCCAGCTGTGGCCGCTTCTGAACCAGCAGGTCATGGTCGATGAGCTGGCGTTTGAGCAGATGAATGTCAACACCGCCAACCTGGTACACTCGCTGAGGGTAAAGGGGCAAATCGGCAAGCTCCGATTACAGGCCCACGGCATTGACCTCGGCAAGGAGCACGTCAACATCGACCAGGCACAGTTAGCCGATGCCAGGATTGACCTGGCCCTGAGCGACACCGTCCCTGAGGACACTACACCCAGCCAAAACTTCTGGAAGATTGATCTTCAGAAGCTAAGCTTGCGGCAAACCGACTTTACGCTCCACATGCCTGGCGACACGCTCTCAGTGAGAGCCGTGTTTGGTGATGCACAGGCGGAACAAACTTATCTTGACCTTTACAAGAACCTCTATACTGTCAGGCATCTCGACTGGCGCAACGGCGGCGTCTACTACGACCAGAACTATATAGAAAGGATTGAGGGAATAGACTTCAACCACTTGTTTCTCAATCGGTTGAACCTCAAGGCCGACAGTTTTTATTATTGCGATTCGAAGCTCAATGTCAACATCCTGTCCTGCAACTTCCGCGAGAAAAGCGGCCTGAAGGTCGACAGTCTGCGTGGCACCTTCGCCATGGACAGCACCCACCTTAGTCTCTCTGACCTGCGGCTGCGTACCCCGGAATCCGAGCTCAAGGTTGATTTCGGTATGGACCTCAACGCTTTCGACGAGAAAGCACCCGGCAAGATCAGCGCAACCGTACACGGACAGGTGGGCAAACACGACATCATGACCATGGCGGGCAAGAACATCCCGCAAGAGCTGGCGCGCCGCTGGCCCAGCTACCCGTTGGCCATCGACGCTGTGGCGCGCGGCAACATGCAGAAGATGCACCTCTCAGGCGTGCGCATCGCCTTGCCCACCGCGTTCCGCATCAGCGCCGACGGCTTTGTTGCCAACCTTGCAGACATGGACCGCCTGAAGGCCGACGTGTCGCTCCATGCGCGGACCTACGACCTCAGTTTCGTCACGGCTCTGCTTGGCCGCGACCTCATGCAGACGCTCGCCGTGCCGCGCGGCATCACCTTCGACGGCAAGATACAGGTCGACGGCAACGATTATCGCACCCGTTTTGTGGCTACACAAGGTGGAGGCTCGGTGAAGGGCACGGCCCAGTTTGACGCTGCCCGCATGGCCTATACGGCCCGCCTTGCTGCCGTCCGTCTCCCCCTGCAGCATTTCTTGCCCACGATGGGGCTCCATCCCTTCACGGGAACGCTCTCCGTCAAGGGCGTGGGTACCGACATCCTCTCTCCCAAAATGCGGTTGCAGGCAGAAGCACACATTCGCCAGTTTGGCTATGGCAGCTACAATCTCAACAACATATCGGCAGTGGCTACGGCCCGCAATGGCAATATCCATGCCGACATCGACGCACACAATCCGCTCTTCCAGGGACAGGTCAACTTCGACGCACTGGCCACAGGGCGGCAGATGAGAGCCACCATCTCGGGCGACATCAGTCATCTTGACCTTTATCATCTGCGCATCACTGACAGTCCGCTCACCGTGTCGGCGTGCACGCATGTGGACTTGGCCACCGATCTCAAGCAGTACTATCTCGTGAAAGGCATGGTGAGCGATGTCACCATACGCGATGCAAAGACGCTGTATCGTCCCGATGATGTGGTGCTTGATGTGCTGACACGCGCCGACACCACACACGCCGTGGTCGACTGCGGTGATTTCCATCTCGACATGGACGGCAGCGGTGGCTACCAGCAGCTGTTGGCCCACCTCAACCGCATCACCGGGGAAGTGGAGGGCCAGCTCAAGGCCAAACAGATCGACCAGGTGCGGCTGCGCCAGCAGTTGCCCGAAGCAAGGATCTATCTGTCTTGCGCCAAGGACAACATCCTGTACCGCTTCTTGAAATTCAAGGGTTATGAATTCGACAAGCTCTTCGTCGACATGACCTCTTCGCCCGTTACCGGCCTCAACGGACTCCTGTCGGTCGACTCGCTGGTGGTGGACAGTTTCCAGATTGATACGGTACGGCTGCATCTCACCTCCGACGACAGCAACATGTCGTACTCACTCCACGTCCGCAACGGCAAGGACAACCCCAAGTACATCTTCAATGCCTTTGCCGACGGAGGGCTCACCGAGCATGGCACGTATCTGAAGACCCGCATCTACGACTGGAAGGACAGTCTGGGAGTGAGCTTCGGACTGCAGGCAGCCATGCAGCAAGACGGCATCAGCTTCCATCTCTACGGCGACGACCCCGTGCTGGGCTACAAACGCTTCTCGGTCAATGACAGCAACTATGTCTATCTGGGCGACGACCGCCGCGTCAGTGCCGACATGCAGCTTCGTGCGGCCGATGGCATGGGAATACAGATCTACACCAACGACGACAATACCGATGCCTTGCAGGATGTCACCGTGACGCTCCACCGTTTCGACATCGGTGACGCTACGGCCATGATACCCTTCACGCCCAACATGACCGGTATCCTCGACGGCGATTTCCATCTGGTGCAGACGACCAATGAGCTGACGCTTTCCTCTACGGTCAACATCGACGATATGGTCTACGAGGGAACAGCCATGGGCAATGTGGGTGCCGAGTTCACCTATCTGCCGAAGGCTGACGGAAGTCACTATGTGGACGGCATCCTCATGCACGACGGCAAGGAGGTGGGGACGCTCACCGGTTCTTACCGTTCGGAGGGCGACGGGTATCTGGATGCCGAGGTGGGACTCGAGAAATTGCCGCTCAACATGGCCAACGGCTTCATTCCCGACCACATCATCGGCCTCAGAGGCTATGCCGAGGGCGATCTCACGGTGAAGGGCTCGCTCAGCCAGCCCGACATCAACGGCGAGGTGCTCCTCGACTCCGCTTATATCTACAGCGAGCCTTATGGTGTGGAGATGCGCTGCGCCAGCGACCCGTTGCCCATCACGGGCAGCCACCTGGTGTTTGAGGACTATGACCTGTATGCCAACAACAAGTCGCCGCTCACCATACAGGGCTCTCTCGACTTCTCCAACATGGACGACATGCAGCTCAATCTGCGGATGCGTGCCGACAACTACCTGCTCATCGACGCACGCGAGACGGCACGCTCGGAAGCCTACGGCAAGGCCTTTGTCAACTTCTATGCCATGATGCGGGGCTCGCTCGACAACCTGACGATGAGAGGCAAGCTGGATGTGCTGGGTACGACGGACCTGAAATACAACCTCAAGGACTCGCCCCTGTCTACCGACAATCAACTGGAGGGTCTGGTGGAATTTGTCAATCTCAGCGACACGGCCAGCGATGTCATCAACCGTCCGCCGCTGACGGGCTTCAACATGGACCTCTCGGTCAGCATCGATGATGGCGCACATGTGGACTGTTACCTCAATGCCGACCATTCCAACTACGTCGACATCATCGGCGGTGGCGACCTGCGACTGCAGTACAACCCCGTCGACGAGATTGTGTTGCGCGGCCGTTATACGATCGGCAGTGGCGAGATGAAGTACGCGCTGCCCGTCATCCCACTGAAGACCTTCACCATCGAGGATGGCAGCTACATCGAGTTCAAGGGCGACCCCATGAACCCGACACTCAACATCACGGCATCCGAGACCACGAAATCGACCGTCAGTGGGTCGTCGGGCGACGGACGCAGCGTGGAGTTCACGTGCGGCGTGGTGGTCACCAAGACGCTCAACGACATGGGACTGGAGTTCACCATCGACGCACCGGAGGACATGACCATCCATAACCAGCTTCAATCGATGTCGAAAGAAGAGCGGGGCAAGCTCGCCGTGACGATGCTCACCACAGGCATGTACCTCGCAGACGGCAACACCAGCAGCTTCACGATGAACTCTGCCTTGAGCGCCTTCCTCAACAGTCAGATCAACCAGATCTCGGGTAAGGCACTGCAGTCGCTCGATGTGAGCTTTGGCGTGGAGAACAGCTTCGGCAACAACGGTTCGCTCCACACCGACTACAACTTCAAGTTTGCCAAACGGTTCTGGAACAACAGGCTCCGCATTGTCATCGGCGGCAAACTGTCAACAGGCAGCGATGTGCAGACGGAGAACGAGACCTTCTTTGATAATGTGACATTCGAGTATCGCCTCAGTCCCACGTCCAACAAATATCTGAACCTCTTCTACGAACGCGACGGGTACGACTGGCTGGAAGGCAGCGTCAGTAAGTTCGGTGGAGGTTTCATGTGGAAGCGCAAGGTGCGGCATTTCAAAGACTTGTTCCGTTTCAAGGATACCCAGGACGCGGTACCGCAGGCACAGACCGACACCACAAAGACAGTAAAGAAATAAAAGGAATGAAGACACATACATTGCTCCTCATCATCGTGGCGGGCATCTTGTTTGCGGCTTGCTCCACCACCAAAAACATCCCCGAGGGCGACCAGTTGTACATCGGCCTTGAGGCAACAGAGTACAAGACACCCGAGAAGAGTGTCCATTATGCCACCATTCAAGAAGAGCTGGATGCGGCATTGGCAACGGCTCCCAACGGGGCCCTGTTTGGAAGCAGCAGCGTGCGCTCACCGTTCCAGGTAGGCCTTTGGGTATGGAATGCCTTCGCCAACGACAATTCGGGCTTTGGCCGTTGGATGCTAAAATCGTTTGGCTCGTCACCGGTACTGATGAGCTGGGTCAACCCTGAGCTCCGCGCATCAGTGGCAAAGGAGGTGCTGCGTGCCCACGGCTACTTCCACGGTGACGTCTCCTACCAGGTCAAGACGATGCGCAACCCCAAGAAGGCCAAGATAGCCTACACGGTCGACGCCGGCCATCTCTACACCATTGACACACTGAGCTATGTGGGCTTCCCTGCTGCTGCCGACAGCATGATCCGAGCGACGCTGACGGATGCAAAGATCAAGTCGGGCGATGCCTTTGACGTGTCCACACTCGACGGAGAGCGCACACGCCTCAGCAACCTCTTCCGCAATCAGGGCTATTTCTATTGGCAACCGGCCTATGCCTCCTATCTCGCCGACACCACGGCTGTTCCCGGCAAGGTGCAGCTGCGCCTGCAGGAGATAGAGAACGTTCCTGAGAAGGCCCAGCGTCCTTGGTATGTGGGTAACGTCAGCATCGACCTCCGGCAGAACTATGCGGAGGCACTGACGGATACCATACGGCGTGGCCATCTGTCTGTCCACTTCTCCGGCAACAAGCCCAAGGTGCGCATGCCTGCCATCCTGCAGGGCATGAAGATCATGCCCAGGAAGCTCTACAGTTATGACGATTATCAGCAGAGTGTGGCCAATGTGACCAGCACGGGCCTCTTCAGCATGCTCGACTTCACGTTCTCGCCGCGCGACACGACCGCTGCCAACGACACGCTCGACCTCCGCATCAACGCCGTGCTCGACAAACCTTATGATTTCTATGTGGAGGGCAACGTTGTCGGCAAGACCAACAACCGCATAGGCCCGGGCATCGTGGTGGGTTTCACCAAGCGCAATGCCTTTCGCGGCGGCGAGTTGCTTGACATCAATCTCAAGGGCAGCTACGAGTGGCAGACGGCACACCAGGGCGAACACACGTCGTCTAAGTTCAACAGTTATGAGTATGGCATCGACGCTTCCTTGATGTTCCCGCGGATGGTCATCCCCTTTGTCGACTTCTTCAGAGCCCGGCTGGCGCGCCACTATCGCCGCCGCCGCTTCTACGCCGTGCCGTCGACCACGCTCAAGGTTTCATCCGACATCATCAGCCGTGCCAACTATTTCAAGCGTCACATCGTGTCGGGCGAATGGACCTACAGCCTGCAGACATCGGCCACTAGTCGTCATCAGTTCAGCCCACTGGTCTTTTCCTATGAGTATTTGCGCAGTTCCACGGCTGCCTTCGACTCCGTGCTTGACGCCAATGCTTACCTGCAGTACACCATGCAGGATCAGTTTGTGCCCAAGATGGAATACACCTACATCTACAACAGTCCGTCGAGCATGCTCAATCCGATACGCTGGCAGACGACCGTGAGCGAGGCCGGCAACCTGCTTTCGCTATGCTATATGGCTGCAGGAAAGGGGTGGGGTAGCCAGGGCAAGAAACTGTTCAACAATCCCTATGCGCAGTTCGTCAAGCTGGAGACCGACTTTGTGAAGACTTGGAACCTTGGTGAACACAGTTCACTGGTGGGACACGTCGACCTGGGCGTCATCTGGGCCTTTGGCAACTCCTCGTCGGCCCCCTATACCGAACAGTTCTACGTGGGCGGCGCCAACAGCATCCGTGCCTTCACGGTCCGTTCCATCGGACCGGGGCGCTATCACAATGCCGCCTCTGCCGACATCTATTATCTTGACCAGACGGGAGACATCAAGTTGCAGGCCAATCTGGAATATCGGCCGAGGTTGTTCGGCAACCTGTACGGTGCGCTTTTCCTCGATGCGGGAAACGTGTGGAGCTCGCACGACAATGACCGCGAAGGAGTGAAATTCAAAATAGGGAAATCACTTAAGGACCTGGCCCTCGGCACAGGCGTAGGCTTGCGTTACGACATGGATTTCCTGGTGATCCGGCTCGACTGGGGCATCGGTCTACATGTACCCTATAAGTCGGGCTTCTACAATATGGGGAGTTTCAAGGACAGCCAAAGCCTGCATTTTGCCATCGGATACCCGTTCTAGACAACACACGAATTATCAATAACACATTGACATGGATAAAAAAGAAACACCAGTCTTGCTGCTCACAGGCTATCTGGGCAGCGGAAAGACAACATTGCTGAACCGCATACTGGCCAACGAAAAGGGAATACGGTTTGCCGTCATCGTCAACGATATCGGCGAGGTCAACATCGATGCAAGCCTCATCCAGCAGGGCGGCATCGTGGGGCAGGGGGATGACAGTTTGGTGGCCCTGTCGAACGGTTGCATCTGCTGCACGCTGAAGATGGACCTCGTGAAGCAGCTCAACGACCTGATCAGCACCCAACAGTTTGACTATATCGTCATTGAGGCAAGCGGCATCTGCGAGCCCGCACCCATCGCGCAGACCATCTCTACCTATCCTCAGATGATAGCGCCGGAGGCTCTGAAGAACGGTGTGGCACGTCTTGATGCCATCGTAACCGTGGTCGATGCGCTGCGCATGCGCGATGAGTTCGGACTGGGCGACCAGCTCAAGGAAGAGCACGGTGAGGAAGATCTCGCAAGCCTTGTCATTCAGCAGATTGAGTTCTGCAATATCATCCTGCTCAACAAGGCCGACATGATTTCCAAAGAAGAGCTGGCACACCTGAAAGGCATTATCCGCGAGATACAACCCAAGGCTTTGGTCTACGAGTGCAACTATGGAGACGTGGCGCTCGACAAGATTATCAACACGCACTCTTTCAATTTCGAGAAGGTGGCCACGTCGGCACGATGGATTGAGGCCATGGAGGAGGACGACGACGAGCTCGAGAATGAGGAGTCGGGCGAGGCACTGGAGTATGGCATCCAGACCTTTGTCTATTACCGTCGCCCGGCCATGAACCTTGCCAAGTTTGATGAGTTCGTGTCGACCAAGTGGCCGCGCAGCGTCATCCGTGCCAAGGGCATGTGCTACTTCCGCGATGAGCTTGACACCTGTTATCTCTTCGAGCAAAGTGGCAGACAGTTTAATATCACCAATGCCGGACAATGGTTCGCCACCATGCCCGCCGACGAGCTGGAGTCATTCCTCGAGAAGAACCCCGGCGCCAGAAAAGACTGGGACGAGAACTACGGTGACCGCATGCAGAAGATTGTCTTCATCGGACAGGACATGGACCGCAAGGCGATAGAGGCCGAGCTCGACAAGTGTCTCGAAGACTGAAACAGGTGAACGTGCAGGGGGCCTAAAGCCACTGCACCAAGCCTTCCATAGGTGCCTGGACGATGCGCCCGAGGTGCATGCCCTCTTCCTGGAGCACTTCCTCCAGAGGACTGCGCAAGACTTGTGCGATGCTGCCGTTGAAGCCGATGGGCAGTCGCTCCCAGCCGTCATACTGCTTCACGTTGCGGCGTAGGAAGGTGCGGAAATTATCTTTCACAAATGCATAGACCACGGGCTCGTGAAGATTCTGCGTGATGAAGGGCATGAACGAGGCAAGGAACGTATTGGGGCAAGGCTGGCGATAGACGCGGTCGATGATTTCGGCGGCAGAGAGACCATAATGCTCGTGGAAACGGTTGATGATGGTCTCCGGCCACTGATGCTTCAGGATGTTGCCCAGAAGGTACTTGCCCATCGAGGCGCCGCTGCCCTCGTCGCCGAGGATGAAGCCCAGAGGCGACACATTCTTCACGATGCGCTGGCCGTCGTAGGCACATGAGTTGCTGCCCGTGCCGAGGATGCAGGCGATGCCCGGCTCATGACCGCAGACGGCGATGGCCGCCCCTAGCATGTCGGATGCCACCGTGCATGGGCCACTGACGGTGAGCACCGAGCGCAGGGCCTGCTCGACGACAGGCTGCTTCTCAGGCGTGCAGCCCGCGCCGTAGAAATAGATGGCATCGAGCGCCGCTGTTGGCATAAGGGGCAACAATGATGAACGGAGCTCGGCGGCAATCTCGTCGCCGCTCACTTGGAAGGGATTCAATCCTTTGGTCTTGATTTCACAGACGGCCTGGTGGTGGTCCACCAGTGCCCAGTCTGTCTTTGTCGAACCGCTGTCTGCTATCAGTATCATGGTGGTGTTGTGTTTTGCGTAGTTTATATCTTTCTGCGACGATGAAGCTGCTGGTGCCCTATTCCTTCTTGCCGAAGGCAGGGTCAATCTTGATAAAGGCGGTGACGACAAAGGTGATGATGCAGAAGAACATCACAGCCACAAAGAAATGCGGGTAGCCCAGCAGGTCTTTCAGCCATCCGCTGAACATGCCCGGCAGCATCAGTCCGAGGAAAGAGATGGCGGTGCACAGGGCATAGTGGGATGTCTTGTACTTGCCTTGCGAGTAGTAGAGCATGTAGAGGGTCAGCGCCGTGAAGCCCAATCCATAACCAAACTGCTCAATGAAAAGAAGCGCACTGATGAGCACAAGGTCGGACGGCAACGCATAGCTCATATAGACATAGACGATGTCGGGGAGGGTGATGGCACACACAAACCACCACAGCCAGCGTTTCAGGCCGTCGCGCGAGGCAAGCCACCCACCGACGATGCCGCCCAGGAGAAGACCGATCAGTCCGACGGTGCCGTTGGCGATGCCATACTCAATGGGTGTCAATCCCAGGCCGCCCTCGGCGAGAGGACGCTGCAGAAACGTAGCACTCATCTTCGTCAGCAAGGCTTCGGGGAACCGGTAGAGCAACAGAAAGATGAGCACGAAGACAAACGTCCGCCACGACACCTTGGTGACAAAGCTCACGAGGGTCTCCTTTAGTCCGAGCATCACTTCGTGCGCACTCGACGGACGCTCGACATCGTCGCTGGCATGTGGCAGAATGTAACCGTGCCACAGCCAAAGCATGATGAACAGTCCGGCCAGTCCGTAGAACAACAGGCTCCACGCATACGCATTCGCATAGCCTCGCATATTCTGCAGGTAACCCGCCGCACCGATGAGCACTCCTTGTCCGAAGATAACGGCCAGACGATAGAATATGTTGCGGATGCCCACGAAGAGGCTCTGCCGGTGCTCGTCGAGCTCCAGCATGTAATAACCGTCTGCTGCCACGTCGTGCGTGGCACTGAGAAAGGCCATGAGGAAGAAGCAGCACATCGTACCCTGAAACCACAGGGGCGTATTGATGGTGAAGGCTACTCCGGCCATTGATGCACCGAGAAGCATCTGCATAGCCGTCACCCACCAGCGCTTCGTACGGTAGAGGTCGACAAAGGGACTCCAGATGAACTTGAGCACCCAAGGCAACTGAAGCCAACTGGTGTAGAGTCCGATCTCCGTATCGGTCAGTCCCATCTGCATATACATGGTCACCGCTACGACGTTGACCAGAACGTAGGGTAGTCCTTCGGCAAAGTAGAGGGTAGGGATCCATGCCCACGGCGAGGTGTTGCGCTGTCTCATTGTGCCTGTTGTTTGCGGTTCTTGGCGATGCGTGCCATGAGTTCCCATGTGCGCATGCGGTCCTTGTAGATATTGTTGCGGTTCTCTTTCTCAATGCTCAGGTCTCCGTCGGAGTTGTCGTCCCAGCGGCGGCAGTTGTAGAGCGGTTCGTAGATGCGTCCGATTTCGTAGTCGCGGCTGATGGCCAGTCCCAGCGCATAGTCCTCACCATAGTTGACGTTGGGAAGGTTGATTTCCCGCAACACAGGCGTATAGAACGATCGGGGAGCGCCCAGGCCATTGATGCGCAGGGCGTTGTTGCGGCCGTTGTCGGGTGTCCATTCCTTGTGGGCAATCACGCCGGGCGGCAGGATATTGAGATGGATGTCGGTCAACGTGTAGGCACCGATGAGCATGGCACACTGCTGGGCGTGGAAGGCGTCGACAATCTTCTGCAGCGTGTGCTCGTCGGAGTACACATCGTCGGAGTCGAGCTGTGCGATGATGCGTCCGCAACGGGCATCATGCGCCGCCAGGTTCCAACTGCCACCCACGCCGAGGTCGCGGCGGTCGGTCACGAGGTGGATGATGCGCGGGTCTTCTTTCGCCATCTCAGCCACCAGTTCGGTGGTGCCGTCGGTAGAGTGACACTCGGGGCCGTTCTCCACGACAAACACATTGTAGGCAAAATCGGTCTTCTGGCTGAGCGCACTTGTCAGCGCATCCTTGATGGTACGGATGCGGTTGCGCACGGGTATCATGATGCTGGCCTCCACGGGAAACGAGCCTTCGTCGATGCGTATGGGCTTGTAGGCACCGGGGGCGAGGTAGGCCCCCACGGCTTTCAGATGCTCGGTGCAGGCCTGCTCCATTTCGATCTGCGACTGACGGTTCTTCGGATCCACATAGTCGAAGAGGCGTTCGCCTGTCTTGCGGGTGTCGACCTCTACCTCTGAATAGAGATATTCATTGATATGAACGAGCGTATGGTGCTGCGAGAGATGCAGACGGAAGTCATAGAAGCCCGCCGCCTTGTAGTCGGCGGTCATCTGTCCTACTGCCTGTTTCAGTGCGGAGGTGCGCAGGAGCACCACACTGCCGAAGTTGAAGTCATCGCGCAGACTGCCCTGTTGGTAGTCGATGGTGGGCGCCTCCACACGGTGACCATCGGCGGTCAGCTTGTAGTGGTCGGCGTAGACCATGCCTGCGCCCGTCATCTCGGCCACTGTGACCATGCGCTCCAAGGCCAGGTAGCCCAGCTGAATGAACTGGCGGTTAAGGTAAACGAGGGTATAGGGGACGGTGGTTTGGGCCGCGATGGTGTGCCAGGTGGCACTCTCCATCGTGCTGGTCTGCAGGAGCGTTGTCTTGTTCACAATGTCCTGTTGCAGGTTGAGGGTGTTGTGGGCGTTTTCGTCTTGCGTGCTGCAAGGAAGAAAACAGTCTATCATTTGATGCATTTTCTTGGTTCTTTCTCTTTCTCTTTGGGTCAGTTGATTTTCTTTTGCAAAAGTACGCAAATAAATCTACAATGATACGTGTTTTCTAGCATTTTTACTGTATTTTTGCAATCGCAAAGACCATGCGCGCATAATGAGCACAACAGAAATCATCTGCTTTTATCAACCCTTGCCTCTTTTACGCAACGGCTTTACACGTAAACAATTCACAGCATTATATGAAGAAAACACTGTTATTATTGGCACTTGCTTTGCCCATTCATGTCTCTGCGCAGACGGACGTGACGGCCAACTATGTCAACAACCCTTCGTTTGAAGACGACAACACGTCAGGGCTGACAGCTGTCAACAACTCGGCTGACGGCCTTCGCGGCTACCAGATGGCAGCGCCGTCAGGATGGACGGTCGCCAACGCAAGCACACCGGGGGCCTCGCTCATTGTCACTCCGGCCTGTTTCACCGATAACAATTTCGGCAAGGTGACCACCGTCACAGACGGTAGCCAGGCCTTCTACATGCGTATGGGATGGTCATCAAACACCACCACGCTGCAACAGACACTGTCATCGCTTCCCGCCGGCACCTACAAGTTGGTGGCCGACGTGCGCTCGGCCTATGCCAACAATGCCACTTCCACCATGCGGCTCTTCGCTGCCGACAAGGGTGTGTCTCTTGCCTTCGAGGCAGGCTCGACATCGTGCTTTACCACTATGGCGTGGAAGCAGCTGGCTGTGACGTTCACCACCACCACGACAGGCAACGTGAACATCGGCCTGCAGGTCGACTGGCTCTCGGGTGGCAGTTGCTTCATGATCGACAATGTGCGTCTGGTAAGTTTGCCGGAGGGTTATGTGGAACCCGAGGAAAAGACCGACTCGGTGACAAGCATCACCGAGGGCGTCATCACGTCCGACTTTGTGGACGAGGCTACGATGAAGGGCGACCTGCTGCAGATGTTGGCGCGCTTCTCCACCTATCTTAAGAACGACTTCCAGGACTGTGTGGCCGCCAACAGCGTGGGCGAGGCGTGCGGATGCTTCAAGAGCAACTCGACCATGCAGGCCAACGAGGACGGCGTGCGCTCGAACGCCGACCTGGGCATGATAGCCGCCTTCCTCGTGAAGTACGGCAAGGGCAAGGTGACGCTGCCCGATGGTGTGACTTGGGACGACCTGCAGCAGATGGCCCGCAAGAGTCTCGTCTTTGCCTACTCGACGCACAAGGCCAACAAACTGAAGGTGTGCTCGGGCAACAACTACTGGGGCTCGACGGGCGTGTCGGACCACACGTGGGAGAGCTCGCTGTGGGCCATGTCGGTGGCCTATTCGGCCTTCTTCCAGTGGGATGAGCTCACGGAAGCGCAGAAGGGATACGTGAAGGCGCTGCTCAAGGCAGAGTGCAACTACGAACTCAACCGCACCATCCCCACAGGCTATGCAGGCGACACGAAGGCCGAGGAGAACGGGTGGGAGGCTGATGTGCTGGCCGCCACGCTCGGCCTCTTCCCCGACGACGAGCTGGCGCCGCAGTGGTTCGCCCGGCTGCGCGAGTTTGCCATCAACAGTTACAGCCACCGCAGCGACGCCGACGACACGACGGTCATCGACCCCGACTACGACGCCACCACCGTGGCCGACCTCTACAAGGGCCAGAACCTCTATGACGACTACACGCTGCAGAACCACAACTACTTCCACACCTCCTATCAGAACGTGGTGATCCAGGAACTGGGCGAGGCGGCGCTGGCCCTGAAGCTCTTCCAGCAGACGCTCCACGGCACGGAGAAATGGCAGACCGCCGCACTGATGCACAACAACGGCGCCGTGCAGCGCGAAGTGCTCAACTGGCTGGCACTGGCCGACGGCGAGCTGGCCATGCCCAACGGCAACGACTGGAGCCTGTTCCTCTACGACCAGATTACGAGCTACACCACCAATGCCTGCTTCCTGGGCGACGCCGACGCGCTGATGCTGGAGAACCTGGCCTACAAGATGATCAAGGCGCGCCAGCAGACCACCGCCGACGGCTCATGGCTTCTGCGCTCCGACATTGGGGCGCGCCGCATGGGCGTGGAGGGCCACCGCGTCATGATGACATGGCTCATGCACGAGGCGGCCTCCACCGCCGGCATGACCGCCAGCACGTTCGACGACTTCCGCCAGCGCTACGGAGCGGCGAAGCTCTTCACCTCGCAGAACATCGTGCGCGGCTACACGCGCGACCGCTTCACCACCTTCTCGTGGGCTCCCGGCATCACCAGTTATACGGGATACATCGCAGCCAACTCGGTGGACAAGAACAAGATCATCGTTCCCTACAAGGCCAACAACACCGGAAACTTCCTGGGCTGGTACACCGTAAGCGGCAAGAACACCAACGCCACACCCGTGGTGAACGGCATCTACCGGCTCGACGGTGAGGCGTGGACGATGAACGGCGAGCTGTCGACCAACGACGCCACGCTCGACAACCGCTTCGCCATCTACTCCACGCCGGGCAACGCCGTCATCTACCTCGACTATGTGACGGGCCTGGCAGCGGGCACCGTCACGCGCGAGCAGGGCGGCCTGATGGCCATCTCCACCGACACGCTGACACGCACCCGCCGCACGCTCTACACGGCGGAGGGCACCCGCCAGCTCGACGGCACGCAGCTGACCACTTTCAACACCGACTGGGTGAACATCGACAATGCGCTGGGCATCGTCGCCCCCAACGGCAAGCAGATGGCCTTCGGCGACAGGGCCAACAACAACTCGGTGCTCACGTCGAAGATCTATCCTTCCTTCTCCACACAAAGCCGCACCTTCGGCAGCGGGGATGTGGTGGACCGCCGCACGGTCGTCTATTACAGCAATGTGGATGCGGCCACCACACGCAGCATGGACGAGGCGCTCGTGCCCCTGCGCGACGTCCTCCTCGAGGGTTGGAACGGTGTCATTGCCGCCGACCCCGACTCCGTGCGCTATCTGCTGCTCAGCAACTTCTGCAGCGGACAGAAGGCCACCATCAAAGGTGTGGCCACCTCGCTGGGCGCACCTGTGTTCCCTGTCGCCACTGTCATAGACGGTGCTGAAGTAGCCGAAGCGACTTTTGTTGCTGAACAGAACAACAGTGTGTCCTGCCCCATACGCTTCTTCCTTACGGGACACGAGGTTACGGCCATGCAGGACACTTCCGCATACGCCATCTACGTGCGCAATGACAAGGGTACAGAAAACAGCCTTACCGTGCGCGCGGCCTGTGACGGCAAGGTGGTGGAAAAGAATTTGTCCGTCAGTTCAGACGTGAAGGTTAGCCTCGTGGATGGCGAGCTCCTGGTTGAATATTGTGCCTTTCCGGAAACCGCTGGCGACACGCTCACGGCGGGCTACGTTGACGTCACGAACCGCTATTTGGCCAATCCCAATTTCGAACTAGATGAGACTTACGGCACGCGCGGACAGAATGTCACGGCCAGCGGTGTGACCTACGCAGAGTGCTACACCAATGGGGTGGCCGCCATCAGTTCCAAGTGGCCCAACATGCTGCCTGTAAACGGATGGACGTCGGCCAACGGCCTGGCTGCAGGCAGCAACTACTGCCGTATGTATTCGATGCCTTATAGCCAGACGCTCTATTGTGTCAGTCCTTCCTCGGTGGGCAACTATGCTGCCCGTACGGCGCAGCCCGTGGCCGACGACAGCTGTGGCGTGCGCTGTCTGACAGTGCTCAACTCGTGGGACAAGGGTGCCAATGCCATCACGCAGACCGTAACGCTGCCAGCAGGGACATACCGGCTTCTGCTCGACATGAAGTATGAGTGTCAGAACCAGACAGCAAACGATGGTGTGTCGGTCACCACAAGTGGCGGCAACACCAATGCCAGTCTGACGGGCGTAACGGCCAATGGGGTCAGCCTCTTTGCTTACCCGGCTACTGCCAACACATGGACGGCGATCCCTTTCGACTTCGAGCTCACCGAACCTGCGGAGATTGTTGTCAGCGCGGGATATAGCAGCTCTGCGGCGGTGGGCGCTGCCAACAACACGTTGCTCTATGTGGACAACGTGAGACTGCTGGAGAAGGTGACAGACGGCATCACCCGTATTGTGCGCCATGAAGAGCCATCGGCCGACGGTGCCGTCTACAACCTGTTGGGGCAACGCTTGAACCATCCCGTCTGCGGTGTTTACATCCAGAACGGGAAGAAAATGGTGAAGGGCAAATAACCAAGGTGTGAAATTCTTGTCAAAGTGCGGTGGTGACGGTGAAAAGCACTACCTTTGCATAAGGTGAGCAATGCTCGGCGTAGAGCCTACCAGCCCATGCAGGTGCTCCGATACGAACATTTAGACTTAAACTTAAAACAATCAACCCATGAACGAGAGTGGAGAAAAGGAGGAACAGATATTAATCAGCATTACCGGACAGGACCGGCCAGGACTTACCGCGTCGGTGATGAGCATCTTGGCCAAGTATGGCGCACAGGTGCTCGACATCGGCCAGGCCGACATCCATTCCACGCTGTCGCTCGGCATTCTGATGCGGCTCGATGAGATACACTCCGGTCAGGTGATGAAGGAACTGCTCTTCAAGGCTACCGAACTGGGGGTGAACATTGGCTTTTCGCCCATCACCGACGAGGAATATGAAGACTGGGTGAACCACCAGGGCAAGAACCGCTACATACTGACCATCATTGGCCGCTCACTGTCGGCTCAGCAGATTGCCGCCACCACAAAGATCATTGCCGCACAGGGACTGAACATCGACTCCATTCTCCGCCTGACGGGTCGCGTGAGCATCAAGAAGCCTAAGCGCAGTGTGCGTGCATGCATAGAGTTCTCGTTGCGAGGCACACCGGCCGACACGTCGGCCATGCAGAAGGAACTGATGAACATGTCGCAGGAGATGGCCGTCGACTTCTCTTTCCAGCATGATGACATGTACCGACGCATGCGCCGCCTGATTTGCTTTGATATGGATTCTACGCTGATACAGACGGAGTGTATCGACGAACTGGCACGACGGGCCGGGGTGGGCGAGCAGGTGGCTGCCATCACCGCACGTGCCATGCGGGGCGAGATTGATTTCAAGGAGAGCTTCAAGGAGCGTGTGGCACTGCTCAAGGGCCTCGATGTCAACGTCATGAAAGAGATTGCCGAGCAACTGCCCATCACCGAGGGCACAGACAGGCTGATGAGTGTGCTGAAGACATGCGGCTACAAAATCGCCATCTTGAGCGGTGGATTCACCTATTTCGGCGAATACTTGCAGCGTAAATACGGCATCGATTATGTCTATGCAAACGAACTGGAGATAGACGAGAACGGCAAGCTTACGGGCAACTATGTGGGCGAGATCGTTGACGGACACCGCAAGGCAGAGCTCCTCAAGCTCATCGCACAGGTGGAAAAGGTAAACCTCGCACAGACCATTGCCGTAGGAGACGGCGCCAATGACTTGCCGATGATCAGCGAAGCCGGTCTTGGCATAGCCTTCCATGCCAAACCACGCGTCGTGGCCAATGCTCGACAGAGCATCAACACCATGGGCATCGACGGCATCCTCTATTTCCTCGGCTTCAAGGACAGCTACCTGGGAGAGCAGGGAAAACTCTGAGGAAGCCTCCGCTTGGCAACGATGCCGACGGCCTTAGGCCGTCAAGAAAGCGGACAATCTATATGCTAAAAATGGGCTTGAAAGTCAGCAACAGGTCCGTTGGCCGAAAAGACGCCAATTTTC
>CAVIOP010000003.1:0-38542 GCA_963644485.1 bacterium | reverse complement strand
CCTTGAAAATAGCCCCCAAACGCCTCAGAGCGCGTAAAAAGGGCTTTAAAATCGATTTTTTAATAAAATCAAAGATACGAAATGGACGAAAATCAGACGATCGATCAGGATCGGATTATGAAAGTCAACATCGAGGAAGAAATGAAGTCCTCCTACATCGACTATTCGATGTCGGTGATAGTGTCTCGTGCCCTTCCCGATGTGCGCGATGGTTTTAAACCTGTCCACCGCCGCATCCTTTACGGTATGCTTGGTCTGGGAAACACCAGCGACAAGCCCTACAAGAAGTGCGCCCGCGTGGTCGGTGAAGTGCTTGGTAAGTACCACCCCCATGGTGACAGTTCGGTCTACGGTGCCCTTGTCAGGATGGGACAGGACTGGAACGTACGCTACAAGCTGGTGGACGGACAAGGCAACTTCGGCAGCATTGACGGCGACTCGCCGGCTGCCATGCGTTACACCGAGTGCCGCCTCTCGAAGATGGGCGAGCATATCATGGACGACATCGACAAGGACACGGTCGACATGGTCAACAACTTCGACGATACGCTGAAGGAACCGTCGGTGATGCCAACCAAGGTGCCCAATCTGCTGGTAAATGGCGGCAACGGCATCGCGGTCGGCATGGCCACCAATATGCCCACGCACAATGTGGGTGAGGTCATCGACGGCTGCTGCGCCTACATAGACAATCCCAACATCGACGTCGACGGCCTCATGCAGTACATCCCTGCACCCGACTTCCCCACTGGTGCCTACATCTATGGACTGGATGGCGTGCGCCAGGCCTATGAGACCGGCCGCGGACGCATCGTCATGCGCGCCAAGGCCGAGATAGAGAGCGATGAGAGCGGCGACCGCATCGTGGTCAACGAGATACCCTATGGCGTCAACAAGCAGCAGCTCATCGAGTACATCGCCGACCTCGTGAAGGAGGGCCGACTGGAAGGTATCTCCAATGTCAACGACGAGACCGGCCGGCAAGGCATGCGCATCGTGGTCGACGTGAAGCGCGACGCCAACGCCAAGGTGGTGCTCAACAAGCTGTTCAAGATGACGGCCCTGCAGAGCTCGTTCTCGGTCAACAGCATCGCGCTCGTGCCCAGCAAGCACGACCACCTGCAACTTCGTCCGAAGCTCCTCAATCTGAAGGAGTGCATCGGCTACTTTGTCGAGCACCGTCATGAGGTGACCATCCGTCGCACGAAATTCGACCTGCAGAAGGCGCATGAGCGTGCCCACATCCTCCAGGGACTGATTATCGCCTGCGACAACATCGACGAGGTGGTGCACATCATACGCGCCAGCAAGACACCCGCCGAGGCACAGGTCAATCTGGAGAAGCGCTTCGAGCTCGACAACATACAGTCGAAGGCCATCGTTGACATGCGTCTCTCTCAGCTCACCGGTCTCCGCATGGAGCAACTGCATGCCGAATACGACGAACTGATGAAGCGCATCGACTATCTGCAGCAGATCCTTGACGACCCCGAGCTGTGCAAGAAGGTGATGAAGGAAGACCTTCAGGACGTCAAGGTGAAATACGGCGACACGCGCCGCACGAAGATCATCCCCGACGAGCACGAGTTCAACGCTGAGGACTTCTATCCCAACGACCCCGTCGTGATCACCGTGAGCCATCTCGGATACATCAAGCGCACACCGCTCAGCGACTTCCGCGAGCAGGCACGCGGCGGCGTGGGCAGCAAGGGAGCACACACACGCGAGAAGGACTTCACCGAATATATCTATCCCGCCACGATGCACCAGACCATGTTGTTCTTCACCAAGAAGGGACGTTGCTACTGGCTCCACTGCTACGACATACCCGAGGGCGAGAAGACATCGAAGGGTCGCGCTATCCAGAACCTGCTCAATATTGAGCCCGGCGATTCCGTCAACGCCTTCCTGCGTCTGCGCGGACGCGGTCTTCAGGACGAGGAGTTCGTCAACAGTCACTACGTGGTCTTCGCCACAAAGAACGGCACGGTGAAGAAGACTTCTCTCAAGGAATACTCGCACCCGAGAGCCAATGGCGTCATAGCCATCAACATCGCCGAGGGCGACGAGGTGGTGGACGTCCGTCTCACCAACGGCCACAATGAACTGATCATGGCCGACCGCAACGGCCGGGCTGTCCGCTTCGACGAGAATGACATACGTGTCATGGGACGCACGGCGACTGGCGTGCGCGGCATGCGCCTTGGCGACGGCGACGACGCCGTGGTGGGCATGATTGTCATCAATGATGCCAGCCGCGAGACGGTGATGGTGGTCAGCGAAGAGGGCTACGGCAAGCGGTCGGAGGTGGAAGACTACCGCAAGACCAGCAGAGCCGGAAAGGGTGTAAAGACCCTCTCCATCACCGACAAGACGGGACGGCTCGTGGCCATCAAAAACGTCACCGATGACAACGACCTGATGATTATCAACAAGAGCGGCATCGTCATCCGCATGGCTGTGGCTGAGGTGCGCGTCATGGGCCGGGCCACGCAAGGTGTGCGCCTCATCAACCTCACCAAGAAGAATGATGTCATTGCCAGCGTCTGCAAGGTGATGAGCAGCGAGCTGGAAGCCATGGTAGAGGCCGAGAGCCGCCAGCAGTTCTCCGCGACCAACGAGCAGTTTGCCCAGGCCATCAACACGGACGCAACGGCACCCGCTGCCGACAGCGCCCCTGCGGAGGATGCCCCCGACTCCGACAACATTGGCGATGATGTTAACACAGATGAATAAATCGTGAAAAAACGCTAAACAAAGTAACAAACGACATCCCTTTCCCGTCTGACGGGAAAGGGTATCGCAATGACCAATACAACTCTTAAAAATGATAAACCTATGAAAAAGTTAATGATTGCCGCACTGATGCTGCTGGGCACGTCAGCTGCGTTTGCAGGAGACAGCGAGCCACTTAAGGCCATCCTGAAGGCAAAGACTTACGCTGAGGCAGAGCAACTGATGAAGAGCAGCCTCGACCAGCTCGCCAGCGCCGAGGAGAAAGCCAAGGCCTACAACCAACTGACGAAGCTCGCCCTGGAGAAGTTTGACAAGGAGAACGCCGTGCAGACAGCCAACATCGCTGCTCAGGTGGCCAAGACTCCCCTCACACCCTACGACACACTGGGCTTCTATGAAGCAGCCTACAACGCCACAGTCAACGGACTGGAGTGCATCAAGTACGACTCACAGCCCAACGCCAAGGGAGCCGTCAAGCCCAAGTTCACCGAGACGCTGAAACCCCTGATTGCCAACACCCGCATGCAGCTCGTCACGGCTGGTAACTACTATGCCGGCGCAGGCGACAAGGATGGTGTGCTCAAGTACTGGGGTACCTTCCTCGACACCGACAACAACCCCCTCTTCGCTGCCTCCAAGCCCGCGGAGGTGCCTTTCCTCGGACAGGTAGCCTACTACACCGCCCAGTATGCCAACCAGGCTCAGGATTATGCGCGTGCAGAGAAATATGCCGACATCGCTTTGCAGGACTCGTCTATGAAGGAGAAGGCTCTGATCTTCAAGTTTGCCATGGCGCAGCGCAACCTCAAGACACACGAGGACTCGGTGAAGTATGTGAAGTCGATAGAGGAGCTCTATCAGAAGGAGCCCGACAACGAGATGGCCTTCGGAACACTCTGCAACATGTACAACGACTTGCGCATGAACACTGAGCTCAATGCACTCATCGAAAACAAGTTGGCATCCGACCCCAACAACTTCACGGCTTGGGCACTGAAGGGCCAGACGCTGATGAACCAGAACACAACCTCCGAGAACCCCAACTGGGACGAGTGCATCGATGCTCTCAAGAAGGCGGTCGACATCGACGGCACCAACCCCATCATCCTCACTTACCTGGGCTTCAGCATCAATGCAAAGGCTGCGCAGATCAATGGTGACCGTGCTGCTCAGAAGGCTCTCTACAAGGAGTCGATGGGTTACCTGGAGCGTGCCAAGGAAATCGACCCCAACCGTGAACGCGCCAACTGGGCTTATCCGCTCTATCAGTGCTATTACCTGGTCTACGCCGCTTCTGATCCCCGCACCCTGGAGATGGAGAAGCTGCTGAAGAGCAATTAATCGTTTGCAGGCAATCCGTGCATCCGCACAAAGCCGGATGCTCCGCTCGGCAGGAGTGGGGCATCCGGCTCTTTGGCTCTTAGGGCAGACATGGCGGTCGGCAGACTTGTCCTAAACCGACGACGCCGGTCGTGCCAGCATGACGTGGCATGGCATGCCTTGCCGCCAATCACTTGAAAGGATGGAAAACAGATGAGGTAAGGGCTTTGCCGGACGGATTTTTATAAAAAAGAAGGTGGGCAAGCGATTCTTATCGCGCCGCTACAACCTCGTACCCTTGCTACGTTCCCGTCCTGGGGGGATTCCGAGGGAGCTGGCCGTAAGAGACTTGCCCATTTCTCGTCTTACAAATGGTGAACAATTCTGTTCTCCTTGCAAAGCGAATGCAAAGATAACACTTATCGTCGAAATAACCATAACCCTGTGCTATTTTTAAGAAGTGTTAACATCGCGGGCCTCTTCTTTTTATTGTGAATGTGTCGCTTTATAGGGATTTTTGCGTAACTTTGCACCTATTATGATAGATGTCGTTTCCATCGTACAGGTGAAGGCATTCGCCCGCCAGAGCGGAGTGTTCCTCGCCTTGTTGTGGCTTGCCAGTTTTGCGGCCATGATGTATGCACCGCAGTCATCGTGGGGCAGTCTGCTGGCCATAGCGACGCCGTTCCTGGTGGGGTGGTTGCTGAAACGCTTCCGTGACGGTGCGCTGGAAGGCCATATATCCTTCCGCCGTTCCTTTGCCTTCAGCGTGCTCACGTTCTTCTACGCTTCGATGATTTTTGCCCTTGGGCAATATGTCTATTTCCGGTTCCTTGACCATGGTGCGTTTCTTACCAACCTGCTGAACGACATAAAAGTGATCAAGGAGGCATACGCACAGAACGGCATGTCCGTCAAAGAACTGGAGGACGGAGCCACCCTCGTGGGAGCCTTGTCGCCCATTCAGCTGGCATTTATGTTTATGATGCAAAACATCTTTGTAGGCTTCGCCCTCAGCGTGCCTGTGGCCCTTGTCTGCAAGAAAAAATAGAAATAGAAAATGGATATTTCAGTAGTAGTACCCCTGTTCAACGAGGAGGAATCGTTGCCCGAGCTTCACGCATGGATCCAGCGTGTCATGACCGCCAATCATTTCTCATACGAAATAATCTTTGTCAACGACGGATCCACCGACCGCTCATGGCAGGTGATTGAGAGTCTGTCAGCCAAGGACCCCAATGTCAAGGGCATCAAGTTCCGCAGAAACTATGGAAAGAGCCCTGCGCTCTACTGCGGTTTCGAGCGCGCCGCCGGCGACGTCGTCATCACCATGGATGCCGACCTGCAGGACTCGCCCGACGAGATACCCGCTCTCTACAAGATGATCACCGAGGAACATTACGACTTGGTGTCCGGATACAAGCAGAAACGCTACGATCCGCTCACAAAGACCCTGCCCACAAAGCTCTTCAATGCCACCGCGCGCAAGATTTCCGGCATACACAACCTTCACGACTTCAACTGCGGCCTGAAGGCTTACCGGCGCGAGGTCGTCAAGAACATTGAGGTCTATGGCGAGATGCACCGCTACATACCCTATCTCGCCAAGAACGCCGGCTTCTCCAAAATCGGCGAGAAGGTGGTTCATCACCAGGCTCGCAAGTTCGGAAAGTCCAAGTTTGGCATCAACCGGTTCTTCAATGGTTATCTAGACCTGATGACCCTTTGGTTTCTTACCAATTTCGGAAAGAAGCCCATGCATTTCTTCGGTTTCCTCGGCAGCATCATGTTCTTCATCAGTTTTGTGGCGCTCGTGATCATGGGCGTGGGCAAAGCCATCGAGCTGAGCCACCACGTCTACGGGCCGCTGGCCTCCTCGGCCTGGTTCTTCGTTGCCCTTGTAGGCATGATCCTCGGCATGCAGCTGTTCCTGGCCGGCTTCCTCGGCGACCTCATCAGCCGTCAGAACCCTAACCGCAATGACTATCAGATAGAGAAGACCATCTGACACACCCCGACCAACAGACCGCTTGACATGAACCTTTATCACATGCAAACGAAGATGCGGCGCGATTTTCGCCTGAAAGGGTGGGGTGCCCTTGTGCTTCTCGCCGTGGGCCTGGCATTGTCCGCATGCTCGTCGGTCGACTGCCCGCTCAACAACACCGTCTACGCCAACTACAAGCTCAAGGGGGCCGTCACGACGCTGCCCGACACGCTCACCATTTCCACTGCGCGTGCCGACGGCTCCGACTCGGTGTTCATCAACCACCAGCTCAACACCGACAGCTTCCTGCTGCCGATGAGCTATGGGCGTGACACCGACGAGCTCTATCTGCGCACCAACTCGCTCCTCGACACCATCTGGGTGACGAAGACCAACACGCCACATTTCGAGTCGGTCGACTGCGGCGTGACTTATTTCCATGTCATCACCGGCGTCAGGTACACCCGCAACGCCATCGACTCCATCGTCATCAATCACAAGGAGGTCAACTATGATGCCACACAACAGCATTTCCACATATATTTTAAGGAGTATCGTTTTTAGTCTGCTGCTCCTCGCCCTGCCCCTTGCCGCTCAGGGACAGTCGTCGCGCAGCAAGGCGGCGATGGAGAAGATGCGGCTCAAGCAGATTGACGACTCCATACCCTTCTTCCGCGGTGTGGAGGTGATGGTCGATGTCATCGGCCCCATCCAGAAAGCCGTGTCCGACTACGGACAGTATGAGGCGGGCCTGCGCATCAACTTCAAGGACAAGTACTTCCCGGTAGTGGAGATAGGATATGGCAAGGCCGACCACGACGATATCGCTACGCAGCTCAGCTATAAGACATCAGCCCCTTACGGCAAGGTGGGATGCGACTTCAACCTCATGAAGAACAAGCATGACGACTACCGTGTCTATATCGGCGCACGCTACGCCCTTACCTATTTCAAATGCGACATCGCACGCCCCGACGTGACCGATCCCGTCTGGGGCGGTGAGGTGCCTTTCTCCGCGCAAGGCGTGAAGGCCAATTACCACTGGCTGGAGTTTCTTGCCGGGGTCGACGCCAAGATTGCAGGGCCGTTCCGCTTGGGATGGACCGCGCGCTACCGGCGCCGTGTCCACTATGACAACGGCGTGATGGGCAATGTCTGGTATGTGCCCGGTTACGGCAAGCAAGGCTCGTCGCGCATCAGCGGTACGTTCAACATCATTTTCGAATTCTGAGTTACATGTCCAAGAACAGGAAAACCTTTTGGCAGGTAGCCTTTCTGCTCCTGCTCGTTGTTGGCACCGTCCTGATTATCCGCCAGCAGCGCAACATGCCCTTCCAGCACAATGAAGGCTTTATTTTCGGCACCATGTATCACGTCACTTACCAAAGCGACGAGGACTTGCAGACGGGCATCGAGGCGGAGATGCACAAGGTCGACGATGCCTTGTCTGCGTTTAACAAAGAGTCGGTCATCTCACGCGTCAACCGCAACGAGTCCGTTGCCCTCGGCGATATGTTCACCTATGTGTTCCGCTTGGCGCAGTCGATATCCAAGGAGACGCGCGGCGCGTTCGACATCACGGTCGCACCGCTGGTCAACGAGTGGGGCTTCGGGTTCAAAAAGGGCGTCGAGCCCACCGCGCAGATTGTCGACTCCCTTCGCCAACTCGTAGGCTACGAGAAGGTGCAGCTGGTCAATGGGCGTGTCGTCAAGCGTGACCCGCGCATCATGCTCGACTGTTCGGCTATCGCCAAGGGATACGGTGCCGATGTCGTGGCGCGTTACCTCCGCGACAAAGGCATTCGCAACTTCATGGTGGAGATTGGCGGAGAGGTGGTCACCAGCGGCATCAACAATCAGCGCCTGCCGTGGAAAATCGGCGTGACCAAGCCGTCTGACGATTCCACGCAGACCAACCGCGAGCTGCAGACGGTGCTCAATGTCACCGACAAGGCCATGGCAACAAGTGGAAACTATCGGAATTTCTACTACAAAGGAGGCAAGAAGTATGCCCATACCATCGACCCCAAGACCGGGTATCCTGTGCAGCACAATATCCTTTCGGCTACCGTCATCGCAGACCAGTGTGCCGAGGCCGACGCCTATGCCACCTCCTTCATGGTTATGGGACTTGACGGTGCCAAGGAAGTCCTACGCAAGCATCCTTCGTTGATGGCCTATCTCATTTATGCCGACAGCCAGGGCCACAACCGGGTGTGGTATTCGCCGTCGATGAAGGGGAAAATATTGGACAACCAGTAATCCCCCTAACCCTATGGGACGGCCCGGTGTCTACGACAAGCTCCTGAAGATTCCACTCTTCACAGGCATGAGCATGACGGAGTTGGAGTCCGTTGTCGGAGAGACTCGTCTGCTTTTCCGCAAGGTGGAACGGGGCGAACGGGTTGCCTCCGACGGTGACCCGTGTGGCCGGTTGGTCATCCTGGTGGAGGGCCGTCTGTGCATGACCACCGTTTCAGACGACCACGGCCTGGCTGTCGAGGAGGAATTGTCGGGTTGCCATGTGTTGCAACCCGAGTGTGCTTTCGGCCTTCGCCAGCGCTTCACCCATACCTATCAAGCCCTGACCGCATGCAGCCTGATCAGCATCGACAAGAAGGAAGCCCTGCGGTTGACCTCCGCCTCGCTCATTTTCCGTCTCAACTTGATCAACCTCATTTCCACCAGGCTGCAGAAAGCCAACGCCAAGGCGTGGCGGCGCCCGCCACGCACGCTGCAAGAAAGCATCGTCCGTTTCCTGTCCGACCATTGCCTTATCCCCACCGGCAGGAAGGTCTTCCGGCTCAAGATGGCACGCATGGCCCTTGAACTGCATGAGGACCGGCGCAAGGTGTCGCGGTGCCTCAACGCCCTGCAGGACCGCGGCATGCTGACCCTCCACAGGTGCCGCATCGAGGTACCCTCCCTTGAAGACCTCGTTCCGTGAAGGTGGAGACACACGCCTTTGCCCTTTTTTCTTGGCGGTATAGTTAAATAATGCTTATTATGCTCATCCGTTTGCTCACTTTTTGCTAACTTTGCAATGATATTTGAGAGAAAACAGACACACTGACATGATTGACCGTCAAGAACGCAAAAACCCGTTCATGGAGCCTTATGGCACCCCCCATGACACCGTGCCCTTCGACAAGATACGCTTTGAGGATTTCGAACCTGCCTTCATGGAGGGCATCCGCCGTGACGATGAGCAGATAGCCAAGATCGTCAACAATCCTGAAGAGCCTACGTTTGACAACACTATTGCTGTCACTGACGACAGCATGGGTGAGCATTATTATGACTTGCTCGACCGCGTGTCCACCGTTTTCTCGTGCCTCATGAGCGCCGAGACCAACGACGAGATGGAGGCGCTGGCACAGAAGCTCAGCCCCATCCTCACCAAGCATGGCAACGATGTCATCCTCAACCCCCGTCTGTTCGAGCGTGTGAAGTATGTCTACGAGCACCACCGTGACCTTACGCCCGAGGAACAGATGTTGCTCGACAAGGAATACGACGGTTTCGTGAGAAGCGGAGCACTGCTCGACGAGGCCGGCAAGGAACAGTTCAGGAAGTTGACCGAAGAGGCCGGACTGCTCACCCTGCAGTTCTCGCAAAACCTGCTGAAAGAGACCAAGGCCTATACGCTCCACATCACCGACAGCGCCGACCTGGGCGGTCTGCCCGAAACGGCAGTGGAGGCTGCAGCCAACACCGCCAAAGAGAAGGCAATGGAGGGCTGGGTGTTCACGCTCGACTATGCCAGCTACTCGCCGTTCATGACCTATTCCGACCGTCGTGAGCTCCGCCGGCAGCTCTACATGGCACGCAACACCGAGTGTGCCAGCAAGGATGCCGACACCAGCAACCTGGAGATATGCAAGCGCCTGGTCAATCTGCGCTGCGAGTTGGCGCAGTTGCTGGGCTTCGACACATACGCCGACTACGTGCTCCGACACCGCATGGCTTCCACGGCCGCCAACGTCTACAAGCTGCTCAATGACCTCATCGATGCCTACAAGCCGACGGCCGTCGAAGAGCAGAAAGCCATCGAACGCAAAGCCAAGGATCTGGAGGGCAGCGATTTCGAGCTCCAGCCATGGGACGTGGCCTATTACTCCCACAAGCTGCAGATGGAACGCTACAACCTCGACTCTGAGATGCTCCGCCCCTATTTTCGCCTCGACAGAGTGATAGACGGCGTGTTCGGCCTGGCCACCAAGCTCTACGGCATCACGTTCCGGGAGAACAAGGACATCCCAGTGTACCATCCCGACGTCAAGGCCTACGAGGTGTTCGACCGTGACGGCAGTTATCTGGCCGTCTTCTATGCCGATTTCCATCCCCGCAAGGGCAAGCAGGGCGGTGCATGGATGACCGAGTTTCAGGAACAGTACATCACCAAGAGCGGCAAGAACGTACGTCCCCATGCCAGCGTGGTGATGAATTTCACCAAGCCGACAGACACCAAGCCCGCCCTGTTGACGCTGGGCGAGGTGGAGACGTTTCTCCATGAGTTCGGCCATTCGCTCCACGGCATGTTTGCCAACACGCGTTTCGAGAGCCTCTCGGGCACCAATGTGTGGTGGGATTTCGTGGAGATGCCCTCACAGTTCATGGAGAACTATGCCGTCGAGAAAGATTTTCTCAGCACTTTCGCTTTCCACTACGAGACCGGGGAACCCATCCCCGACGAGCTCATCGACCGTATCCGCGAGAGCCGCAACTACAATGTGGCCCTGTCGTGCCTGCGGCAGGTGAGCTTCGGACTTCTCGACATGGCCTACTATACCCAAGACAAGCCATTCACGGCAGACATCATCCCCTTCGAGAAGAAAGCATGGGAGCGTGCCGTCATCACGCCCCAGCTGCCCGAGACCTGCATGACCACACAGTTCTCCCATATCATGTCGGGCGGCTATGCGGCCGGCTACTACAGTTACAAGTGGGCGGAGGTGCTCGACGCCGACGCTTTCAGCGTGTTCCAGCAAAACGGCATCTTCGACCGCGAGACGGCGCAGCGCTTCCGCGACGACATCCTCTCGAAGGGCGGCACGGAGCATCCCATGGCGCTCTACAAGCGCTTCCGCGGACAGGAACCAACCATTGACGCATTACTCAAACGAAATGGCATCAAACGATAAGCAACAAAAGCTCGACGAGCGCTATCTTCGCATGGCGCTCATCTGGGCAGAAAACTCCTACTGCAAGCGGCGTAAGGTCGGCACACTCGTCGTCAAGGACAAGATGATCATCAGCGACGGCTACAACGGCACGCCCAGTGGCTTCGAGAACATCTGTGAGGATGACAACAACCTCACGAAGTCGTATGTGCTCCATGCAGAAGCCAACGCCATCACCAAGCTGGCCCGTTCGAGCAACAACAGTGACGGAGCGACACTCTATGTCACCGCATCACCTTGCATCGAGTGTGCCAAGCTCATCATCCAGGCAGGCATCAAGCGTGTGGTCTACGGTGAGAAATACAGGCTCGATGACGGGATACGTCTCTTGCAAAGGGCAGGCATCGAGGTCGTCTATCTTGAGTTAGCTCCGTCTGCCAACAATAAATGAGGATCGGGAAAATGAAAAACGACAAGAAAAACAGGCTCATGCCCCTGCTGATGGCAGTCAGCGTGGTGCTGGGCATCGTGATAGGTTCGTTCTATGCCAACCACTTCTCGGGCAACCGACTGACGGTCATCAACAATGGCAGCAGCCGGCTGAACAACTTGTTGCGCATCATCGACGACCAGTATGTGGACAAGGTCGACATTGATTCGCTGGTGGAGAAGGCCATCCCGCAGATACTGGCTGAGCTCGACCCGCACTCCGTCTATATTAGTGCAAAGGATGTGCAGGCTGCCGACGACGACCTGCGCGGCTCGTTCTCGGGCGTAGGCATCGAGTTCACCATCCGCGAGGATACCATCCATGTGCAGAATGTCATCAAGAACGGACCTGCCGAGCGGGCGGGTATCTTGGCCGGCGACAAGATTGTCTATGTCGACGGAAAGAAATTTGTGGGCCCGCAGGTGACCAACGAGGAGGCCGTGCACCGTCTGAAGGGTGCGCAGGGCTCCAAGGTCAAGATCGGCGTGCTGCGCTACGGACACGCCAAGCCCATCACCTATGAGGTGACGCGCAGCGAGATCCCCACCAAGACCATCACTGCCACCTACATGCTCGACGACAACACAGGCTACATCAAGGTGAAGAATTTCGGCGAGAAGACCTATCCTGAGCTGCTCATCGCCTTGGCCAACCTCCAGCAGGAAGGCTTTTCCAACCTCGTCATTGACCTCCGCGACAACACGGGCGGTTATCTGCAAAGTGCGGTTCAGATGGCCAATGAGTTCTTGCCCAACAAGAAACTCATCGTCTACACCGAGGGACGCAAGTCGCCCCGCAAGGAGTATCGCTCCGACGGTCACGGCGCTTACCAGAACATCCCGCTGGTGGTGCTCATCAACGAGGGGTCGGCTTCGTCGTCGGAGATTTTCGCCGGAGCCATGCAGGACAATGACCGGGCCACGATTATCGGCCGGCGCTCGTTCGGCAAGGGCCTCGTCCAACAGCAGATTCCTTTCCCCGACGGCAGCATGATACGCCTGACCATTGCCCGTTACTTCACGCCTTCGGGCCGTTGCATCCAGAAGCCCTACACCAACGGTGAGGACGCCAGCTACGAGCAGGATCTCATCTCGCGCTACGAGCACGGTGAGTTCTTTTCGCAGGACAGCATCAAGCACACGGGCAAGCCCTATCACACGGGCAACGGCCGTGTGGTGTATGGCGGCGGCGGCATCACGCCCGACATCTTCGTGCCCGAAGACACATCCGGTGTGACCTCTTATTACAAGCAGGCGGCGGTGAGCGGTCTGATCCTTCAGTTTGCCTTCAACTACACCGACAACAACCGTCAGAAGATGAAGGAGTTCCAAGAGATGCTTGCCCTGTCGAAGTATCTCAAGCGGCAGAACACAGTGGAGCAGTTTGTCAACTATGCCAACGACCACGGACTGAAGCGGCGCAACTTGCTGATCAAGAAGAGCCACACGCTCCTCGAACGCTACATCGACAGCCGCATCATCTACAACATGATGGACGAGCAGGCTTGGACGGAGTACATCAACATGGACGATCCTGTCGTCAATGCGGCGCTGCGCGTCATGCGCAACGGCTCGGCGTTTCCCCAGGCACCCCAGAAAGCCGGCGAGGGGAAAGACAAGGTGGCGTTGGTCGGTTCGCGGATGTTCGACGCACGGATCCGCGTGAGCGCCCAGCCGACGTGGCAAGCCTGACGGCTGCACCTTTTGCCGGCATCCGTTGGCGCGCCGGACAGACAGCATATAGAATATGACCGTTACGGCAAACGGCAGCCCATGGCGTGATGCCATGCGCTGCCGTTTGCCGTTTTGTCGTTTGTCGTTTTCAATAGATTCGCACCTCCGTGATGATCTGCGAGCCCACAGCATCGTTGAGGCGTTTCACCAGTTGCGACCGCATCATGTTCAGGTCTTGGCGCAAGGCCGGGTTGAGGATCTTGACATACAGCACCTGGTTCTTGATGAATTTCTCGGAGGTGTATTGTGCGATGGCCGGTCCCATGAGGGTGTCCCACGTGTCGACGACGCGCCGCTGCAGCAGGGGCGTCTCCATGCCTTGACGGCGCAGGTACTGCGACAGCAGTTCGCTGATGGGTTTCACTTCTTTTCTGAACATGTCCTTTTCTCTCTTTGACGATGTTATATTTCCGCAAACTCTCCGTTCTCCACTTGGAAGAGGCGGTAGTCTTTCCCGCTGTGGCTGAGTATCTCGTCGAGGTGGTCGCGGTTGGTGTCGGTGATGAAGATCTGTCCGAAGGTGCCGCCCGACACCAGCTCGACGATGTGCTCCACACGCTGTGCGTCGAGCTTGTCGAAGATGTCGTCGAGCAGCAGGAGCGGTGTGGTCTGCGAGGCCGTGCGTCTCAGGAAGTCGAACTGTGCCAGCTTCAGGGCCATCACATAGGTCTTGGTCTGCCCTTGGCTGCCCTCCCGCTTCATGGGATAGTCGCCGACCAGCATCTCCAGGTCGTCGCGGTGCACGCCGTGCAGACTGTAGCCCACGGCGCGGTCCTTGAAACGGTCGCGCCGGATCACGTCGAGCAGGTCGCCCCGCTGGCCGTGCGACACGTAGCGCAGCGACACCGTCTCCCGTTCTCCCGAGATCTTCCGGTAGATGGATTGGAACACCGGGATGAACTCCTCCACGAAGGCGGAGCGTTTCTCGAAGACCACCTGGCCTTGCCGCGCCATCTCTGTCTCCCAGATGTCCATGAGCGCCGCGTCGGGCTCCTCCTCCATCTTGAGCAGGGCATTGCGCTGCTGCAGCGCCTTGTTGTAGCTGTTGAGCGCCTCCAGGTAATGCTTGTCATATTGCGAGATGACGATGTCCATCAACCGCCGGCGCTCGTCGCCTCCTCCCTCCACGAGGATGTTGTCGTGCGGCGAGACGAAGATGAGCGGTATGAGGCCGATGTGTTCGGAGAATTTCTTGTATTCCTTCTTGTTCCTGCGGAAGTGTTTCCGCGTGCCGCGCTTCATGCCTGCATAGATGGCTTCTGTGTCGCCGCCCTCCGTGAGGTAGTTTCCCTCAACGACGAAGAAGTCCTGGCCGTGGGTGATGACCTGGCTGTCGATGGTGGTGAAGCTGGAATGGCAGAACGAGAGGTAATAGATGGCGTCGAGCAGGTTGGTCTTTCCTTCTCCATTGTGCCCGATGAGACAGTTGACGTTGGGCGAGAAGGAAAGGTGTGCCGCCCGTATGTTCTTGTAATTGATGATGGAAATGTGGCTGAGTATCATGTCTGTCGCAATCGTTTGGGGAGGGGCGGGGGCTTGCTGTGCGTTCCCCTGCTTCATGCAAAGTTACGATATTTGTGCATGAAAATCGAAAAAAGAGTAGAATAAATTTCAATATCTGAGATAAAAGTGGTAATTTTGCGACTAAATCGTGATAATAATAAAACAATAAAAATAATGGCAAACAAAAACGAAAATGCAACATTTGATGCTGCAGGAAAGTCTCAAGCGTTCTTCACCAAGCACCGCAATGTTATCTTAGGTGCTATTGGCGCTGTCATCGTGGTCATTGCGGCATGGATCTGCTACAACACGTTCGTCGCCGGTCCGCGTGCCGACAAGGCCAGCACGGCGCTCGCCCGCGGCCAGGAGTACTTCAATGCCGAGCAGTTTGACAAGGCGCTCAATGGCGACGGTGCAGGCTATACGGGCTTCGTGAAAATCGCCAGCGACTATGGCAGCACCGATGCCGGCAATCTCGCCAACCTCTATGCCGGACTGAGCTACTACCGTCTGGGCAAGGCCCAGGAGGCTGTGAAGTACCTCGAAAAGTTCTCACCCGCCGGCGATGCCATGGTGAGCCCCGCCGCTATGGCTGCCCTGGGCAATGCCTATGCTGCCGTGGGACAGGTCGACAAGGCTGTGAGCAAGCTGAAGGACGCTGCCTCAAAGGCTGACAGCAAGGCCAAGGACGGTGCCAACATCAGCCTTTCGCCCACCTTCCTGCTCCAGGCAGGCGAGCTGCTGGAGAGCCAGGGCAAGACGGCCGAGGCGCTGAAGATCTATCAGGACATCAAGAAGAAGTATGTCAACTCAGTCCTCGTGCAGAGCAACGAGATTGACAAGTACATAGAAAGAACTACCAAGTAACCGTCATGGCAACCGCTCTTCATCATCTTTCCGACTACGATTTCGACAAGGTGCCCGACGCAAGCAACATGTGTTTCGGCATTGTGGTCGCCGAGTGGAACAGTGAGATTACGGGCGCACTGCTCGACGGCGCCGTGCAGACGCTCGAGCGGCATGGTGCCTTGCAGGAGAACATCCACATCAAGACGGTGCCGGGCAGCTTTGAGCTGGTCTACGGTGCCCAGCAGATGTGCAAGGACGACGGTTTCGATGCCGTCATCATTCTCGGCAGTGTCATCCGTGGCGAGACGCCCCATTTCGACTATATCTGTCAGGGTGTGACCTACGGCATCGCCCATCTCAACGCGGTGCAGAACATCCCCGTTATCTATGGTCTCCTCACGACCGATACCCTGCAGCAGGCTAAGGACCGCAGCGGTGGCAAGCTGGGCAACAAAGGCGACGAGTGTGCGGTGGATGCCATCAAGATGGCAAAGTTTTAAGAGTGAATATATGCGGTGATGCCGGAGTGCGTAGTGTGCTTGGACATCACCGCTTTCTTATTGTTTGGATTCATGAAATTATACGAACTGATACAAGCCTACGATTTTGACGAGATCATGCCGGTGATTTCCAACATGTTTCCCGGTACCTCCAAGTATCGCAAACCGCTGCAGCAGGCTTATGACATCCTGCTGGAGATGCGACCCGTATCATCCAAGAAGACCATCCGCTACAAGCTGATGCGCGATGACAACTCGGGCGATTCGTATATGGGTGCTGCCGATGCAGACTTCCGTTGCACGTGGGAGGTGTGTCTGGGCAAGGAGGTGTCGCGCGAGCGTGGCGTTGACCTCAACGATGCGGAGATACTGGCCAACTGTCTGGTCAACATCTGTTTCCTTGCTACCCATCCCCGTCTTTTCGACGGCGCCTATGCAGAGCTGACGCGCCCTGAGCGCTGACAAAGGGCCTTTACTGCACCGACAATGGCGGGTGAAAAACCACTACTGGCTTTTCACCCGCCATTGCCTGTTTTGTCTTATGGGTGTCGTGTGTGTGCGAGCGGTGGGTATCTGCCGCTTATTCTTCCTCTGTGTCGGGATCGACCCTCATGGAGTTGACATCTGCCTTGGTGTCTTTCTCGATGGAGTAGTTTCCGAAGTTGTCCACCTTGACGATTAGCGGCACATACTCGTCGCTGGCCCTGTCGGGACTGCCCACGCTGGCGCCCAAGAACAGCTGCTTGCCCTGTGCCTTCTCAAATGCTATGCCCAGCAAGGCTCCGTTGTCGTAGTAGGAAGCGTCGACATAGCTCTTGAAATCGCTTTTCAGAAACTTGCGGGTGAAGAACGTTGAGCCGTCGGCCCGCACGATGCGCACGGTGACGCTGTTGTCGTAGTAGCGTTTCACGCCGTCGGTGGCCAGCGGCAGTGAGTCGACGGCCGTCCGCTGTATCTCCACGGTGTAGCGTGCGCCCATCCATGTCACGTCTGTCGACCGCTCGAGATTGCCCATGCTTTGGGGCTTCTCTGCCTTCACGGCCTTGGGCTTCTTGATGATAATCACCTGTTGCTCTTTTTCCTTCTTGCAGCCTGTGGCTGCAGCAAGGAGTGTCGATATGATGAGGAAGGAAAGAAGTTTGTTCATTCAAGCATTGTTTAGTCTACTGCAAAGGTAATAAATAAATCGGAATTATGCCTGGTTTGGCCTCAAAAGTCTGTCAAAGTGGTAAACATGGATGATGCTGCAGGTCGTGAAAGTGGCCTGATGTGATGTTTATGCCGAGGCACTAAAAGTTCGAAAATAAACGACAAAAAGTTTTCTGAGAAGCCGCTCCGAAGCCACCGGGATTATTTTTTTTGCAAATAACGCCTGTTTTTTGATGTTTACGCTAAGTATTGATAATCAGCGCATTGCATCGCATCGTTTGCTATTCGCCGTTCAGCGGCCATTCGCGGTCTCGCTATAGATGCCTTATCGTGGTGCGATAGATGCCTTATCGTGGTGCGATTAGGCATCTATCGACCCTTGATAGATGCCTAATCGCACCACGATAAGGCATCTATCGCAAAGCCTGTTGGGTGAAACGGAACGAAAAGTAGCCTGCGACGGCTCCGTTTCACCGCAAAAAGGGCTTGTGGCAACGCTAGAATGTAGTGTCCGGAAGAGGCCGTTTTTTCAGAATTATGCGGACATCCGCATCCAGAGTTTGCGAATGTTGCTATCGGGAAACCGTGCAGCGTGATGAGGCCGATGATAGCATGAAGTACAGTGTGAGCCGCGGGCTGAACAAAGTTTGCGTGAACCGCGGGCTTTCAGCCTGCGGCTCACGCGTTGTAAATCCGAACTTGTATTATAATAATGTGTAGCGTGATGCCTCCGCCCTTCGTGTACCCGTTGCTCGTCCGTTTCTTGTGACGGATGGGTCAAGGGGTACCAATTGCTATCTCGGAATGAACAAATGCAAAATGTGACAGGTTGTTGACAAACCGTACAGACGTATACCATAACCTTATGATAATCAAAAGATAGCTTGTGTCACGCTCAAGTTTCCTTGCACGATTTTGTCGTGAATCAGTCATTAAAATATGTAAAATGCAACAAAATAGATAACCTGCCTGGCTGCAATCTTAGCTAAATTTGATTAACTTTGCGAATAGGAAAATCACCAAACAGGTCAATATCTTTATCTGAAAAACCAATCAAAGTTGTCTGTTTTGGAAAACTTTCCAAAAAGATAAACGGGAAAAGTTTTCCAAAAAGAACAATCATTAAAACAAAAGGCTATATATAAAATCATGGAAATCAAGAACTTTACCATCACCAAGCGTGACGGAACGAAAGACAGTTTTTCTCTCGACAAGATCATGAATGCTGTCTTGAAGGCGTTCAACGCATGTCATGAACCTATCGATCTCGGCTCGGTATCCAAGATTCTCAGTCATCTCGACATACAGGATGGCGTGCGTGTGGAGGATATCCAGAACCAGGTGGAGGTGGCGCTGATGAAGGAAGGATACTATAAGGTGGCCAAATCGTTCATACTCTATCGGCAGGAGCACCAGGAAGACCGCGAGACGCTGGATAAGTTGAAGTTCCTCTCCGACTATATGGAGGCCGAGAACGCCGCAACCGGGTCCAAGTTTGACGCCAACGCCAACGTGGAGCACAAGAACATCGCCACGCTCATCGGCGAACTGCCCAAGTCGAGCTTCATCCGCCTCAACCGCCGCCTGCTCACCGAGCGCATCAAGAAGATGTACGGCAAGGAACAGGCCGACGAGTATATCGACAAACTGACACACCACTTCATCTATAAGAACGACGAGACGAACCTCGCCAACTATTGCGCCTCCATCACCATGTATCCCTGGCTCATCGGCGGCACCACAAGCATCGGCGGCAACTCTACGGCACCCACCAACCTCAAGTCGTTCTGCGGCGGTTTCATCAACATGGTGTTCATGGTCAGTTCCATGCTGGCCGGAGCATGCGCCACGCCCGAGTTTCTGATGTATATGAACTATTTCATCGAGAAGGAATACGGCAAAGACTACTACAAGCGGGCTGACGAGGTGGTGGACCTCAGCCTGAAGAAACGCACCATCGACAAGGTCATCACCGACTGTTTCGAGCAGATCGTTTATTCGCTCAACCAGCCCACAGGAGCACGCAACTACCAGGCGGTGTTCTGGAACATCAGCTATTACGACCGTTATTATTTCGAGTCACTCTTCGGCAACTTCTTCTTCCCCGACGGATCCCAGCCCGACTGGGAAGGCCTCGACTGGCTGCAGAAGCGCTTCATGGTGTGGTTCAACCAGGAACGCGTCAAGACCGTGCTGACCTTCCCCGTGGAGACCATGGCCATGCTCACCGAGAACGGTGACTGCAAGGACAAGGAATGGGGCGACTTTGCAGCAGAGATGTATGCCAAGGGCCACAGCTTCTTCACCTATCTCTCCGACAATGCCGACTCGCTGTCGAGCTGCTGCCGCCTCCGCAACGAGATACAGGACAACGGCTTCAGCTACACGCTGGGAGCGGGCGGTGTGTCGACGGGCTCCAAGAGCGTGCTGACCATCAACCTCAACCGCTGCGTGCAGTATGCCGTCAACCACCAGATCGACTACAAACAGTATCTCTCCGAGGTCATCGACCTCTGCCACAAGGTGCAGCTGGCCTACAACGAGAACCTGAAGGAGCTGCAGAAGCATGGCATGCTGCCTCTCTTCGACGCCGGGTACATCAACATCAACCGCCAGTATCTCACCATCGGCATCAACGGCCTCGTGGAGGCTGCTGAGTTTATGGGTCTCAGCATCACGCCCAATGACGACTATCTCAACTTCGTGCAGGGCATCCTCTCGCTGGTCGAGAAATGCAACAAGCAGTACCGCACCAAGGAGGCCATGTTCAATTGTGAGATGATTCCTGCAGAGAATGTCGGTGTGAAGCACGCCAAGTGGGACCGTGAGGACGGCTATTTCGTGCCCCGCGACTGCTACAACAGCTACTTCTACGTCGTCGAGGACCACTCGCTCTCGATCATCGACAAGTTCAAGCTGCACGGAGCACCCTACATAGAGCATCTCACCGGTGGCTCGGCCCTGCACATGAACCTTGAGGAACACCTGTCGCAGGCGCAGTACAGACAGCTCTTCCGGGTGGCCGCCAAAGAAGGCTGCAACTATTTCACATACAACATCCCCAACACGCTCTGCAACGAGTGCGGCCACATCGACAAGCGCTATCTCAAGGAGTGCCCCGTCTGCCACTCCAAGAACGTCGACTACCTGACGCGCATCATCGGTTATCTGAAACGTGTGTCCAACTTCTCCGAGGCCCGGCAGAAGGAAGCACACCGCCGCTTCTACGCGGGCGTCGACCGCATGCCGCAGGCCCCGAAGATACAGCTGGGCAAGAAGCAGGAGGAGACGGTTAAGTAAAAAGGGATACTCCCACATCCCGCACGACATGATCAAATACGTCAACACAGAGGTCGTCTTTCAGGAAATACCTGACGAGACGACCCTTGCCATCAACCTCTCGGGGTGTCCCTGTCATTGTCCCGGCTGCCACAGCAGCTATCTGTGGGACGACATCGGGGAACCCCTGACCGCCGAGGCCCTTGAAGCGCTGATAAAGGCCAACGACGGCATGGTGACCTGCGTCAGCCTCATGGGTGGAGACGCCGACCCCGACGCCGTCGACCGGCTGGCCCTGTGGCTCCGCAACCATCATCCCGACATCAAGACGGCATGGTACAGCGGGCGCATCCGGCTGGCCCGGGGCATTGACATGAACCACTTCGACTATATCAAGCTGGGGCCCTACATCCGGCATCTCGGCGCGCTGAAGGACAAGACCACCAACCAACGGCTCTACAAGCGCGTGGCCGAAGACCGCTTTGAAGACATCACTTATCGCTTTTGGAACAAATAGAGGATGGCCCGACGGTCATCCTCTCCCTTTATGTGGTTGCCACCGCCATGCGGCGCCCTCCCTGCTTCTTCTGCCCGCCAAATCCGAACAAGTTGGCTTCTTGACGTCACTAAATTGTCGAAATTGCTTGGTGATGTCGCAAAATAGTCTTAAATTTGTAGGCATTTCTTCGGAAAGCCTGCAAATCACAAACGTATGACAGACGCAAAGGCCACCACGACAACAGGAAAGACCAAGAAAACCCAAGCCACGCGAGCACGCAAGGGCTTCGGAAAAGGTAAGAAGAGAGACATCAAGCGCAACATCTCTACTGATCTCATCCCACTTGAGGATGAGACATGGCTGGTACAACCCATTGCCGTGACGATGATGCGCCACGACTATTCACTCATACAGATACGCATCCTTGTGGCTATCGTCGAGTTTATGCAGACCAAGCTGAAGAAACTGCTCAACAAGCAGCGCACCGAGCCCGAAATATTCTCTGATGCCGAGCTCGACAACGACGGGCGACTGGAGATCAAGACGCTCTTCAAGTCGTTGGCCGTCGACCCTAACCATTATCCCCAGTTGCGGCAAAGCCTCAAGATGCTGGCAACCATCCCCGTGGAGATTCCCTACAAGACCATGGACGGCCGCAGCTATCTGAAAGTCACCAACCTCTGCGACATCTATATCCCCGAGGACCCTTCCATCTACGAGAAATATGCCATCCTCAAGATAGACCGCACCGTGGCCGAGCGCCTGGTAGGTCTCGAGTTCGGATACCATTACCTGGGCAAGCAGATTGTCTTTGCATGCCACAACCGCTACTCACAGCGCATCTACATGTTCATCGAGAGCTGGAAAGACAAGGGATTCCGCAAAATCAACACCCTGGAGTTCCGGAAGATGCTGCGGCTGGAGACCAATTACAAGAAGTTCACCGACTTCACCCGGCGCGTGCTCGAGCCTGCCAAGGAAGAGCTGCAGACCATGGCCAAGAACGGTTTCTGCGACTGCTATTTCGACTATGAGAAGGTCTACAACCACGGACAGCGCGGCGGCGAGCCCGACGAGCTGGTGTTCCACATCTTCCAAGCACACAACAAGTTCAACGAGAGCCTGCAGCACCTCACCGAACAGCAGCGCCAGGTGTTCGCCGACACGCTCATGCGCTACTTCGGCTTCGACGCTACGGTGGCGCAGAAGATGAGCGAACGCATCACGGCAGACAATTACCAGAGCGCCATGTCGAAACTCGTGGACCTGCGCAGCAGGCTCAAGAGCGACCTGACCATACACGACCGTGCCGCCTATACCTACCGCACGCTCGACAATCTCATACGCGGCGTGGGCAAACAACAACAGGAATAACATACCTTATTATATATTATGAGATCAAGAACATCAGATTGGTTTGAAACCAAGATACGTTACGACAAGACCGTAGAGGACGGGTCGCAGAAACCTGTCACCGAACAATATGTGGTCGATGCACTGAGTTTCTCGGAGGCTGAGACAGAGGTCGTCGAAGAGATGAGCGTCTACATCAGCGGCGACTACAAGATCACCAACATCAAGCCGGCGCCTTACCACGAAATCTTCTTTAGCGACAAGGAGACGGACGACAAGTGGTACAAGGCCAGGCTGCAGTTTATCACCATCGACGAGAAGACGGAGAAGGAGAAGCGGTCCAACGTCAACTATCTCGTGCAGGCTGGCACGCTGCCCCAGGCAGTGAAATATATCGACGAGGTGATGGGCGGCACGATGATCGACTATGCTATCGCCTCCATTGCCGAGACGCAGATCATGGACGTCTTTGAGCACAACGCTAAGCCCAAGACGCAAGGCGGCGACGGGAAACCCGAATACGAACAGGCCGAAGAGAACAAGGAGGCAAAGTGATGAACGTGGATGTTGCTAAAAACTTAAAAGAAGTGCTTGGCAACCTTCCGCAAGGCGTCTGCCTCGTTGCCGTCAGCAAGTATCACCCCAAGGAGTACATCGAGGCCGCCTACGGGGCCGGCCAGCGTGTCTTCGGCGAGAGCCATGAGCAGGAGCTGAGCAAGAAGGCGGACACGCTGCCCAAGGACATCGAGTGGCACTTCATAGGACACCTGCAGACCAACAAGGTGAAATACATCGCACCCTACATTGGCATGATCGACGCTGTGGACTCGCTGAAGCTCCTGAAGGAGATCAACAAGCAGGCGGCCAAGCATGACAGGGTCATCAATGTCCTGCTCGAACTGCACATCGCCGAGGAGGAGACGAAGTACGGCTTCACGCTCGACGCCTGTCGCGACCTGCTGAAGGCCGGTGAGTGGCGGGACCTGAAGCACGTGCATATCAGTGGACTGATGATGATGGCCAGCCATGTCGATGACGAGGAGCGCATCCGGCAGGAAATGATGACGGCCGCCGACTTCTTCGATGAGGTGAAGAGCACTTATTTCGCAGACGATGAAGCGTTCTGCGTGCGCTCATGGGGCATGAGCCACGACTATCACATTGCCGTGGAATGCCGGTCCAACATGGTGCGCGTCGGAACGGCCATCTTCGGCCCGCGCGTCTATTAGGTATAAAAGAAAAGGAACCAAATAATTTATTCAGGCTTATGAATACAGGTAAAGTAGATGTTCTGCTGGGACTTCAGTGGGGCGATGAGGGAAAGGGCAAGGTCGTCGACGTGCTCACTCCCCATTATGATGTTGTGGCTCGTTTCCAAGGAGGACCCAACGCAGGCCACACGCTTGAGTTTGAGGGACAGAAGTATGTGCTTCGCAGCATACCCTCCGGCATCTTCCAGGGTGGCAAGGTCAACATCATCGGCAACGGTGTGGTCCTGGCTCCTGATTTGTTTATGGACGAAGCGCGCAGCTTGGAGAAGAGCGGCCATGAGTTGAAGAACCGCTTGCATATCTCCAAGAAGGCGCATCTCATCATGCCGACACACCGTCTGCTGGACCGTGCCATCGAGGCCGCAAAGGGCAAGAACAAGGTGGGAACCACGGGCAAGGGCATCGGTCCTACCTACACCGACAAGGTGAGCCGCACGGGACTTCGTGTCGGAGATATCCTTGATCATTTCGAAGAGAAATATGCCAAGCACAAGGCGATGCATATGGACCGCCTGAAAGACATGGGCTGGACCGACTTCGACGGACTGGAGGAGACGGAGAAGACATGGATGGAAGGCATCGAATATCTGCGTGGCTTCCACATCGTCGACAGCGAAATAGAAGTGAACAAGCTGCTGCATGACAATAAGAGCATTCTTTGCGAGGGTGCGCAGGGCACCATGCTGGATGTCGATTTCGGCAGTTATCCCTTCGTGACCTCCAGCAACACCATCTGTGCGGGGGCCTGCACCGGACTGGGCATCGGACCGAACAAGATAGGCAACGTGTATGGCATCATGAAAGCCTACTGCACGCGCGTGGGTGCCGGACCGTTCCCCACCGAGCTGTTTGACGAGACGGGCAAGCGCATACGCGACCTTGGCCACGAGTATGGTGCCGTCACTGGCCGTGAGCGCCGCTGCGGATGGATTGACCTCGTGCAACTCAAGTATAGCGTGATGGTCAACGGCGTCACAGAACTTATCATGATGAAGAGCGATGTGCTCGACGACTTCGACACCATCAAGGCTTGTGTGGCTTACCGCCTGAAGGACGGCAGCGAGACCAACGATTTCCCCTACGAGATCGACGATGTGACGCCGGTCTACAAGGAGATGCCGGGATGGAAGACCGACATGACACGGTTTACCAGCGAGGAGCAGTTCCCGCAGGCATTCAGCGACTATGTCAAGTTCCTGGAAGACTATCTGGAGACGCCTATCCGCATCATCTCCATCGGACCGGACCGCGAGCAGACCATTGTAAGAAAGTAAAGACTGGAATATATGGGAAATCAGAAACCATCCATCCCCAAGGGTACCCGCGACTTCGGTCCCGAGGAGATGGCAAAGCGTAATTATATTTTCAACACCATCAAGGATGTCTACGCCCTCTATGGTTTTCAGCAGATCGAGACCCCGGCGATGGAGACGCTCCACACGCTGATGGGCAAATATGGTGAGGAAGGTGACAAGCTGCTCTTCAAGGTGCTCAATTCGGGCGACTATCTGAGCAAGGTCACCGACGAACAGCTGCGCGAGCGCAACAGTCTCCGACTGGCTTCTTGTCTCTGCGAGAAGGGTTTGAGATATGACCTCACGGTGCCTTTTGCCCGTTATGTGGTCATGCATCGCGATGAGCTGCAGCTGCCTTTCAAGCGCTATCAGATACAACCTGTATGGCGTGCCGACCGTCCGCAAAAGGGACGCTACCGCGAGTTCTATCAGTGTGATGCCGATGTGGTGGGCTCCGACTCGCTGCTCAACGAAGTGGAACTGATGCAGATTGTGGACACTGTGTTCCAACGGCTGGGTATCCGTGTGCAGATTAAGATCAACAATCGCAAGATTCTCACGGGTATAGCCGAAGTGATCGGCGAGGCCGACAAGATTGTCGACATCACGGTGGCTATCGATAAGCTTGACAAAATCGGGCTCGACAACGTCAATGAGGAGCTTCGTGGCGATGGACTGAGCGAAGAGGCTATCAGCAAGTTGCAGCCCATCATCTCGCTTTCGGGTACCAACGACGAGAAGCTCAAGGTCATTGCTGATGTCCTGCAGTCATCGGAGACGGGGCTGAAGGGCGTGGAGGAGACACGGTTTATCCTCGACTGTCTGAAGACATGTGGCTTGAAGAATGAGATGCAGCTGGACCTCACGCTGGCACGCGGTCTCAATTATTACACGGGTGCCATCTTTGAGGTCAAGGCGCTCGACACGCCCATGGGCTCCATCACAGGTGGCGGACGCTATGATAACCTTACGGGCATCTTCGGCATGCCGGGCCTTTCAGGGGTCGGCATTTCGTTCGGCGCCGACCGCATCTATGACGTGCTCAACGCGCTCGACCTCTATCCGCATGAGGCGGTGCAGGCCACACAGTTGCTTTTCATCAATTTCGGTGAGCAGGAGACGGCTTATTGCCTTCCTCTTGTTGCCAAGGCACGCGAGGCTGGCATACGTACGGAGATGTATCCGGACAAGGCTAAGATGAAGAAGCAGATGAGCTATGCCAATGCAAAGGGCATAGCCTACGTGGCGCTGGCCGGCGAGAACGAGATGGCGTCCCATCAGCTGACGCTCAAGAACATGACTACCGGCGAGCAGAAGCTCATTGATGCAGACAAGCTTGTCGATGAACTGAAATAAGGACACTCGGGAATCGCCGTATCACGGAGAAGGTTCAAGATAAAGGAAAGCCACACAACACCAAGATGCAACAGCTTGGCGGTTGTGTGGCTTTTGTTGTCCTTGCATATCAGAAAGGGGCGGCATCCCCAGACTTCTCGGCAAGAGGCTTTTGGGTCTTGCCTTTCTCGGGGCTGTTGGCCCAATAGACACCCAGCAGGATGCAGGCACAACCGGTGGCGGCCATGGCCGTCATGGGCTCATCGAGCACCAGCGCACTTGCGACAAAGGTGCTGATGGGGTTGAGGTAAACATAATTGCTCACCATGAGGGCACCAAGCTTTTTGCTTGCCAGGCTCCATAGGGCGAAGCATGCAAAGCTGGCTATGATGCCAAGAAAGAGCAGGTTTCCCCAAACGACGGGGCGCAGCAGACCGTCGAACGCGAAGTGCCACGGACGGAAGAAGAAGACGGGCAGTACGGTGAGGAGGCCGTAGAAGAAAACCTTCCGGGTGACGAAGACGGCACTGTAATGGCTTACGTCGCGCAGCAGGATGCTGTAGACCGCCCAACACAAGGCGGCCGACAGGGCCAGCGCGTCTCCCAATGGATTGAGCTTCAGCACAATCTGGCCGTTGAACACTACCAGTGCGACACCGGCTGTGGCCAGTAGCGAACCTATGATGAGATGGCGTGTGGCCTTGATATCGCGCAGGAATGCCAGTGCGAGGAGCGTCGTGAGCAGTGGCGCCGTGCATACGATGAACGACACGTTGGTCACGTAGTCGATGCGGACGGCCATGTTCTCGGTGACGAAATAAAGTGAGCCTCCCGTTATTCCCAGCAGCACCATGCGCAGTTCATCATGCCAGTTGTCGGACCAGATGCGCCTTGGCGAGATGGTCCAGATGCACAGGTAGGCCAGCAGGAAGCGCAAGGTGAATATCTCATGTGCTTCCAGGCCTGCCATGAGCAGTTGCTTGGAGTTGACGAAGGTCACGCCCCAGATGAGCACCACGACGATGGCGATGATGTGGTATGCTGTTTTCATAGAAACACGAAATACACGGCTGCGATGAGGCAGCCGAAGGCCGCGATGTGGTTCCAGTGGAGTCCTTGTCCTTGGAAGAGCATGTTGGCGATGATGGCGAAGACGATGAGGGAGATGCATTCTTGCATCACCTTCAGCTGTACCAGTGAGAACGGCCCGCCGTTTCCTTCGTATCCGATGCGGTTGGCCGGCACCTGGCAACAATACTCAAAGAAGGCGATGCCCCATGAGAAGGCGATGACGGCTATGAGTGGCCATCCTGCCGATACGCCTGTTTGTTGCAGGCGCAGGTGGCCGTACCATGCGAGCGTCATGAATACATTGCTCAGTAACAGGAGTAGAATGGTGTAAATGCCAGACATGATGGGTTGATGTGAATGTTTTATAGTAAGAGGATGCGTCCGCTTTGTCTCTCGCTTTGTGCGTGGGACATCCGGACGCATCCTCCTTTATTGTTGTTTCCGCGCTTGGTGGCGGTCAGTTTATTTGTTGAGCAGTTGTTGTGCCATGTTGGCTGCGGCCCGCCGTCCGTCTCCCATGGCAAGGATGACGGTGGCACCGCCGCGGACAATATCGCCGCCCGCGTAGATGTCGCTCTGCGACGACTGCATCTGGTCATTGACCATGATGGTGTTCTTGCGTCCCAGTTCCAGTCCGCTGATCGACTTGGGCACCAGCGGGTTGGGCGAGACACCCACGGCCACGATGACCTGGTCGCACTCCATGGTCACGGTCTCGCCCGTTGCCTCTGGCCGGCAGCGTCCCGAAGCGTCGGGTTCGCCGAGCTTCATCACGTCGAGCACGGCAGCCTTCACGCGTCCGTTCTCGTCGGCCAGATACTCCTTGGGGTTGTGTAGCGTGAGGAAGTGGATGCCCTCCTCCTTCGCATGCCTCACTTCTTCCAGTCGCGCCGGCATCTCTTTTTCCGAGCGTCGGTAGACCAGCGTCACATCGGCGCCGAGGCGCTTGGCCGTGCGGCATGAGTCCATGGCTGTGTTGCCGCCGCCCACCACGATGACTTTCTTGCCCAGTATGACCGGCGTGTCGGTTTTGGGGTTGGCTGCGTCCATCAGGTTGACACGCGTCAGATATTCGTTCGACGACATGATGTTGATGAGGTTCTCGCCTGGTATGCCCATGAAGTTGGGCAGGCCGGCGCCCGATCCCACGAAGATACCCTTGAAGCCCTGTTCCTGCAGTTGCTTGACGGAGACCGTTTTTCCGATGATGGTGTCGGTCTGGAAATGCACGCCCTCCTTGCGAAGATTGTCGATCTCCACATCGACGATACTGTTGGGCAGTCGGAACTCGGGGATACCGTATTTCAGTACACCGCCGATTTCGTGCAGTGCCTCAAAGACGTGCACTTCGAAACCTTTCTGCACCATGTCGCCGGCAAAGCTCAGACCTGAAGGACCGGAGCCTACCACGGCCACCTTGATGCCGTTTGGCGGTGCGATGTGGGGCAGGGCGCATTGTCCGCTCTCGCGCTCGTAGTCGGCTGCGAAGCGCTCCAGGTAACCGATGGCCACTGCCGGCTCGTTCATCTTCAGGTGTATGCATCGGCTCTCACACTGCTTCTCCTGCGGACAGACGCGTCCGCAGACAGCCGGCAGCGCCGAGGTCTGCTTGAGCACCCTTGCTGCATCGGTGAAATGCTCGCGCTCGATGTTCTTGATGAATGCCGGTATGTTGATGTTGACGGGGCATCCCTCCACACAGGCAGGCTTGGCGCAGTCGAGGCAGCGGTGTGCCTCGCGGACGGCCATCTCCTTGGTCAGTCCCTGATTGACTTCCTCCAGGCGTGTGGTGGCGCGGTAGTCGGCGTCGAGCTCAGGCATTACCACGCGTTCAATGGCCTTGCGCTCCTTGGCGCTGAGAGCCTTGCGCAGGTCGGCCCGCCATGGCGCGTTGCGGTCGGTGAGTTCGTCGATGGGGCATGCCTCCGCCTCTTCGCCGCTGGCTGATGGGGTGTCGCCCGTAGCGTATGCCGTGTCCTGCGTGGGGGTTGGAGTGGGGTATACGTGCTCTTGGTAATGCATCATCTCCTCTTGTTCCACCGCCTTGAATGTGCCCATGCGTTGGAACATCTCGTTCCAGTCTACCTGGTCGCCGTCAAACTCGGGTCCGTCGATGCACACGAACTGTGTCTTGCCGCCGATGGTCAGTCGGCATGCGCCGCACATGCCCGTTCCGTCGACCATGATGGTGTTGAGCGACACGTAGTTGGGAATGTTGTATTTCTTGGCCAGGAGCGATGTGAATTTCATCATTACCGGTGGTCCGATGGCCAGTATGCGGTCGACGTGCTCCTGCTGGATGACCTTCTCCACACCTGCCGTGACAACGCCTTTCTCGCCATAGGAGCCGTCGTCGGTCATGATGATTACCTCGTCAGACCCTTTTCTGACCTCGTCCTCCATGATAATCAAGTTCTTGGTGCGTCCGGCGAGAACGGAGACAACGCGGTTGCCAGCCTCGTGGAGGGCGGTGAGGATAGGCAGTATGGCGGCGATGCCTATGCCGCCTCCGGCGCAGACCACCGTTCCGAACTTCCGGATCTCTGATGCGTTGCCCAGCGGTCCGACGATGTCCTGCACGTAGTCGCCCTCGTTGAGACTGCAGAGCTTGGTAGAGGAGAGTCCCACCTCTTGCACCACCAGGGTCAGTGTGCCCTTCTCGTCGTCGGCCTTGGCGATGGTGTAGGGCACCCGCTCGCTATGGCTGTCTACGCGTAAGATGATGAACTGTCCAGCTTTGCAGCTGTGGGCGATGAGCGGTGCTTCCACTTCGAGGCAGAAGACCTTTTCGGAAAACTGTTCCTTCTTGATTATCTTGTTCATGTGGATAGTTGTTTTTGTATAATTGAAAAAGGCAAGCATGCCCTTCTCTAAGGGTATGCTTGCCGTATGTCGTATGCTTTATTCACAGGCTTTGTCATCGAGCATGTCGAAGCCGCAGTAGGGCACCAGCACCTTCGGCACGCGGATGCCTTCCGGCGTCTGGTTGTTCTCGATGATGGTTGCCACGATGCGCGGCAAGGCGAGTGCCGAACCGTTGAGCGTGTGGCAGAGCTCGATCTTCTTGTTGTCGGCGCGGCGGTAGCGGCAGTGCAGTCGGTTGGCCTGGTAGCTCTCGAAGTTGGAGACCGACGACACCTCCAGCCATCGTTTCTGCGCAGCACTGTATGTCTCGAAGTCGTGGCAGATGGATGATGTGAAGCTCATGTCGCCTCCGCAGAGGCGCAGGATGTGGTAGGGCAGTTCCAGCTTGACGAGCAGGCTCTCCACGTGGTCGAGCATCTCCTTGTAGGAGTCGTATGAGTGTTCGGGCGTGTCGATGCGCACAATTTCCACCTTGTCAAACTGGTGCAGTCGGTTGAGGCCTCTCACGTCCTTGCCGTAGCTGCCTGCTTCGCGGCGGAAGCATGCCGAGTAGGCGCAGCACTTGATGGGCAATCGGCTCTCATCGATGATCTCGTCGCGGAAGAGGTTGGTGACAGGCACCTCGGCCGTGGGGATGAGGTAGAGGTCGTCGAGGTTGGCGTGATACATCTGTCCCTCCTTGTCGGGCAGCTGGCCGGTGCCGAGGCCTGATGCCTGGTTGACGACATAGGGCGGCTGCACTTCGGTGTATCCGGCCTTGCGGGCCTCGTCGAGGAAGAAAGCCTCGAGGGCGCGCTGGAAGCGTGCCATCTTTCCGATGTAGACAGGGAAGCCGGCACCGGTGATCTTCACTCCGAGGTCGAAGTCTACGAGGTTGAACTTCTTCAGCAGGTCCCAGTGGCAGAGCATGTCGTCTGTCGCCTCAGGCATGTGCGTCAGGTCTTCCTTGACGACGACGTTGCTGCTGGCGTCCTTGCCTTCGGGCACGTCGTCGTTGGGTATGTTGGGTATGTCGAGCAGCACGCCCGTCATGTCGGCCGTAGCCTTGTCCATAATCTCCGTCAGGGCCTTGTCGGCAGCCTTGAGCTCTGCCACCTTGGTCTTCACCTCGTTGGCTTCGTCCTTCTTGCCCTCCTTCATGAGGGCTCCGATCTGCTTGGCGAGCTTGTTCTGCTCGGCCTTGTTGTTGTCGAGCTTCTGCTGGCTTTCGCGGCGCAGCTTGTCGTATTCCAATACTTTCTCAATGGCCTCGCGTGCGCCTTCGAAATGTTTTTTCTCCAGTCCCTTGATGACCTTTTCAGTTTCCTCACTGATGAGTTTAAGTGTAAGCATAGTGCTATATGATTGAATGATACTTTTTTATTCTCCGCAAAAGTACGAAATAATTTAGGAACGGCCAAGGAAAAGGGGAAAAAACGAGCGAAGCCTAATCCGAGTGGACTAGGCTTCTATGTTTGTTTGGAATAAGTGTTGTTTTGTGTTAAGCTTCGGCTTGCTTAGTCTTCTCAGCGTAAGCCTCCGGCGTGAGCACGCTGACGGTGCTCTTGTCGCGCTTTCCCTTGTGGAAATACACAATGCCGTCTGCGAGGGCGTACAGTGTGTCGTCCTTGCCCTGGGCTACGTTCTCGCCTGGGAAGTGCTTGTTGCCGCGCTGGCGCACGATGATGTTGCCTGCAACGATCTGCTGACCGCCCCAGATCTTGACGCCGAGTCGCTGAGCGTGAGACTCGCGACCGTTCTTAGAACTCGTCTGACCTTTCTTATGTGCCATGATGAATACCTCCTGGATTAAGCGATTACTTGTTTGACTTCAACTTCGGTGAACTGTGAGCGGTGGCCGTTCTTCTTGCGATAGTCCTTGCGGCGCTTCATCTTGAAGACAATCACCTTGTCGCCCTTCACGAGCGGGTTCACAACCTCTACTACTACTTTTGCGCCCTCTACGGCGGGGGCACCGACAGTCACTGCACCGTCCTTGTCGACGAGCAGCACCTTGTCGAACTCAACAGTCTGGCCGGCTTCGGCATCCTTCATGTGGTGGACGAAGAGCTTCTTGCCTTCCTCGACCTTGAACTGCTGACCGTTAATTTCTACAATTGCGTACATTTTAATTATTTAAACGGGTTTTTCCGCAAGGCGAATGGTAGCATCAACCATTGCTTGTTTCTGCCTCCACGGACTAAATCGGGTGCAAAATTACTAAAAATACGTGAGACGAGCTCTACCGCAGCGTATTTTTTATTTGCATTTTACAACTTATTAACAGTGCGGTTTTGCTTGGCGTCGGTTTTTCCGCCTCATTCTACTTCAGTTCTGTCTCCTTCAGGCTGCGGCTTACCAGCAGTCCTTTCACGTTGGACTTCGGTGCGCGGAAGGCCTTGTTGGCTTTGAAGTGCAGGGTGAAGAGCGTGACATTGCCCTCGATGGCGGGTTGCTCGCCGATGTTGACGAAGGTGGGGTAGAGCACCTGTGAGCCGTCGGTGTGGTGACGGTCGTAGGTCATGTTGCGCATGCCTTTCAATGCCAATGCCTCCGTTCTGCTGTATTGCATGGTCTTGAGGTCATAGGGCATGACGAGGCTGACGGCGTTGACGGCCTGCAGGCCGCTGCCCTTCACCGTGATCACCACCTCATCGCCCGCCTGGTAGCTGGCCTTGTTGTAAGCGCAGGCGACTGTGCCCTGCGGCTGGCGGTCGTCCTGATGGACGATGCCACCCTCGAGCTGCGTGGCCACATTTGAGATGTCGTAGGCATCAATGAGGCCGTTGCCGTTGATGTCGCCGTTGGAGATGTAGCCGTCGAAATCGCTGTCTCCCTTCTTCAGACCTGTGTAGTTCATGTATGATGTGAGGTCGTTCTCGTCAATCTTGCCGTCCTGGTTGACATCGCCTGGTATGAGCACCTTGGTGTCGGGCAGTCTGAAGACGTAGAGCTCTGCACCTGATCCGAAGTCGCCCACGGCCTGCTTCACGTCCATGCGGATGTAGCGAGCCTGTGGCTGGGTGGTGAAGGCCACGTCCTTCTTGGCCGCCGTGCGCTGCCATTGCTGCGTGCCGGCCGGCAGCCACGTCTTGCCGTCCTTCGAGGTGAAGATGTCGGCCATGAGGATGTTGCCGTTGCCCGCGTTGGCGCGAGGCACATATTGTATCTTGTCGAGCGTGACGGTGGCGTGCAGGTCCATGGTGATGGAGAAGGGCACCGCCTTGGTATCGTAGTCGGTGTGCCAGATGTCGCCGCCCTCCTGGAAGTCGAAGAGCCTGTCGATGGCAAAGCCCTCCATGTCCTTGGCCGTGCTGGTGGCGGTGATGCCGTGCAGCGCATACTCCAGCGGGTTCTTGCTGGTGCGTGCGTTGATGGTCGTCCAGTCGCTGGTGCCGTCGGCATTGACGGCGCGCAACTCAAAGGCGTAGTCGGTACCCGGCTGCAGATCCTCGAAAAGCAGGCTGTTGTTGCGTATGGTAGAGTAGGTCATCGAGTCGAAGCGCACCTCGTAGTAGTCGGCGTTGTCGACCGGCTTCCATGTGGGAGTGAGCGTGTAGGGTGCGCTTTCCGTCTGCTGTGGCGCGGGTGTGGTGAGCGTGCCGTGGTGCGTCAGCAGACTTGTTTCCGGCTGGCTGTAGGCATATCCCTTGATGTCGACGGTGGTCTCGTTGGCCGTGATGTCGCTCTTGGCCAGCGTGATCTCTATGACAGGGTTCTTGCTGATGTTCCATTCGGCGGCTGCCGTTTCCCTGCAGGCAAAGGAAGCCAGCTGCGGGTGTTCCACGTATCTCCATGTGTTGGCGCCCGTTCCTTCGGTGAGCGTCACCTTCTTCTTGCCGACGGTGGCACGCAGGCTCTTCGGCTTGGCCGTGGCGTTGATGCGCAACACGGTCGACTGTTCCGTGGTCATGCCGTCGTAAGAGCCCTCTGTCGGGCAGATGGTCACGCAGAGGTTGCCCTTGTCGTCGAGGTCTGCGCTGACTCTCGTTGTGGCATGCTTGCCGCTGAGATAGGCTTCCGTGACGCCGTCGTCGTCATAGAGCGTGAATTCGGAGTGTCCGCATGGCCAGATCTCGAAGATGCGCTCGCCCGTGTCAACCTGGTGCACATTGTTGTTGGGCCTGTTCATGGGAATGATGGCTCCCGCCTTGACGAAGAGAGGCAACTTCCACAGAGGCGCGTTGTAGTTGTTGATGATGCGGCCACCCTCATAGACGTCGCCCGAGAAATAGTCGATCCACTGTCCCTTAGGGAGGTAGATGCCGTTGCGCACGTCGTTGCCCTCCTTGTCGGCCTGTGTCTGCTGGTAGACGGGAGCGACGAGCAGCGACGGACCGTACATGTACTGGTATTTTGTTGCGGCCGAGTGGGTGTATCGGCTGGGGTAGTCGAGGAACATGGCGCGTATGAGCGGCTGGCCCGTCATGGCCTGCTGGGCGCAGGAGTAGGTGTAGGGCAGCATCTCCGACTTCAGTTTCAGGTAGGCCCTGTTGATGTCGGCGGCCTTCTGTCCGAGCGCCTGCGGGTATTTCTCGTTCGCCCCCCATCCGTCCATGTTGAGCTGCATGGGCGTGAAGGCCTTCCATTGGTAGTCGCGTATGTTGACCGGCAGGTTCTTGCCTCCGAAGATGCCGTCCATGTCGGAAGTGATGTTGCTCATGCCCGACAGGCCAGCACCGATGTAGGTGGGGATGTGGAAGCGTATGTATTCCCATTCGCCGCCGTTCTGGTCGCCCGTCCACACACCGGCGTAGCGCTGTGTGCCGGCCCATCCGTCGAGAGTGATGATGAAGGGCCGAGCGTCGGAACCATAGTAGGGCATGATGTGCGCCACGTCGGCGATGCCGCTGAGGCCGAAGCTGTATCCGGCTCCTACCCATGCCACGTCGGTCTTGAGCACGCGCACGCCGGCATCGCGCACCTCCTTGACGATGTCGCGCTGCAGGAGCGCCGGTATGCTGTCGATGGGGTGCAGGTTCGACTGCGTCCACAGGCCGATCTCCACACCTTTCGAGCGTGCGTAGTCGCCGAAGCTCTTCAGGTTGGCGATGTTGCCGTCGAGCGTGGTCGTCTGTCCGTAGCCGGCACCGTATCCATCGTTGGGCAGCACCCATCCCAGCGGCATGTCGGCCGCATTGTAGCGGTCGATGACGGCGCGTGCGGAGAACGGGTAGTTGCCGTTCTCGCCATTGAGGCTCTCCTTGATGCCTCCGTTGTCTTTCTGGCTCTCGGTGTAGCGTTTGCCGTCCTCGAAGAGAATGCCGCGTTCGGCGTTGTCGGTCTCCTTCCAGTAGTCGCGGTTGTAGGCGTTGAGATGTCCCTCGTAGAAGGCAAACTTAGGCAACAGCACGGGGTTGCCCGTGAGCTGGTAGTAGTCGTTGAGGAGCTCCGTGGGTTGCTCGTCGACCATGAAGAACACGTCCATCCATGATGTGTCGTGTGTGACGGCCACCTGCCCCTTGTTGGCCTTGCCGAAGTCGTAGGCGCCTGGCTGGAACGTGTGGCACATCAGTGCGTATCCGCCCGTTGACCAATAGAAGGGAGCGGGCGAGCAGACGCCTCCGTCCGTCCATGAGTTGGTGTTGACGATCTCGATCTTCTGTCCGCGGTGTGAGAACCGTCCGTTCTGCACGCCGCCGCCATAGTACCACTCGTCGGGTTTCTGGGTGAGGGTGAGCGTGGTCTGTCCGTGCCCGAAGCTGGTGGGTGCCGTCTGGCTCACCACGGTCTGCTGCCGTCTCAGGTCAGTGACACTGACGAGTGCCCCCTTCTTGCTGAAGTCCACGCGCACGTCGCAAGTGGTGACGCTCACCTTGTCGCCGTTGTCGGCGATGAGCAGTGGTCCCACCTCGCGCCTCGGGTTGTCGGTGAGGATGTGTGCCTCGGGATTGGCCTGCGGGTCGCGTATGATGCCTCCGCTATTGTCCTGGAAGAGTCGGAAGATGTTGGGACCGTAGAAGTCGATGGTCAGTGTGTGGCCGTCGGTCAGCGTCACCTCGGCGGTGGTGGCGTTGATGCGCCTGATGCCTGTCACGTCGGATGCGGTGGTGGCCATTGCCGGAGCTGTCGCCGTCATGGCCAAGAGGAGCAAGCGTTCAAGATGTCTGTTCATGGTTATGGGATTAGGCTTACGCCTTTGTTGTCGTTTTGTTGTGGGCCCTTGGGGATGGGAACCGTGGCGGAGGGCAAAGAAAAAAGGTGTGCCTGAGTTATCTCTGACACACCTTCTGATGTTGGTAGGGACGATCGGGCTCGAACCGATGACCTCTGCAATGTGACTGCAGCGCTCTAAACCAACTGGGCTACGCCCCTGTTTACGGTGTGCAAAATTACGAAAGTTTTTCCTTGTCTCCAAATTTTTAGGCGAGAAATTTAGAGAAAAATGCAATTTTATGGTTTTCCGCCGTGCTTCTTGTGATTTCGGGCAACCAAATATATTAATAATGTGTATGCCTCAAAGCGCGCGTTAAACGCCGGCTTCCTGCAGGCTCTGTCGCAGCTGTTCGGTTGTGGAGAACACCACGCCGTGCCATCCGGCGCGCCGTGCCCCCTCGATGTTCTCAGTCTTGTCGTCAATGAACAGACATTCGTCGGGCTTCACGCCGAACTTCCGGCAGAAGGCAGCGTAGATGGCTTCGCCGGGTTTCAGCAGGTGAACCTGGTAGGAGATAAGGCTGTCGTCGAGCAGGGCGAAGGGTTTAGGGAACTTGCGCATGACATCAAATACTTTCGTAGACCAGTTGGACAGTCCCAGCAGACGGTATCCCTTGGCCTTCAGATGTTCCATGAGATCGGCGATGCCGGGCACCTCCGATGTAAAGATGTCGGTGTAATGCGTGTCAAACAGGTCGAAGGTCTCGGCGTACTGGGGCCACTCCCGTTTCCATTCGGCGATGTATTGGTCGAAGGGTTTGTCAGCCTTGTCGAGCCGTGCGTTGTTCTCTTCAGTAAACACTTGGGTCAAAAACAGCCGTGCTTGCTCTTCGCTGCCGAGACACTGGGCGAAGAACGCCAGGAAGTCGTACTTGACGAGCACGCCCCCAAAGTCAAAAACGATATTCTTAATCATGGTCTTTCATCAGTGAAGCGGGTGCGTCCTTGTAGGGATGCGCCAAGTCGAGGTAATGGAAGTTGTGCTGGAACTCTGTGCCGGCCTTGGGCGGCGTCATGTAGTCGCCATACATCCTGGTGAGCAGGTAGTGGCTGTCGGCGGCACCGCGCAGCGTCAGTCCCTCAAAGTCGCAGGGCTTGCCGTCGCCGAAGACCTTGCGGGGCACGATGCTCCGGAAACCGTCGTCGAAGCAGAGCACATAGCGCGACTGGTCGTAGTCGTACTTGTGAAGCAGGCGGCTGATGCTGCGCTGCAGGCCCTCCACGGTGAACAGGCGCCGGCAGAGCAGGGGTATCCAGCTGCTCGGTCCGTGGCCGTGGCGGTAGGGGTCGCGGTAGGTGAAGTAAAGCAGCTTGCAGAGGTGCTTGTAGTGGCGCACGTGGAGCCACTGGTGCAGACGGCCGTCGGGCATGCCGTCGAGCGGGAACACGTCTACATAGACACCGCCCAGATAGCGCAGATGGGCATGCTCGATGAGCGTGGTGCGTGCGTCTTGCAGCTTGGCGAAGGGCTGCGGATAGTGTGCGTCGTTCTCTGCGCACACCAGCTCGTAGCCTTCGGGCAACCATTCCGTGCTGTGTGCGATGAGCTTGTCGTAGTCGCTGTGAGGCATGCACACATCGGCATCGTCGTCCCACGGTATGAACCCTTTGTGGCGCACGGCACCCAGCTGTGTACCGGCGGCTATGAAATAGCGCAGGTTGTGCTTCCTGCACGTCTCGTCGATGGCCTTTAGCGTCCCGAGCATCACCTGGTGCAGGTCGTGGAGATTGTAGTTTGCCATGGATGTTGATGATTGGTTGTTCGTGCAAAGTTAGTCAATTTCCAGCATATTGCTCATGTTTTTGCGTTCATAATTTAGCGAACGCGGTCAAACGGTGCTGTCGCGGCATTACCGCATACAGGCCGCACACCACACCACCGACATCTGTCCGCATCCCCGGGCTTTGTCGGCGATGCCGCAATCTGTCGTATATTTTCTGAAAAAACAGGGGTCTGCGGGACTCTCAATCTAGAACGAAAAAGAGGGTTCCCGGAGCTGCGAAAGGCGGAATCGACAGCGACAATGACGGGGTCAGACGGGTGGGTCG
>CAVIOP010000002.1:0-41113 GCA_963644485.1 bacterium | reverse complement strand
CCACCCAGGGCGCCGCTTCGCTTGCCCTGGGCTAGGGAATTGCTGGGCTTTCAGCCCGTATTGGCTCACGCGTTGTAAATCCGAAACTTGAATAAATTACCATTGATGGATCTGCTCCATCATGCGGTTGCGTGTGGCATTGTCGGGAATGGGAAACGAACGCACACTGTTGTAGAAGCCTGCGACCTGCTCCCATTGGTCATCGAGAATACCGCTGATACCGATGGAACCGCGAAACTGATGGTAGGGCTTTCCTTGTAAACAGGGCGGTATTAACTTATGTTAAGTAACGGCATTTGTTGTTAGGCTTGGTTATCTTTTTTGTAACTTTGCATCACTATGAGTGAACCATTGGCAGAGCGTCTGCGCCCCCGCACGCTCGACGACTATGTGGGGCAGAAGCACCTTGTGGGACAAGGCGCCGTGCTGAGAAAGATGATCGAGAGCGGGCACGTCAACTCCTTCATCCTGTGGGGTCCACCGGGTGTGGGCAAGACCACGTTGGCCCAGATTGTGGCCAACACGCTCAAGGTGCCTTTCTATACGCTGAGCGCCGTGACCAGCGGCGTGAAGGATGTGCGCGATGTCATCGAACGGGCCAAGAAAGGCCGCTTCTTCAACTCCGAGTCGCCCATCCTCTTCATCGATGAGATCCACCGTTTCTCCAAGTCGCAGCAAGACTCGCTGCTGGGAGCCGTGGAGCGCGGTGTGGTGACCCTTATCGGTGCCACGACCGAGAACCCCTCGTTTGAGGTCATACGCCCCCTGCTCTCGCGATGCCAGCTCTATGTGCTGAAGCCCCTCGGCGTCGATGACCTGGAGAAGCTGCTGCACCGCGCCGTCACCGAGGACACCGAACTGCGCGAGAAACACATAGAGCTGAAGCAGACCGGGGCGATGATGCGCTACAGCGGAGGCGACGCGCGCAAGCTGCTCAATATCCTGCAACTGGTGGTCGAGGCCGCCGAGACCGACCCCATCGTCATCACCGACAGTATGGTGGAAGACCGGCTGCAGCAGAACCCGCTGGCCTACGACAAGCAGGGCGACATGCACTACGACATCATCTCGGCGTTTATCAAGAGCATACGCGGCTCGGACCCCGATGCCGCCCTCTACTGGATGGCACGCATGATCGAGGGCGGCGAGGACCCGCAGTTCATCGCCCGACGGCTGGTCATCAGTGCGGCCGAGGACATAGGGTTGGCCAACCCCAATGCCCTGCTGCTGGCCAATGCGGCCTTCGACGCCGTGATGAAGATCGGGTGGCCCGAGGGGCGCATACCCCTGGCCGAGGCCGTGGTCTATCTGGCCACCAGTCCCAAGAGCAACTCCGCCTACCTCGCCATAGCCGAGGCGCTGGGCGAGGTGAAGCGCAGCGGCAACCAGCCCGTCCCCCTGCCCATAAGAAACGCACCTACGGAGCTCATGGCCAGTCTGGGTTACCACGACGGTTACAAGTATCCGCACGACTACCCCGGCCACTTCACCCAACAACAATACCTCCCCGATGACCTGCAAGGGTGCCGCTTCTGGCATGCGCAGCACAGTCAGGCCGAGGACAAGCTCTACCAGCGCATGGTCAACTGCTGGGGAGAACGATACAAAGACAAGGACAAAGAAGAATGAAGATCGTAGAACTGGACGGACAGGTGGTGAACCCCGGCAGCCTGTTTCGCAAACAACTCGAAGAACTGGGGGAGTTTGTCGTCTATCCGCGCACAGCCCCCGGTGAGGTGGTTCAACGCGCCAAGGATGCCGATGCCATCCTAATAAATAAGGTGAACATCACCGAAGAGGTGTTGGACCAACTGCCCCGGCTGAAGTATATCGGTGTGCTTGCCACCGGCTACAACGTGGTGGACGTGGAGGCTGCCCACAGACACGGAGTGGTGGTGACGAACATCCCGGCTTACAGCACCGAGTCGGTGGTACAGATGACGTTCGCACATATTCTCAATATTACCAACCGCGTGGCCCACTATGCCGACGAGGCACGCGCCGGACGGTGGAGCGCCTGCCCCGACTTCTGCTATTGGGACACGCCGCTCATCGAACTGGCCGGCAAGACGCTTGGCATTGTCGGACTGGGCAACATCGGCATGCGTGTGGCCACCGTGGCCCGGCATTTCGGCATGGACGTGTTTGCCGTTACCTCCAAGGACGCCTCCTCGCTGCCCGAGGGCATACAGAAAACCACGCTCAACGGGTTGCTCGGCATCTCCGACATCGTGACGCTGCACTGTCCGCTCACGAAAGACAACTATCATCTTTTCAATGCCGACAAGGTCAGCCGCATGCGCAAGGGCGCCATCCTCATCAATACCGCACGCGGGGCACTCGTCGACGAGCAGGCCGTGGCCGACGCCCTGGCCGACGGACGGCTGGCGGGCTATGGTGCCGATGTCATGGAGAACGAGCCGCCCCGCGAGGGCAGTCCGCTCTTCGCACAGCCCAACGCCTTCCTCACGCCCCACATAGCATGGGCCACCCAGGAAGCGCTCCTGCGGCTGATGCGCATCTGCGTCGACAATGTGCGTGCCTTTGCCGAGGGACATCCCCAAAACACGGTCTGAACGCAGCCGTTCGCGAAAACGATATCTTTTTATAAACTTAACAACCTCCTATCCGAACACCATGCTCCATGCTGATCCTGCCGTAGTGCATACCATGCAGCAAATCATAGAAATCCTGGGCACGCTGGCTTTTGCCATATCGGGCATCCGCCATGCTGCCGCCAAGCACTACGACTGGTTTGGCGGCTTTGTCTGCGGCATCGCCGTGGCCATCGGCGGCGGAACGATGCGCGACGTGATGCTGGGTGCCACGCCCTTCTGGATGACCTCGCCGATGTACATCCTGTGTACGTTGCTGGCACAGTTCATCGTCATCGTCTTTGCCCGTTCCCTCAAACGGCTCGACAATGCCTGGTTTGCCTTCGACACCCTGGGGCTCGCCCTCTTCACAATAGCCGGCATGCAGAAGACGCTCGATTACGGACATCCCTTCTGGGTGGCCATCATCATGGGCTGCATAACCGGGTCGGCCGGCGGTGTCATACGCGACTTGTTGCTCAACAAGACGCCAGTCATTTTCCAGAAGGAGATCTACGCCATGGCATCCATCGTGGGCGGCTTGCTCTATTGGGTCATGATCACCGCCGACATCAATCTGGCCGTATCTGCCGCCGCCACCTTCGTCTTCATCGTTCTCGTCCGCTTTCTGGCGGTGAAGTACCACATCTCCCTGCCTGTGCTCAAGGGGGAGGATTGAGGTAAAGCCGCACGCATCAAACGAACATCCCCCACATGACACATTCGGCCATTGCCGGTTGGTCATGTGGGGGATTGCTATTGTTGAGGGGCTAAGGGCACCGCCTTAGTCCCATATTGTCGGTCCGTTACTTCACGGAAACCTTGCGGGTGGTGGTCACGCCGTCGGCAGTAACGCTGACGATGTACACGCCGCGCTCAGCCTTGTTCACCTGGCGGCCGTTCAGGTCGTAGACCTTCACCTGCACACCGGCCTTGCTGAGGTCGTCGCATGTGACGCCATCCACGCCCGTTACCATAATATTGAAGATGGTGATGTCGCGCTTCAATATCTTGGCAGCCTTGTCAATCGCATCCTGGTCAGTAGACTCCAGGGCGGCGCCGTTCTTCTCCAGACTGGCTTTAAGGTCATCAAGATACTCCTGATAATAGGTAATCTCGCCACGCTCGGCCTTGCCGATGAGCTCCGTGGCCTCGTCGACCAGTGCCTGCAGCTCCGTGTAGTCGTTGGTGACGCGTGAGGCCAGGAACGTCGTAATGGCATCGTTCAGCGACTGGGCCGTGGCGTCCACTGCAGTCTGGTTCAGCTGGTTGGCGCGCATGGCGGCCTGTGCGTCGGCCACTGCTGCCTCCAATGTGTCGAATGCCTCTGACGGTATCTTGCCGGCTCCGTCGCCCTCGATGTCGGCGTTTTCGGAAAGGGCATCCTGCGCCTGGGCAATGGCGGTCTGCAGGGCGGTGTAGTCGATGACCACCTTGGTGGCGGCAAAGTCGGCCTCGGCCTGCTTCAGCTGCGTCAGGGCATTGTCGATGGCTTCCTGGGTGACCGTTTCTTCATCGGCCACCGTCTGTGCATCGCTGATGGCTTGTTGCAGTGCGGCGATGGCTTCGCCAGGATACTGGCCGTTGCAGTCGCCTGCTACCGCTGCGTCATGTGTCTTGTTGGCCTTCACAAGTTCAGCCTGCAGGTCATTGCGGTTGAGTATGTCGGTGTCGTGTGCCTTGGCCTTGTAGGTGTCAATGGCAGTACGCATAAGTGCGGTCACGGCATCCAGCTCTTCTTGTGTCTGTGCTTTGCTCGCATTCGAACGCATCGAGGCCAGATCCACCTTGAAAGAATCTAAGTCGGCCTGGAAGTACATGCCTTGCTTGTAACCGATGACGGTGGCGCTCACCAGCGAGTCGGCGATGGCCAGGGTGGCGTTGTAGTCTGTTCGGTCGAGCACTGCGGTGATGTTAGCCTCGATGGTCCAGTAGGAGTTGGTTACAGCACCCTTGTTGAAGTAGAGTGACGAGCCGTCGCTTGTCGCATCACTGCCAAGGTAAGTGTCGGACACGATGAACTTCAGGCCCAGGTACTTGCCGTTGAGGCGTTCCACACGGATGATGGTCGAGTCGTTGGTGTTGGCCGTCGCCCATTCAGTGTCCCAACTGCCGAGAGCCGACAGGTATGTGCCGTTGCCGACGGAGCGTAGCGTGTACTGATTGGCAAGGGTACCGGCCTTCTCGAGGGTGAAGAGTTGCTGCTGCGATGCGCCGTTGTCTGCCACGGCGGTGATGGTGGCGTTGCCGTTCTCCGTTGCCGTGAGGGCCAGGCCACTGCTGTGGCGGATGATGTAGGTCTGACCGTCGGCCCAGTCGGGCAGGTCGTTGAAGGCGTTGTTGAACGTGGTGATGGCTGCTTGCAGTGCGGTGTAGGCAACTTCGGCTTCTTCGAAGGTAGTGACGGTCGTGCATGCCTCACTAGCCACGTCGATGGCCGATGCGAGGTCAGTTGCTGCCGACTGCGGCACCTGGTAGTATTCGCTTCCCACCTCGGTCGTTGCCAACAGGTTTTGAGCCGAAGTGATGAGTGCCTCGAGGGCAGCTGTCGGTGTGTGCTTCGTCAGCACCCAGCGGTGGTTGTCGCTGCCGCCGTTCTTGTCGTCGTAGACGGAGGCACCGTCAGTGACGGCATCGGTGCCCATGTATGAGCGGTTGGCATTCTTGATGAGCACATAGGTGTCGTAGTCGACCACGGTGAAGAGGGCATCCTTGCTGGTAAGGTCGATGCCTGTGCCCGACTTCATCTCCCAGTTGCTGTTCGGATCTTTGTAGATGTAGGTCCCGTTGGCGTCATGGATGTTATAGCCTTCGCCCGATGATGCGGGCACAAAGTAGAACACCTGTGTGCTGTCCGCGGTATCGGATGTCTTGATCTTCACACCTCCGTCCAGCGTCGTAAGGTTCTTGCTGGCACCCATATTCGTGATGTTGTAGCCTACGCCTATCTGGAATGGCGGATTCTTTTTGGCCTTGTAGGTGGTGATGGCGGCCTGCAGTGCGGTGTTGGCCTCGTTCACTTGGGTCTGCTCGGTGGCAGTCGCGAGGGCGTTTTCGGCGGTGGTGATGGCCGTCTGCAGATCAGTGCGTGTTGCCGTCGTGTATTGTCCCTTGCCGTCGCCCTCCTCGGTGTCGGCCAGCAACTGTTTGGCCTCGGTGATGGAGGCTTCCAACTTGGCGGTAGACAACTCGGTGGAGGCAGTCACCTCGCCCAGATAGAACGCGGCGAAGGATGAGGCTGCATTGAGCCATCCGAGGTTGGCCACCAGGTAAGACCGTGTCGCCGTGAACACGATTTGCGTCAGCGTCCAGGTGTCGGCGGTATAGTTGATGGTGGCGATCTGCTGGTTGGTACCCGTCTCGGAGTCGGACAGATAGAGCCGGCTGTACTGCGTGTTGCTGCTCATGCCCGATGCCGTTCGGTAGGCATAGCATTGGAAGACGTACGTCTTGCCCGACTCCAGCTGCCAGCCGGTCTTCACGCTCTGGGCCGAACTGGAGCCGGCTCCCTTCAGGGCGTGCAGGCAAGGAAGGCCCTCCGGTCCACCCGTGGCCTGCACTTCGAAATTGGTTTCGCTCAGTGCACTGCCGTCGCCAGCCTTCCAGCCTGTCAGACCGTCTGCGAAGTTGGGGTTGGTGATGAGGTTGTCGCCTGTGACTAAAAAGGCGCCTTCGTCAGTGGTGACCTTGTCGCCTTTTTGAAGCGTGTACTGCGCTTTTGCTGGTAGCCCAACGGATAGTAGGGCCAAAAACGTTAGTAGGAACAAAAGTTTTTGTTTCATAATGGTTTAGGTATTGGTTATTACTATTGGTTTTATGGGATGTCTCGATGCGGAGGTCAGTAGGCTACCGACTGGCGCGAGGGGTCGAGGCTGTCGGCCTTGGTCACGTCGTAACCGCCGTCGGGGCGGAGCAGCGCCGAGCCACCATAGCGTGCCTGTGTGGCAGGGCGGTTGATGCCTTGTGTCAGCTCATTGATGTCGGCTTTCACGGGGCGTACCAGGAACTCGGGGGTGTTGTAGCTCTTGAGGAGGTTTTGGTCGTGGTCGGGGTCTTCCTGCGGCAGGAGGAAGGGCTTGTGCACGCGTCCCTGTCGGTCGAAGTAGGCCATGTAGAGGCGTGTGTAGTTGCCGTCGCCGCGGCGTGAGGTAAATAGCAGCCATCGCCCATTGCTCGACCACGCATGATATGACTCCACATCCTTACTGTTGGCAGCAGTCAAGGCGTGTGCCATTCCTGTCTTGAGGTCGAGGGCCCACAGGTCACCGCTCTTATGCCAGACGTGGAACTGGCCATAGTCGCCCAGCGAGAAAAGGAGGTAACGGCTGTCGGGCGACACGCGCGGGAAGGCGGCGCTTTTGCCCATGGCGGCTGCATCGAACACCAGTTGGCGGTCGCCAAAGCGCATGCTGCGGCTGTCGAACGTGCGGCAGTAGATGTTATATTTCAGTTGTTGGTAGTCTTCGCCGAGGTCGTTGTCTATGCTCTTGGTCTTCTGCTCATAATGGGCCGACACGTAATAGAGTGTCTGTCCGTCAGGACTCCACGACGGGAACGACTCAAACTCGTCCTTCCGCTTGTCGATGTCATAGACCGTGTTGTGGTCGATGTCATAGAGCATGAGGTCGCTGGCAAAGTCGATGACTTCCACTTTCTGCGGGTCACGAGTGCGGAACAACTGTCCCGTCTCGTTGACAGAGAATGCTGCGAGGTTCTTTGTGGGGTGCCAGGCCGGATAGACACCAGCCGAAAGCGTGCTGTCGGTCTTCAGGTTCACCTTGCTGACACGGTCTCCCTGGATGAAGACAGTGCCGCCCTGGAACTGCCGGACGTGGAACATCGAACGCTCTTCGCGATTGTAGTTGCGAGGGACATGGCAGTTGACACACTGGCCGTTGTCTCCATCCGAGAGCATCATGTTGTTGTAGACTTGCTTCTCCTCAAACGAAGTGAGCGACCGTTGGTTGATGCTCATCTCCTCATAGTCGACGTAGCCCGGTTCGATGAGGCGGTAGGTGATGTAAGGGTCGATGTCATCGGATGCGATGTCGTTGACCACGGGTTCATACTGTGACCATTTGCCGTCTTTCTTGACGTAGATGTCGCAATAGAGCGTCTTGCCCTTGCTGAGCTGGAGCAAAGCGTGCCAGTCGTCCTCGTCAATCATCACTGCGGGGCCTTCGACCACCAACCCTTCACGGTCGGCTTCCGACCAAAAGTGCGACAGGTATTCTTCGCCCTGTTCCTTGATGCGGAAGTTCATCGGTGATATGTTGGGAGGCAAGGTCGCACTGTCATTGTCGACCGAGAGATGTGGCTTGCGCAGGCACATCTTGGCATGCTGCGGAAGGGACGGGGAGCATGCCGCCAACAGGAAACTGATGGCTGACAAGAGGACCAGCGGAAGGGAACGGGTGCATCTTATGTGTTTCATGTGTCTTCTGAATGGTTAGGTCGGTCAAGTGGTCTTGAGGCCGTTGACAAAGAAATAATAGTACCAATAGGTGCCGCCAAATTCGGGACGCAGGGTGACAGCATTCGACTCGTTGTCGCCATTCTGGGCCGAGGCTTGTATCAGACGTTCAAAGCTCTGGCGGATATTCGGGTTGATGGGCAGGCGGCTGATGTCGGGCTGTCCCTGCAGGCGTGCGAACAGGAGTGCGGCCTCTTGATAGTGTGTGGGGATGTGGCCCTTCCAGGTGGGCAGCAGTTGGAAGAAGCGCGGCCAGAAACCGTTGATGTTCTTGGTAATGAGGTTGCACATGAGACTCATGTCGACCATCTCACGGGTGCCGCCTTGGCTGAAGGCCATGCTCTGCAGGTTGTACAACTCCACCAGTCCTCCGTCAACATCGAGCATGTCGTTGTAGTGGAGCAGGGGCTGCAGGGCCTTCATCTCCCTGTCGTCTTTGCCTGAAGCGAGCAGCTGGGTGTAATGGTCAGCGAAGTCAGAATAGAATAAGGTGTGACGGAGCTGGCTCAGATACTTCTCGGCCAGGGCCGTCTCGCCGTTCAGCAAGGCGCACTTGGTCATGTAAGTCAGATAACTCGGACGGTGGCCATACTCCACCATGTCTTCCATGCACCAGCGATAGGCATAGTTGATCTTGCCAAGATAATAGTAGATGGTGCGCCCGGCCATCAGCCGGAGATACTGGTTGTCGACCGGCGCATTGTAGGGGGCACTGCCGTCGGGGAAGGTAAAGAGCCTGTCGGGTGCTTGCCCCAACTGCCACAAGGCTACCCGCGTCAGCATCACCTGGGCACGGGTGGGCTCGTCTGGGCATTGCATCGAGAGCTGTAGCACGCGCTCGGCGTCGCCCTTCTCGAGTGCCTGCCGCATCTCAAGGATGGCGAGGAAATTGTGGTCACGGAATGTCTTGTGATAAGTAAGGACCATGCCTGCCGCCAAAAGCAATGCGCCACACATCTCCGTGATACAGCGGAGAGCCTTGCCGGCCGGGTCACGAAGGGGAAGCAGGGCATAGCATAACAGCAGGATGACGGCCGTCTGAATGGGCGTTGAGAGGTGGGCAGGGTCACTGCCCTTTATAAAATCAGGCAGGCCTTGCAGATAAAGGTCGGCCTGGCGGACGTGATACCAGCCTTGCCGGTAGCATATCATGGGAAGGATCAGAAAGGAGACGATGGCAATGCCAATCTGGAGCAGGCGATAAGGGCGGTCTGTCTTCATCTGACGAGCTGTGCAGATGACATACAATAAGGCCATTATCATGGCATAACCTCCCAACAGATGGTAAGAGGTAAAGGCCATGACGCAGATGAAAACCACCGCAAGACTTCTCCCGACCGCCCTTTGTTGACGGGCGGTCAGCAGGAGAAGCCGCGCGAGCAGCAACGCTGCCAAAAGGCCGACTACCGGCGTGAAGGCAATGGCCGGTGTCTTGAGCGTGTAGAGTGAATAGCCTATCTGCGTGAAATGAGCCAACAAGGCCAGCGAGGGCAACCAGCACAACGCCTCATAACGGCCGGGAAGATGAAGAGCGACTTTCACTGTATAGGCCAACCCTATCAGCAGGAACAAGAGCAGTGAGGCTCCAAGGACAGGCCGCGCCATGCAACTTTGCAGCAGGCTTGCGACATAAAACAGTCCTCCGGCAGGACGCTGAAGCATCTCGCTGAGGAAGTCGCCCGTCGTGTAGAAAGGTGTCATGTCGGCCGTCTCTATAAGGAACGGCCGGCAGGTTCCCAACAATACCCAGTAGCCGAAGATGAGAAACAGGGCAGGGTAGATAGCTTGTCGGATGATTTTCATGTGTCTGTGCGTTTATCGTACCACCTTTTTGCCCCCAACGATGTAGATGCCGTGAGGCAAGGCGGATGGATTCATTCGGATGCCCTGCAGATTGTAGATGGCATCATCGGTTTCACGGGGCGTGACAACAGTGATGCTGGTCTGCACGGCCATCTTGCGAAGGTTCTCCTCTTTGTAGCTGGCCGACCACATGTCGGCTTCTTCGTAGGCGCTGTGTACCTCAGAATCGAAGTATACGCCAAACTTTTGGTGGATGTCGGCATCTTGTGAGTGAAGGTACACACTCGTGCCTGCCGTGGTGGTGTTGCCCGATACTGAGAGGGTCATGCCGTCGTTGGCATTGCTGATGGCGTAATAGCCGTCCTCCTGAAGCGTGAGCACCCAGTTCTGGCTTGCGTTGTCATTGGCGGCGTTCCAGCGCAGTGTGCCGTAGACGCTCTGCATGTATTTGCCAGTCGTCTTGTCCTCAATCTTCCACGTGTAAGGGTCATCGGTGGCGTGAAGGATGAAGCAAAGGTTGCTGTCACCGTCATCATCGATGACCAAGGTAGACTTCGGACGCGACACGAGTCGGTTGCTGTAACGGTCGAGCAGATAAAACTCCATGCCGTCCTGCAGCTCTTTGGTGCGTTTCATGCGGTACATGTCGTCAAACACGGAGAGGTCCCACGAGTCGTACCAGCGCACAGCCGGGTAGCCCGAGCGCACGCTCAGCGGCAGCCACACATGCTTGGAGCTCTCAATGTTGCTCGAGTTCCAACGGTCGCCACAATAGACGAAACACTTGTCTTTGCCCTGTATCTGAAACACATAGTTGCTTTGCGAGTCGTAGGTGGTGTTGGCCTTGGTGTCCACGCAGAAGTTGGTGCCGGTCGATCCGTCGCTTGCCTTGAAGTCGGCGGGGGCTTCCCACGTCTGGTTCATCAGGTCGTTGGTCCACATGGTGCGCCCTGGGTTGGCGTTCCAGCCGGTGCATCCCGAGAAGAGACCATAGTAGGTCTCGCCCACCTTGAACAGTGCGGAGGCCTCGTACTTGCGGCCCTTGAGCTGCACAGCGTAGTCGGGCTCGGGTGTCAGGAAATCGTCGGAGAGTCGCTCGCAGTTGGTGTTCGAGTTCATATTGGTTGAATAGACGTGGTAGGCCTGTCCATCGGTATCGAGGAAGAGCGTCTGGTCGCGCGAGTCGCAGCCGTTGGGGCGGAACACGTCCACCAGGGTGTAGGGTCCTTCCACCTTGTCGCTGGTCATCACAGCCACCTTCGCCTCGTTGTAGTTGGTGCCGTTCTCCCAGTGGATCCACATCACCCATTTGCCGGTCTTGGCGTTATAGATGACCTTGGGTCGCTCCAGTGTGCGACCGCTGGCTATGTCCTTACATTCGTCGGTCATCGTGCCAGTGGGCGTGACGGCCTTGCTGAGGCACTCCCAGTTGTAGAGGTCGCTCGACCGGTAGCAGCTGATGCCGTTGCTTTTGCTGCCACTGCGGTTCTCTCCAAACCAATAGTAGTAGCCGTTGCTGTATTGCACGCATCCGCCGTGTGCGTTGATGGCAGATCCCGACTTGTCATTCCAGGTCTGTCCCGGCTTGATAGTGTTGTCTGCAAAGGTTGATGTTGTGGCCGACAACATCAATGCAAGCCCCATTGTTCTGAGCGCAACGGTGGTAACGGAAGAGATGTGTGGTAGGGTAGAATAATTCATGGTGTTCTGTATTTATTGAAGTTTAAAGCCCAGCGGGGAGCGGGGGGAGGAGCTTCCCCGCTGGGCATGCAAGATGCGGTTTGCCAATCAGTTGGCAACCTTCACAACTTGTTTCTTGGATGCGCTGAACACAGCGACGACATACACCCCGTGTCCGGGAAGGCCGATGGCCGTGTCGTCGGTGTAGTGGTTCAACTGTCCGACAACCGAGCCGTTGGTCGCATAGACGACGACGCGGGAGTCTTGCTCAACGCCAGTCAGATAGAGCATGTTGTTGCTTACGCGTGCTTTCAACGTGCCGCTTTCCTGTGTGGCGTTCGTGATGGCTGACGCCACTTCCTTGGCTGTGAGCCCAGGCAACATAGGTGCGTAGGCGCCTGTGTTGTCAAAGGCGAAGTATGCTACGTCAGAGCCACTGTTCTTGAAGCCTATCTGCTGCTGCACGTTGCGGGTGTAGCCCGTGAGCTTCACGTCGTCGACCTTCAGGGCAGATACGGATGCACCCCACTTGGCGCGCTCGAGGTAGAGCACCACGCGGATCTGCTTGGTGTTGGCCTCCGTCGTGAAGTCGGTGGCGTAGGTCTCGTAGCTGTCGGAAGTGACGGGCAGGTCAATCTTGTTGTTCTCGTTCTGCAGGTCGAAGATGCGGATCTTGCCCAGCGGCGAGCCGTTGTACTGTCCGCCCTTGGCCAGGCATGAGAAGGAGTAGACCTCGTTGGGTGCCACGTCGACCACCTGCGATATCTCGCCGGCTGACCATCCGTCGCTCCACATGTAACGATCCAGCGACAGGACGTGGTTGTTCTGGTCCACCTCGTTCGACCGCTCCTCGGCCTCGATGTTCTGTGTGGTGTTGTACTGGTCGTAGGGATAGACGTCCCAACCCTCGATGCGTGTGGTGATGTTCCTCGACTTCGAGAAGTTGTGCTCGCCCTCGAAGTCGCCGTTCTTGATGAGGTTCTCGCTCATCTCACCGTTCTCCACGCTCCACTCGGGCTGCAGGGCGAGGTCGGCGATGCGCATGGTGTCCACGGCCATGCCGTCGCGGTAGACGAAGACACGCTTGTCGGGTGTCACGGCGTAGCGGTAGGTATGGTAGAGCCCGTCGGTGTTGTAGAACGTACCGCCATTGGCAGGGTTGGAGATGCCCTCATTGCTGTAGTAGGAAGAAGCACCGTTGAGCAGTCCCAATGACTCGCTGCCGATGTAGCTGTCGAATCCTGCCTTGTTGGCCGTCACGGCATAGGCGTTGAGTGTGCTGCCGCTGCCTGCCGTCTTGGCCTTCACCTCGACGGTGTAGCCGTTCTCACCGGGCTCGAAGCCTTCGAACGTCTTCTCGGTATCAGTGCCGCCCGCATAGGCAGGGTTGGCTGAGATGTCCTTCACGGCAAGGGGAGTGCCCTTGGCCGAGAGATTCACGTAGGTGCGCATGTCACCGCTGCGGAGGATGACCTTGCCCGTGGTGTTGGCCAATGTGGAGATGTTCTTCACGGTCACCGTGCCGCCTTCCTTCAAGACCGAGGGCGAAACCTCAAATCCATGTGTGGCCAACACGGAGATGTCGCCCGTCAAGTTCTGGCTTGTCACGTCGAAGGTAGTAGTGGCACCCGTTCCGTCGAGCGTCAGGCTGTCGGCGGATGCGGAGAGCTCAGCGAAGGCCGGGGCGTAGGCTCCGGTGTTATCGAAGGCGAAGTAGGCGATGTCGGCGTTGTCGGCAGTGAAGCCGATCTGCGGTTTCACGGCGCGGTCCACGCCCACCAGCTTCACGTCGTCGACCTTCAGGGCAGATACGGATGCACCCCACTTGGCGCGCTCGAGGTAGAGCACCACGCGGATCTGCTTGGTGTTGGCCTCCGTCGTGAAGTCGGTGGCGTAGGTCTCGTAGCTGTCGGAAGTGACGGGCAGGTCAATCTTGTTGTTCTCGTTCTGCAGGTCGAAGATGCGGATCTTGCCCAGCGGCGAGCCGTTGTACTGTCCGCCCTTGGCCAGGCATGAGAAGGAGTAGACCTCGTTGGGTGCCACGTCGACCACCTGCGATATCTCGCCGGCTGACCATCCGTCGCTCCACATGTAACGATCCAGCGACAGGACGTGGTTGTTCTGGTCCACCTCGTTCGACCGCTCCTCGGCCTCGATGTTCTGTGTGGTGTTGTACTGGTCGTAGGGATAGACGTCCCAACCCTCGATGCGTGTGGTGATGTTCCTCGACTTCGAGAAGTTGTGCTCGCCCTCGAAGTCGCCGTTCTTGATGAGGTTCTCGCTCATCTCACCGTTCTCCACGCTCCACTCGGGCTGCAGGGCGAGGTCGGCGATGCGCATGGTGTCCACGGCCATGCCGTCGCGGTAGACGAAGACACGCTTGTCGGGTGTCACGGCGTAGCGGTAGGTATGGTAGAGCCCGTCGGTGTTGTAGAACGTACCGCCATTGGCAGGGTTGGAGATGCCCTCATTGCTGTAGTAGGAAGAAGCACCGTTGAGCAGTCCCAATGACTCGCTGCCGATGTAGCTGTCGAATCCTGCCTTGTTGGCCGTCACGGCATAGGCGTTGAGTGTGCTGCCGCTGCCTGCCGTCTTGGCCTTCACCTCGACGGTGTAGCCGTTCTCACCGGGCTCGAAGCCTTCGAATGTCTTCTCGGTATCGGTGCCGCCCGCATAGGCAGGGTTGGCCGAGATGTCCTTCACGGCGAGGGGCGTGCCGATGCCTTTCAATTTCACGTAGGTGCGCATGTCACCGCTGCGGAGGATGAGCTGGCCCTCTTGCAGGTTGCGACTCGACACATTGGTCACGGTGACCTGTGTGGGCTCCGCTCCCGCCTTGATGCGGGCAGGCGTCACGCTGAAACCTGTTGTCGCCGTCAACTGGACATCCTGTTCGAGCCCATTGGCCTCAACAAGAATCGTTGCCGTCGCTCCTGTGCCATCGAGTGTCACGACGTCGGACACGGTCGAAGTAGCACTTCGGGCCGGTGCGCCGCTGGGAGCGGCAAACCTCACCGTGATGACATCACTGGGATGTGCCGCCCACGAAGGACTCCCGAGGCAACCGCCACTCATCATCAAGATGAACAGGGTACTTCTTAAAAAGAATTTCTTCATGTTTTTAGGAGTTGTGATTGTTAATAAAAAAGGATTGTTTGTTATGGATTGATTATGGTTTTTAGCGTATGATAATTCTCACGGCCCTTGCCCCTTGCTTTGCGATGTAGACACCTGGACGGCGGGGCTGCTTGTTCATGGGTATGCCAGAGAGCGAGTACCACTTTGTGCTTCCGTTGTCTCTTGCCGTGGTTTTGGCGATGCCCATAGCCAGTCCCTTGCTGATGGCCATGTATCCCACTTGCTCACCCGCCACGTTCTCGTGTGCCACCGCTTTCTCGCGGTCTTTAAAGAGGGTGACCCCCGTTTTGTTTCTGCTTTTCAGTCGCAAGGTTGCCGTGATGGTGTCGTTCTCCGTCTGCATCTGCGCAAAGAAATAAGGTGTCTCTTCGAATGGCGTGGTGTAGGCAATGTTGCCCTCGCCTGTGAGGTTGGCCCCCACTGCGCCGTCGTCGGTCATCCCCACCACCAGGCGCCTTCCTCCCAGGGTCGCTTCGCCCGGCGTGGCGGCCAGGAACGACACGCGTCCGTCGGCTTGTGCCGTTGTGACGCGTCCCTCGTGCCTTATGCACACCTCAAATCCCTCGTTGGTGATGTTGCGGACGGCCACCGTGGCTGTGGTGTCGTTGGCAACCGCCAGTGAAGCAAGCACCACAGGCTTGGTGCTGAAGGTCTTGCCGAATGTCACCTTTCTCCAAGAGCAGCCTACGGAGTCGGCGGTGCCCGCCTCAGCCTGGATGGAACCCCATTGGTACGTGCCTTGAGGCAAGAGCATATAAGATAAGGTGTCGGGTGCGTAGAAGGAGGGCGATTGCTGGTAGAGCCATGCGCGCAGACCCACGTTGAAGTGGTTGACCGTGGCTTGGCAGGTGAGCGGAGCTAGTGGCATCTTGTTGCGGTAGGTAGGCGTGCCGAGGAGGAGTGTGGGCGTGTCAGCGTAGGGCACCGGGATGAGCATGGGACTCCAGTCTTGGTTGACCAAGGTCTCGCCCAGTGTCACGCCTTGCTCTGCCTGTGCGGCCGTTTGCAGCGCCACGCTGTTGGAACGCTTGCCCTGCTTTCCTTCTGCAGTCATTTGCTCCACCTGAAACAAGTATTGTCCCTGTTCAGGACTGGTCTGGCTGATGTCGACCGTCGCCAGGCGCTCCCTGACGCCCTCACGGAGCACCTGCCCGTTGAGGTTGAGGTTGTAGTGGTCCACCTGCTCACCGTTGCTGTCGGTCCAGCTGAGGCACACCTGGTTGTCGGCCGTGATGGAGTCGTAGCGCAATGCGGGTGCCTCATAGAGCGTCCACGATGGTATGACCTCCTTCGAGCGGTTGAAGAAATAAGCGGGCTTGTCGGCAGCATACATCTCGCCGGCAGGTGTGAGCTTGCCATTCTTGTCGATGATCATTCGCTTGTCTTCCACCCAGTTGTAGATGGAATAGCGCTCAATGAACGAACAGGTGTCGAGCATGCCTACGATGGCCGTGAGGTCACGCAGTTGCTTGGCATACTGCTCGGTTTGCGACGAGGGCCAGCTCTCCTTGGTCCAGTTGGCCCCATTGTTCCACTCCTTGATCCAGATGGGTCTTCCGGTGCGGTCATGGACAGCCTTCAAGTCGTTGTACCACTCGCTCGCCGACATGCCACCCCAGTAGGCGTGCACGACGACATAGTCGACGCGGTAGTTGAGCTTCTTGCATTTGTCCATGAAATTGTAAAGCCACGTAAAGTTGGTCGTGGCGGGCGAGCCCAGTCGCATGCCCGTTTGCATCATCAGTGGCCACTCTTCGATGGCTTTCTCCACACTGACATTCGACTGCTCCGAGTGGTCGGGTTCATTGTAGCCCAAGAGATGGGTGGACTCCTGTATCTTATAGACACCATCCCATAGTCCGCCAGCGCCCCACTTCTCAGGCACAAACTCCTGGTTGTAGTTCTTTGCATCGGCGTTCATCGGGTCGATGGTGGGCGATGATCCCCAGTTGTAATACCATGTGGAACGCGTGAGGTCAGACTGTTGGAAGGCATACTTCAGGCTGTCGGGCATGGCCGACCACGTGCTTCCCGCCCATCCCTTCTTGGACGTGTACTGCCAACGGAAGACACGGATGAAGCTCACCTTGCCCGCGAGTTGCTGGGGCAGGTCGATGTCGATGTCGTCGTCATCAGCCACAAACACGCGGCTGTAGCCCATGCCGTTGGGCTCGCAGGCCAATGTGGCCATGTAGCCACGCGCCAGGCGGATATGCGTGATGGCATTGTCGAGCGGCAGGGTCTTCACCTTATCTATAGGAACGTGGACGCCAGGTGCGTTGGTGTAATAATAGTCGCAACGGAAGGAAACGGTTTGCTTGCCGTCGGTGGCACTGAGAGCTTCGTAGTCATCAGCCTGCGCCATGACCACGGCGCCATGCCGGTAGATGGCTATGCGCCCGTTGGTGCCCGGTGCGAAAGGCTTTCCGCCGATGAGGATGCGGGATGCGTATTGGCTGACAACGTCGCTGGGGCGTACATTGTCGAAGAACAACCAAGCGTCGGCATCGTTGATGGTTACTGAGGCGCCTGGCGCGATGGCCGACACCGAGTCGGAGAGGTGCAGGTCTTCGCCGGCCCCTAGGGTCGTTTGAGCGGTGATTTGCTTGGCACTATGCACCTTGCGGTCTTTGGCGCCGCAGGGCAGTACCGACAGTGCCAAGCCTATGATGGTCAGCATCATGCCATGTCTTGTGGTAAATCGTTTCATGCTTTTCAGGTTTTTAACAAGCACAAAATTAGAATATTAAGACATGTGCAAGGGAGAAAAATGCGTAAAATGGATAGAATTATGCTCGTCCATGCCTCTTTTTGAGGCAAATAACGCATTATTCCCCTTGTGCGCTCTCTTGCTCTGCTTTGTCAAGGTATTCGGAAGGCAGACAACCGAAGTCTTTCTTAAAACAGGACGAAAAATACTTCGGGTCGTTATATCCCACGGCATAGGCAATCTCGGATATGTGGGCCTGCGGGTTCTGGCGAAGCAGTTGGCAGGCCGACTGCATGCGTATGGAACGGATGAAGCCCGAGGTGCTCTTGCCCGTCAGCGCGCGCAGTTTCTTGTAGAGCGTCGACTTGGACATGCTCATTTCCTCCGCGAAGGCCGGCAGGTCGAGCGTGGCATCGCTGAGATGTCGTTGCACGACGGCTATGCACTGCTTGATGAAGTCTTGGTCGGAACCGCTCAACTTCACGTCCTTGATGCTTCCGAAGAGAATTTCCGACACCTCCTGCGTGCTCTTTTGCCGCTGCTGCAGCAGGTTTTGCACGCGCACCATGAGCACCGATGTGTTGAAGGGCTTCGTGATGTAGGCGTTGGCGCCGACGCGATAGGCCGCCACGCGGTTGTCGTCGTCGCGCTTGGCCGTGAGCATGATGACGGGGCAACTCTCGTGGCGCTTGTCTTCGCGTAGCCGTCGGGTCAACTCCACACCGTCCATGACAGGCATCATGATGTCGGTGATGACGAGATCCACAGGCTCGGCTTCCACGATTTCCAGCGCCTCCTTGCCGTTGTAGGCAGTGCGCACCCGGTAGTCGTGCGACAGGATTTTCTCGAGCATCCGCAACAGATCCTCGTTGTCTTCCACCACAAGCACGGTGGCCGCCTTGTCACTCTTCTTGGCTGCAGGTGTCTCCTGTGCCTCGTCGTGGGCGAACATGAGCAAGGTGGAGTCGTCGATCTCCTGGGGCTGGTAAGCCTCCCTGTTGATGGGCAGGGTCACGGTGAACGTGCTGCCCTTGCCCAGTTCGCTTTCCACGCTGACCGATCCGTGATGCAGCGTGACGAGATCCTTGACCAGCGAGAGGCCGATGCCCGTGCCGTAAGTGTTGAACCGTCGGTGCTCGCCTTCATAGAAACGGGTGAAGAGCGACGCCAGCTTGTTCTTGTCGATACCCTCGCCGCCGTCGCTGACGCGGATGACGGCCAGGTTGCCCTCCCGACAGACATCCACGCGGATCCATCCGCCGGTGTGGTTGTATTTGGTGGCGTTGCTGATGAGGTTGTAGATGATCTTGTCGAGAGCGTCGGAGTCGAAATACCCTGTCATCTCCGTCTCGGGCATGGTGAGCGAGAGGCGGATGTCCTTGCTGTTGGCCAGTGGCCGGATGCTCTCGATCTCTTTGTCCATGAATGCCGTCAGGTTTCCTTTCTCCACGCGCAGATGCAGATTGCCGGTCTCCGACTTGCGGAACTCCAGGATCTGCTGCAAGAGACGCATGAGGCGGTTGGCGTTGTTGTCGATGACCTTAAACGACACCTCGTCCTCAGGGTGCTCCCTCTTCAGGTTGCTCACCGTGGCCAGCACCACCGTGAGCGGCGTCATGAGATCATGGGTGATGTTGGTGAAGAACTGCAGTTTCTTGTGGTTGAGGAGTTCAATGTTCTTGTTCTCCATGTGCGCCATCTGGATTTCGCGGCGGCTCTCTTCGCGGTTCCTGTAATAGCGCAGGCCCATCCATGTGATGCCCACGGCCGCCAGGAGGTAGAGCACAAAGGCGTACCAGCGCAGATACCAGGGGGCCATGACACGTATGCCCAGCCGTTGCACCTCGCCGCTCCAGTTTCCGTTGTCGTCGGTCGACCGCAGGAGGAACGTGTAGTTGCCCGGCGGCAGGTTGTTGTAGTTCACCTGATGGACATCAACATCGGCATAGTGCCACTCCTTGTCGTAGCCCTGCAGCATGTAGGCGAAGCGCACGTCGGTGACGCCGTCGTAGTTCATCGATGATAGTTCGATGGTCAGGTCGCGCTGCCCGTAGGCCAGGGTGATGGAGTCGGTGTAGGGCGGCAGGAGACTGGTGACGGCCTGCCGCACGCTGCTGTCCATGTCGGCCAGCGGCTTGTTGAAGATCCGGATGTCGGAGATGTGGGTAAGCGGTTTGCCCACCTTCGACTGCACGATGCGTTCATCGAAGATGGCATAGCTGCCTGTGCCCCCAAAGCATAGCTGGCCCCGTGGCGACACGGCTGCCAGATGGCTGCCGAAGATATCGTTGTCGAGCACCTCGTTGCGCGAAAACATCTTGATGTCGGCCTCTTCTCCCTGTCCGTTGTCAGTGAATCGGATAAGGCTGTTGCGCGAGGAGAGCCACAGACTTCCGTCGAGACTCTCCACGATGGCATACACTTCCTCGTCGGGGATGCCCACGCGCTGGTTCATGTTTTCGAAGATGTCGCCCTTCGAGTCATAACGCAGCAGGCCACCATCGCCCGTGCATGCCCACACGTTGCCGTGCCGGTCGGCCACGACCGACGTCACGTCCTTGAAACGGAAGGTTGTGCCCTTCTGTGCGTCGTAGCGCTTCATCTGGATGGCACGAGGCTGCCGCAGGTTGCCGGTGAGCTTCACCAGTCCGTTACCCTTGGTGCCGAGCCAGTAGTTGCCCTGCTGGTCGCGTGCCATGCACCGTATGCGCATGTCGGCGAGGGCCTTGAGCCGGTGGGTCGACAGGTAGGCTCCGCGGCCGTCCTCATAGAGCACGCTCAAGCCCCTCCATGTGCCGACGAGCAGATGTCCCTCAGGCGTGTAGAGAAAGGAGTAGACGCAGTTGTCCTTCAGCCATGGCGTGTTGGCTGTGTTGTGTTCACGTATCACACGGCCGTCGCTGACCACCAGTATGCCTCGTCGCTCGGTACCGACGAGTGTGGTGCCGTCGTCGGCAAAGGCGGTGGAGTAGGTGGTGCAGCCCGTGGGTATGTTGTGCCATTGCCCCGACGGGTCATGGTGAATCACTCCGTTGTTGTGCAGGGTCACCCACAGCGTGCCGTCGGGGGCAAAGGCGAGTGCGTTGATGTAATCGTAGGAGTAGAAGGGCGCAGGGAGACGGTTCTGCCGGAAACGCCGGTGGACAGGTGCGGCCACGACCAAGCCCCTGCCGCGTGCGTTGATCCACAGGGCACCCTTGTCGTCGATAAACTCGATGGCGGCGCCGCGGCCGAAGAAGCCGGTGCCCAGTACGGCACTCTCAGCCACGTCGCTGACCTTGCCCGCCTCTAAGATGGCCAGCCCTCGGTTGGTGCCTATCCATATGCGGGGCGACGTGGTGGTACCCTTGATGCTCCATACGATGTCTGAAGGTAAAAGTCCGCCTGTCGAGTGGTGGTCATAGTGGCTCACGATCAGGGGGGTGCCTGTGTCGTAGGGATTGGCGATGACAAACAACCCCTTGCCCCAGGTGCCCACGAAGAGCCGGCCGTCGCGCCGCATGTAGACGGCCTGTGCCGAGTTGAGGTCGTTGAATTTGGGCATCTCGTACCATTGTCCGGTGCGCTGGTCGTAACGGTAAAGTCCCTTGTCCCACGTGCCAAACCATAGGCATCCGCGCCCGTCCTCAACAATAGAGGTGACGGAGCAGTGGGGTATCTTGGCGTTGCCCCGTTGGTTGCAGAACAGCACGAACGTGTCGGCGCGCTCGTCGTAGCGGTAGAGGCCGCCTTCGGTGCCCGCCCAGATCTCGCCGTTTCGGGTGCGGAAGAGCTGGCTGATGACGTTGGAGTTGTTGAAGTCGCGGAGAAGGTAGTGCTGCGTGGTGCCCCGGCTGAGGCTCATGCGGTTGAGCCCCATCTGGGTGCCCACCCACAGGTTGTCGTGTCCGTCGTCGCAGATTGCCGTGATCTCGTTGGATGTGAAGAAGTTGGGACGGAGCAGACTACAGGCATACCGTTTCACATGAAAGCCGTCGAAACGGTAGAGGCCGTTGTTGGAGCCTATCCACAGATAGCCCTTGGGACCCTGATGGACGACCCGGGTGGTGTTGAAGGGTATCTTGTTGTTGCCGGAGAAGGGAAGAAACTCCAGCGGTCCTGTGGTCTCTGTCGTTTGGGCGTGCAGCGATGGGCATGCAGCCGTCAGCAGGAGCGACAACAGACAAATGGTGAGGCAGGTAGATGATTTCATGGGAAAGGGGATGAAATGTTGTGACAAAAAGGTGCGCCATTTTTGCGTTCTTTGCCAGCGCGTCGTTCGTCGGCCGTTTTGAGGCGCTATTTTTTGGATTTTGCAGATTGTTCTGTCAGTCAATGACTTACGATGGTTTGAGGTAGGTTTGGGGTCATCAGACATGTTGTCGGGTCGGCTTTTCGGAGTCTTTTCTCTGCTATAAGGCATCTATCGTGCATTGATTAGTATCTTATTGAGGCTTCATTAAGCATCTATCGCACCACGATAGGATACCTATCGCACCCTGATAAGGCATCTTCTTTGGGCGCATCCGGCAGTCGGGAGGGTGGCGAGCGGTGTTTTCGGGTCTTGCGCCGCTCTATTTCGTTGTTGCTGGAAGTGTTAAAATTCGGCAAGAATATTTGACAATGCGCCGCGACTTTCCACCCGTCACTTGCCTGTGGCCTTCTTTCTGATGGCCGCGAGCTTGCTCCGATGACTCTTGGCGGCTTTTTCACCCAGGTCGATCATGGCCCGGATGTCGTCTGTCTGGAAGCTCGTCACGCCGTACCCCTTCAGCTTGGGGTTGATGCACAGGTCAGCATCCTTGCGGTTGCGGTTGTAGTTGACGAAGTCGGGGCGCTGGCGAAGCCATTTCAGCCCCTTGCCCATAAACTTGCTTATCTTCTTGGGCACAAAGTCGGGATGCTTGTTCTGGGTGAGGTCTATGGCGATGACGATGTCGGCACCCAGCGCACGCGCCACGTCGACAGGCAGGTTGTTGATCAGTCCGCCGTCGAGCATGCGCAGCGAGTCGATGCGCACGGGCTTGAAGACGCCAGGTATGGCCATGCTGGCACGCATGGCGAGGGGCATGCTGCCGTGGGACAACGCCACGCTCTGGCCAGCGTTGACATCGCACGCCACCGCCCGATAGGGGATGGGCAGGCGGTCGAAGTCGATGGTGTCGGGATACTGGCCCGGGCCGCGGTAGGTGTCCTTGGCCGTGAGCAGGGAGTCGAGAAACTGCACCACGCCCACGCCGCGCATCAGGCCGAACCCCTTGATCTCGCTGACCTTCCCGGCCTCTTTGGCCTTGCGGTCATTGAACAGCTTCAGCCAGTTCTGGTGGATGAAGAGCGAGTCGAGCTCTTGGGCACGGTAGCCTACCGAGTAGAGACCGCCGACGATGGAGCCGATGCTGGTTCCCACGATATAGTCAATGGGTATGCCGGCGCGCTCTATCTCCTTCAGCACGCCTACCTCGGCCGCTCCTTTGGCACCGCCGCCGCCTAGCACGAGGGCCACCTTGAGCCGCTTGTGCGGTTTCGCAGCGAGTGGCGTGATGGTCCATGACAATGATACCACGCACATGATGCCTACTGCGAGCGTTCTGATAATATGTCTGGTCATGGTCGTATGTTTATTATAGGTTTACCCGACAAAGATACCTATTTTTCTACATTGTCGCCCGTCTCAGCATGAATATTTGTCGTTTATACCTATAATTCGACCTGAACGAAGTAAATATGGACTCCCGGCTATAGTCAAAACATCCTGTCGCCACATTCTCGTTGTCCATGCAGGGATAGTCATTTTCCACGAATTTGAGGAGGGTTTCTTCAAAAACAGTATCATTTGCAACAAATGATCATCCACCTTATTATATAGAACACCATCGCTCCATACCCAATCGTAAACGAAGGGCGACCAGCGAAATGGTCGCCTTTCGCGATTTTATTGCATAATTATTTGCAGTTCTCAAAGAATTGACCTAATTTTGAGAACGATTAAGCTGGACATTCAATACATCAAGAGAACCTATGGCAAACAACAGGATTATAGAGTGCGTGCCCAATTTCAGTGAGGGACGCGACATGCAGAAGATCAATTCCATCGTCGAGGCCGTAAAAAGCGTCAAGGGCGTGATGTTGCTCAACGTAGACCCCGGTGAGGCTACCAACCGCACGGTGGTGACCTTTGTGGGTGAGCCCGAAGCCGTCTGTGAGGCGGCCTTCCGCGCCGTGGCGCAAGCTGCACGCGTCATCGACATGCGACAACATCATGGAGCGCATCCGCGCATCGGCGCTACCGACGTGTTGCCGCTGGTGCCCGTGAGTGGCGTGACGCTGGAGGAATGTGCACAAATGGCGCGCCAGTTGGCTGAGCGTATTGCCCGTGAGCTGCGCATACCCTGTTACAGTTATGAGGCGGCAGCCTTCAAGACGGAACGCCGCAACCTGGCTGTGTGCCGCAAAGGCGAGTATGAGGCCCTGGCTGACCGCGTGGGCAACCCCGACGAGGCTCCCGACTATGGAGCACGTCCATGGGATGAGGACATGGCAAAGAGCGGTGCTACGGTGGTGGGTGCGCGCGACTTCCTCATCGCAGTCAACTTCAACCTGAACACAACGTCCACCAGAAGGGCCAACGCCATCGCATTCGACGTCAGGGAGAAGGGCAGACCGCAGCGCGAGGGAGGCAAACTGACAGGAAAGATCCTGAAAGATGCCAATGGCAAGACGCTCATGCAGCCGGGTACACTGAAATATACGAAAGCCATCGGATGGTTTATCGATGAATATGGTATCGCGCAAGTGTCGATGAACATCACCAATATCAACGAGACGCCGCTCCACAAGGCCTTCGACGAGGTGTGCCGTGCAGCGGCCGCAAGAGGCCTGCGCGTCACGGGGACGGAGATCGTGGGACTCATTCCCAAACGGGTACTCATCGAAGCCGGCATCCATTACCTGGAGATGCAGCAACGGTCGGTAGGCGTACCAGAAGAGGACTTGGTCAAGATGGCCGTCAAGTCGATGAGCCTCGATGACTTGCGACCCTTCGACCCCCGCAAGAAAGTGATCGAATACCTGTTGGAGGACGCAACGCCCACGAAGCGACTGGCCGACATGACGGTCAAGGGGTTTGTGGAAGAGACCTCGCGCGAGAGCCCGGCACCGGGTGGCGGCACCATTGCTGCCACCATGGGAGCACTCGGGGCAGCCCTGGGAGCCATGGTGGCCAACCTCTCCGCACACAAGCGCGGATGGGACGACAGGTGGCAGGAGTTCAGCGTCATGGCTGAGCGGGGACAGAAGCTCATGGGCCAGCTCATGCACCTCATCGACGAAGACACCGATGCCTTCAACCAGATCATGGCGGCGTTTGGCCTGCCCAAAGCGACCGAAGAGGAGAAGGCGGCACGCACAGCAGCCATCCAGCGTGCCACACTTCATGCTGCCGAGGTGCCCCTGGAGACGGTGAGACGATCGTTTGAGGTGTTCGACCTCTGCCGGGCAATGGCGCAGGAAGGCAACCCTGCCAGTGTGAGCGATGCCGGCGTGGGAGCGCTGGCCGCACGTGCAGCCGTGCGAGGCGCAGCCCTCAACGTGAAAATCAACGCTGCATCGCTCGCCGACAAGGCTGTGGCCCAAGCGCTCGTCGACCAAGCACAGTCGTATGAGGAGAAGGCGGCGAAGCTCGAGAAGGAGATTATGACCATCGTGGACAGCAAGATCGGAGCATGACCGGTCGTCCTTTGCACGACGCCGCCGTCGCCAGACCATCCTTGTCGTAGGAAAATATCCCATAAACATAAATAAAGACGCACAAGCCTCTAACCAAACGCAACCATGACCATCGAAGAATTCCAGGCCGACATCAGAGCCGGCATACCCGACACCTTGCCCGAACTGCAGGACTATGACTTCGCCATCAACCACGCACCCAAGCGCAAGGATATTCTCATCAAGGAGGAGAAGCAACTCGCCCTGCGCAATGCGTTGCGCTATTTCCCCAAGCATCTGCATGCGGCGCTGGCTCCTGAATTTGCCGAGGAGCTCCGCAAGTACGGACGCATCTACATGTACCGCTATCGCCCGACCTATGAGATGAAGGCCCGCCCCATCACAGACTATCCGCATCGGTCGGAACAGGCGGCGGCCATCATGCTGATGATCCAGAACAACCTCGACCCGAGAGTGGCACAACATCCCCACGAACTGATCATCTACGGAGGCAACGGGGCCATCTTCCAAAACTGGGCGCAATACAGGCTTGTGATGAAATACTTGTCGGAGATGACCGATGAGCAGACGCTCGTGATGTACTCGGGCCATCCCCTGGGCCTCTTCCCCTCGCACAAACGGGCGCCACGGGTGGTCGTCACCAATGGCATGGTCATCCCCAACTACTCAAAACCCGATGACTGGGAGCGCATGAACGCCCTCGGCGTGAGCCAATACGGACAGATGACGGCCGGTTCATACATGTACATCGGACCGCAGGGCATCGTTCACGGAACCACCATCACGGTGCTCAATGCGGCGCGCCGAGTGATGGGCGGCGCCGGAACGACGGCCACGAACGACATCCCCCTGTTTGTGTCGAGCGGTCTGGGCGGCATGAGCGGTGCACAACCGAAGGCCGGCAACATCGCACACGTGGTGAGCGTGGTGGCCGAAATCAACCCGAAGGCGGCGCAGAAACGCTACGAGCAAGGCTGGGTGGACGAGCTCCACTATGGTCTCGACGAACTGATGGGCGCCGTGAGAAAGGCGCTGGCCGAGAAGCGCGTGGTGTCAATGGCCTATGTCGGCAATGTCGTCGACCTGTGGGAGCGGCTGGCCAAGGAGGACATAGAGGTCAATCTGGGCTCCGACCAGACATCGCTCCACAACCCATGGGCGGGCGGCTATTATCCCGTCGGCATGACGCTCGACGAGAGCAAGCGCATGATGGCCGCCGACCCCGAGACGTTCAGGAAACGGGTGGAGGAGTCGTTGCGGCGCCAGGTGGCAGCCATCAACCAGCTTACCGGCCGAGGCATGTATTTCTTCGACTACGGCAATGCGTTCCTCCTGCAGGCGAGCCGTGCAGGGGCCGATATCATGAAGGCCGACGGCACGTTCCGCTATCCCTCGTATGTGCAGGATATCATGGGGCCGATGTTCTTCGACTATGGCTTCGGACCCTTCCGATGGGTATGCACCTCATGCGACCCCGCTGACCTGGCACTGACGGACCAACTGGCACTCGACGTGCTGGAAGAGGAGCGCCGGCACGCTCCCGATGACATCAAGCACCAGCTTGACGACAATATCCACTGGATACGCGAGGCGGGCAAGAACCATCTCGTCGTGGGGTCGCAGGCACGCATACTCTATGCCGACTGCGAGGGACGCACCAAGATAGCACTGGCCTTCAACGAGGCCGTGCGTGACGGCCGGCTGAAGATGCCCGTCGTGCTGGGGCGTGACCACCATGATGTCAGCGGCACCGACTCGCCTTTCCGCGAGACAAGCAACATCTACGACGGGTCGCGGTATTGTGCCGACATGGCCGTGCAGAACGTCATTGGCGACGCTTTCCGCGGAGCGACGTGGGTGAGCCTGCACAACGGCGGCGGAGTGGGCTGGGGCGAGGTCATCAACGGTGGCTTCGGCATGGTCGTCGACGGCAGCGACGAGAGCGACAGGAATATCCGGGAGATGCTCTTCTGGGATGTGAACAACGGCATCTCAAGGCGCTCGTGGGCAAGAAACGACGGGTCGATGGACGCCATCAGACGCCAGATGGCGCTCACGCCCGACCTGCAGGTGACGCTGCCCAACCTCGTGGACGACGACATCATCAACCAATCATTCTAAACCTTAATCCTATCACAATGGCCAATATCCATGAAATAAGTGCCGGACACCTCACGCTCGACAAGGTGTGGGAAATCCTGCGCGGCAACTACAAACTGAAACTCGGTGAAGACTCGCGCAACCGCATCGTGCGCTGCCGCGAGTACCTTGACAAGAAGATAGCCTCGTCGGAAACACCTATCTATGGTGTCACCACAGGCTTCGGCTCGCTTTACAACATATCCATTGGCGGCGACCAGCTCTCGCAACTGCAGATCAACCTGATGATGAGCCACGCATGCGGCATCGGAGACCGCGTGCCCAACGAAATTGTCAAGCTGATGATCCTGCTGAAGATACAGTCGTTGTCCTACGGATACTCGGCATGCAAGCTCGACACGGTGGAGCGGCTTATCGACTTTTTCAACTACGACATCTACCCCATTGTCTATATGCAAGGCTCTGTCGGCTCATCGGGCGACCTGGTGCCGCTGGCTCACCTCTGCCTGCCGCTCGTCGGGCTGGGCGAAGTGGAGTACCAGGGACAACGGATGAGTGGCGCCGAACTTCTGCAGACCATGGGATGGGAGCCTATCAAGCTGGCTTCGAAAGAGGGACTTGCACTGCTCAATGGTACGCAAAACATGGGGGCGTTCTGCTGCTGGGGCATCATACAGGCCACCAAGCTCTCCAATTGGGCCGACTACATCGCGGCCATGTCGCTGGATGCCTATGACGGCCGCATCGAACCGTTCCACCCTGCCGTCCACGTCGTGCGCCCGCACCAGGGGCAAATGGATACTGCCGAACATATTTCCCACATCCTCGCGGGCAGTGAACTGATCCGACAGCCCAAGCATCACGTGCAAGACCCCTATTCGTTCCGTTGCATACCACAGGTGCACGGGGCGGTGAAGGACACCGTGCGCTACGTGCAGCAGGTGACAGATGTGGAAATCAATGCTACGACCGACAATCCGACCGTGGTACCCGATGAAGACATGGTCATCTCGGCCGGCAACTTCCATGGTGAGCCCATTGCCCTTCCGATGGATTTCCTGGCCATCGCCATGTCGGAGCTGGCCAACATCTCTGAGCGGCGCATCTACAAACTGGTGTCGGGCACACGGGGACTGCCCAGTTTCTTGGTGGCCAATCCGGGTGTGAACAGCGGCTTCATGATCACGCAGTACACCGCAGCGAGCATTGTAAGCCAGAGCAAGACACTCTGCATGCCGTCGTCGGTGGACAGCATACCGACCTCACAGGGACAGGAAGACCACGTGAGCATGGGCGCCAATGCCGGCACAAAGCTCTACAAAGTGATACTCAACACCGAGCGTGTGCTGGCCATCGAACTGTTCAACGCTGCCCAGGCCCTGGATTTCAGACGGCCGCTGAAGTCGTCGCCCATCGTGGAGAAGATGCACAAGAACTATCGCAAGGCGGTGCCGTTCATCGACAAAGACACGGTGATGTATCCGCTCATAGCCAAGTCGGTGGACTTCCTGCGCACCGAATCACTGGACTAACGCAAAACCGTCATGCGCACGCTGATAACCAACATCAAAACGCTCTATGGTCTCCGGCCTTCCTCATGCCTGCGTCTTTGCGGCGCAGACATGAGTCTTCCATATTCCATGGACAACGCTTGGCTTGCCTTGGCCGACGGGGTGGTGGAAGACTACGGGGACATGTGTATGCTCAGCCCGGAACAACATGCCGATGAGGTCATTGACGCCCGTGGCGGACTGGTGCTGCCTGCCTTCTGCGACAGCCACACCCACCTGGTCTTTGCAGGCAGTCGCGAACACGAATGGGAAGACAAGATACGCGGCCTCAGCTATGCGGAAGTGGCCCGGCGGGGTGGGGGAATCCTCAATTCGGCCGACCTCCTTCACCAGACATCGGAAGAAGAACTCTTCCGCCAGGCCATGGAACGCATGCGTGAGATCATGGACAAGGGCACGGGATGTGTGGAGATCAAGAGCGGCTACGGACTGAACACTGCCGATGAGCTGAAGATACTGCGTGTCATCAGACGCATAAGGGAGAAGGTGCCCATCCGGGTGGTGAGCACATTCCTGGGTGCTCACGCAGTGGCGCGCGACTATACGGGACGCCAGGCAGACTATGTCAGTATGGTCATCAATGAGATGTTGCCTGAGGTGGCCAAAGAAAAGCTGGCCGATTTCGTCGATGTCTTTTGCGACAAGGGCTTCTTTACGCCCGGCGAGACCGACCGGATACTGACCGCTGCCGATAAATACGGGCTGAAGCCGAAGGTGCATGTAGACGAACTGGCCTCCTGTGGCGGCCTCCCGGTGTGCGTCCGCCACCGTGCAGTGTCGGTCGACCACCTTGAGAATATGGACGAGAACGACATTCCCTTGCTGAAGGATAGCGACACCATGCCGACGCTATTGCCCGGCACCTCGTTCTTTTCCAACATGCCTTATGGCAGGGGAAGGGCAATGATCGACCGGGGACTGGCCGTAGCCTTGGCAAGCGACTACAATCCGGGATCCACGCCCTCGGGCGACATGTGCTTTGTCATGTCCCTGGCCTGCATGAAGATGCGGCTGCTGCCCACCGAGGCGCTCAACGCAGTTACCGTCAACGGAGCGGCGGCCATGGGACTGTCCGCCACGCATGGAAGCATACGGCGCGGCACAAGGCCCGGCATCATCCTCACGAAGCCCATACCGTCGTTGGCTTACCTGCCTTACGCCTACACCACACCTTGCATTGAGCGAACATTCTTTTGACGGAATGACGATAGAGCTTTTTCTCCAACAATTAGGGATTTCCCTATTGTGAAACGCTTAACCTTTCCATATTTTTGCAGGCGACAGGTGGTTGGCTCGGCCCGATGCTGTCATGGCAAGAGGCCAAACAACCTGCCGACAATAAGTAGAATCAATTAAAGGCATACAACTATGAAGGAGAAAGAAAAGATTATCAGTGCTGCCATCATAGCGATCGGCATCATTGTACTGGGTTTGTTTCTGAAAGCGGGAATAGACAATTTCACGGAGAAAGACCGCAAGGTGACGGTGAAAGGACTGGCCGAAACGGAAGTGAAAGCCGACAAGGTCACGTGGCCTATCGTCTCCAAGGAGCTGGGCAATGACCTGCCGGAACTCTATGACCGCATAGCACAGAAGCAGCAGGCCATCAAACGCTTTCTGACGGCCAACGGCATCACCGAGAACGAGATTGCCGTCAATGCACCGCAGGTGATAGATCTCTCGGCCGAACAATACGTTCAGAACAACAAGCCCTATCGTTACAACATCACGTTGGTGATTACCGTCACCTCGAAAAACGTGGAACGCGTGCGGAGCATCATCGCAAGGCAGGGAGAACTGCTGAAGCAGGGCGTTGCCATCGTGGCCGGCGACTACAACAACCAAGTCACCTACGAACTGCAGTCGTTCAAGAAGATGAAGCCGAAGATGATGACGGAAGCCATCGAGAACGCACAGCAGACAGCCCAGCAGTTTGCCAAGAACAGTAAGTCGACGCTCAACAAGATCGTCAGTGCCGACCAAGGGCAGTTCTCCATCGACAACCGCGACGAGAACACACCGTGGATCAAGCGCGTCAGAGTGGTCACAACGGTCACTTATTCGTTGAAAGACTGAACGCTGTCATGACGGCCGTCCGACCGCTTTCTGCCCCCTAGCGGCGGAAAGCGGTCGGCTTCATTGATAAACCATTACAGAACAAGACAACATGAAAGAATTACGAGGCAGCGCCAGTCCCCGCCATGAGGGGAATACCCCTACCGCACGAAGCGAGGAGGCCAAGACACTTGCCAATACGGAAAAACATGCAGGCCAGGGTCTTCAGGTGACGGAAGGGAAGATGCCCTTCATGGGTTATGAGACATACTACAGGATTGTCGGTGAAAAGACAGCCAACGCCCCATTGCTCCTTATCCATGGAGGACCGGGCTCCACACACAACTATTTTGAGGTGCTCGACGAGCTGGCCGTGACCACGCAACGGCAAATCATCAGTTATGACCAGCTGGGTTGTGGCGAGAGTTTTGTGGAAGGCCACCCCGAACTGTGGACCCTGCAGACGTGGGAAGACGAGCTCGATGCCCTTCGGCGGCACCTGCACCTCGACCGCGTGAACCTCCTTGGCCAGTCGTGGGGCGGCATGCTGATCATCGCCTACCTCATCGACCGCCAGCCCGACGGCATCGAGTCGGTCATCCTCTCAAGCACATTGTCGTCGAGCGCCCTGTGGAGCCATGAGCAGCAGAGGCTGATCTCCTTCATGCCCGAGGAAGAACAGCAGGCCATTGCGCATGCGGTGGAAACAGGCAACTTCGATGATGCCGCCTATCTGAAGGCCAACGACCACTATACGGTGCTCCATGCCGATGAGATAACGGAGGCCACGCCGGAGTGCTTCCGGCGCAAGAAGCGGTTCGGCACCGAGTCGTATGTGGCGGCCTGGGGCCCCAACGAATACACGCCGACCGGCACGCTCAAGGATTTTGAATACACCGACCGCCTTTGCGAAATCAGGCAGCGCACCCTCATCATCAGCGGAACCAATGACGAATGTACGCCCCTTGTCGCCAAAACGATGTTTGACCGTATTCCCCGGTCGCGCTGGGAACTTCTTGACGGAGCGCGTCACATGACCTTCATCGACCAGACCGACAACTACAAGGCCCTCCTGGCCGACTGGCTGTCTGCTTCCGTCTGACCGCACAAAACAAATAAAGCGACGGCCTTCACAGGCAGTCGCTTCAAATCTTCAATAGGTATTAGTCTCTTTTAAGGCATAAAAGATTGTTTTCAGGATAACTGTTGCAAAGATAACATATTTTTTTATTAATCCAAATGATTTGCAAACTTTTATTTGCAAACTTCAAGAATTGCCAATCATTTTGCCTAACTTTGCCCTCGCGTAATGCTAAAACCTCAATTGTAGCTTATGAAAGCAAGTGTGATAACCCTATTGATCCTTTCGGCCGCAAGCATCGGCCATGCACAGACACACCAGGTGCAGACACTCAGCACATGGCAATTCTCACGCGACAGCATCCAGTGGCAGTCCGTCACCGTGCCCCACGACTGGGCCATCAGCGGTCCGTTCGACAAACAGTGGGACCTGCAGACCGTAGCCATCGAGCAGAACGGCGAGAAAGAGAAGACGGAGAAGTCAGGCCGTTCGGGTGCCCTGCCCTGGATCGGGCGCGGCTACTATGTCACGACGCTGACCGTCGATGCGCTCGGCGGCCGGCATGCCACACTCGAGTTCGACGGTGCGATGGCCGAGCCCGTGGTCTATGTCAACGGCCGGCGGGCAGGTTCATGGGCATACGGCTACACGCCCTTCCGGGTGGACGTGACGCCCTATCTGCATTCGGGCGACAACACCCTTGCGGTCAGTCTGAACAATCAGGCCGAGAGCAGTCGCTGGTATCCGGGAGCGGGCCTGTACCGGCCGGTCAACCTTGTCATCACGCCTGCGGTGAGCATCGACCCCTGGCAAACCTTCTTGCGCACCGCGAAGGCCGACTCCACGGCCGCCACATTGGCGTTCGACGCCGAGATTCCTGGAGCAGAGCGGCTGAAGGGACTTGCCGTGGAAGTGTCGGTTCTCAGTCCGAAAGGATGGGTGGAGCAGGCCGCCCACGCCCCTGTCGACAGCGCCGGACGCGTGCACATGGAACTGCAGGTGCCCCATCCGCGCCTCTGGTCACCCGAGACGCCCAGCCTCTATGACGTGCATGTCGTCCTCATGCAGGACGGCCGCACGGTGGATGAGCTCACCCTGAAGACCGGCATCCGCACCATCGGCTACGACAAGGACCGCGGCTTCACGCTCAACGGCCAGCCGAGAAAGTTCAAGGGCGTTTGTCTTCACCATGACCTTGGGCCGCTCGGCGCTGCACTCAACAAGGCCGCACTCATCCGTCAGGTCAAAACCCTGAAGGACATGGGCGCCGACGCCATACGTACCTCCCACAACATTCCCTCGCAGATGCAGATGGAGGTCTACGATTCGCTTGGCATGATGGTCATGGCCGAGAGTTTCGACATGTGGGTCTATCCCAAATGCAAGAACGGTTATGCACAGTTTTTCAAGGAATGGAGCGAGCGCGACATCACGCACCTGGTGTTGTCCAACCGCAATCATCCCAGTCTTGTGATGTATTCCATCGGCAACGAGATACCCGAGCAGAGCAGCAGGGAAGGGCGCAACATGGCCGCCCGTCTGCAGGATCTGTGTCACCGGCTCGACTCCACACGTCCGGTGACGCAGGGTATGGACCGCGTCGACGCTGCCCTGAAGTCGGGCTTCGCCCAGGTGATGGATATCCCCGGTTTCAATTACCGCGTCCATCGCTACGATGCCGCCATCTCCCAGCTGCCCCAAGGATTCCTTCTGGGCTCCGAGACGGCGTCGACCGTCAGTTCGCGCGGTGTCTACAAGTTTCCCGTGGCCTTCAAGACCGCTTCTGATGAGGGCGACGGACAGGTGTCGGGCTATGACACCGAGTGGTGTTCGTGGAGCAACCTGCCCGAGGCCGACTTCATGATGATGGAGGACCGCAACTACACCATCGGCCAGTTTGTGTGGACCGGTTACGACTATCTGGGCGAACCCACACCTTATGACAACTATTGGCCCAGCCGAAGCAGTTACTTCGGCATACTCGACCTGGCCGGATTGCCCAAGGACCGTTATTATCTCTATCGTTCGGTATGGAACAAGCAGGAGCACACGCTCCACATCCTGCCCCACTGGACATGGCCCGGACGCGAGGGCCAGGTGACACCTGTCTTTGTCTATACCGACTATCCCGAGGCCGAGCTCTTCATCAACGGCAAGTCGCAAGGCCGCCGACAGAAGGTGACCGCACCTCGTCCTGATGACCATGGCGCCTCTACGCCGGCCCTGGCCGCCGAACGTGCCAAGCGCTATCGCCTGATGTGGAACGACGTGAAATACGAGCCGGGCGAGGTGCGCGTGGTGGCATACGATGCCGCAGGACATCCTGCGGCCGAGCAGTCGGTCTGCACGGCAGGCAAGGCTGCCGCCCTCAAGCTGGAGGCTGACCGCACGGTGTTGCAGGCCGACGGCTCCGACTTGAGTTACATCACCGTGAGCCTGGTCGACAGACAGGGCACTGAACTGCCCACGGCCACCGACAACATCGATGTGGAGGTGCAGGGAGCAGGCTCGTTCAAGGCCATCTGCAACGGCGATGCCACGTCGCTCGAAGTGTTCACCGAGCCTCACATGCATCTGTTCAGCGGCAAGCTCGTCATCACGGTGCAGTCGGCGGACAAGCCGGGCGACATCACTGTCGTGGTCAGCGACAAGAAGGCCAAGTTCCAACAAACGCTCACCCTCAAGGCCGTGAAGCCGTAAAGCCGGCGTCTGGCCCATTGCTGTGCTCATGGAACGCATGACCTCCTGCTGATGTGAAGGGGCATGGGAGGCGCGAGCCGTGGTATGTAGGAGTCCGTTTTGTCAATAAAGTTCTGAAAAAACAGGCTCCTCCAGACATCACATTCTAGAGAACGAAAGGAGCGATTTAGCCGAATGTTTTGGCCCAAAAAGTTCCGTCAAGGCAAGGGCAATAAGCTTCTGCCCGACGATAGGTATCCTATCAAGGGTCGATAGATGCCTAATCGTGCCCCGATAGGATACCTATCAGGCCGCCATAGATGCCTTATCGAGGTACGATAAGGCATCTATGGCGGCTTGATTGTTATGTCCAAAACACCCGCGTTGGCCTAAGAGGAGGCCAATTGGCTGATATACAGCAAGTTGTGCAAATGTTCGAAAAACGGGCTTATTTGAGTCCAACATGCTCCTTGCTTGTCTGCGCGCGATTCTGGAGCGATTGTTTGTCACCTATTTTCCGAACTGAAATATGATAAATAGCCGTCTTGTTTTTGCCGTTCTGACGACTTTGGGCAACGTGGAAGCGCTATTTGCCCAGCGCACACTGCGCAGCATTGATCGCCATGCGCCACGTCAGTGTGGCGCCGCCGACTGCGAACCCCGTGTTGGGCGGTAGTCGCCGGCAGGCGGATTAGCCGTTGGATTTCCGTTGTGTGCTAATCTTCGATTGCCACTCCTGGCGCCTGTTTTCGCGCCGTTTCTTCTGTTTGCGGATGTCGCTGACGCTCTTCGCACCTATCCAGACAATGACAACCGTCAGTATGACGAATACGGCGATCAAGATGTAAAGTTCATTTTGTCCCATATTTAGCGGTTTTTTGTTTCTTGCAAATTTACGTATTTGCTTCCACTCTCCCAAATCTTCAGGCATGAAAAACTTCATGGTTACTGTAATGTTTGTGTTAATGGTTGTAAGGAAAGGAAAAGAAATTATGAAAATTTGTCTGTTCCATACTTTTTTGTTACCTTTGCGCCGAACATTAAAATAAGGTAAAGCAAGAAAGATTATGGCCAAGAAATTTGCCGAATATGGAGGAATGGATTTGACCAAGACCAACGAAACGGTCCTGGCAGAGTGGGAGAAGAACGACATCTTCCACAAAAGTATTGATGAACGAGAGGGTTGCCCCAAGTTCATTTTCTTTGAAGGCCCCCCTTCCGCCAACGGCCATCCCGGCATCCACCATGTTCTTGCCCGTTCCATCAAGGACACTTTCAACCGCTACAAGACCATGCAGGGCTTCCAGGTGAAGCGCAAGGCAGGATGGGACACCCACGGACTGCCCGTTGAGATCAACGTGGAGAAGGAACTGCACATTACCAAGAAAGATATCGGCGAAAAGATTTCGGTAGAAGAGTATAACCACCGTTGCCATCAGGACGTGATGAAATTCACCAAGGAGTGGGACGAACTGACGCAGCGCATGGGATATTTCGTCGACCTCGAGCATCCCTACATCACCTACGACACCAAGTATATCGAGACCCTTTGGTGGCTGCTGAAGCAGCTCTACAACAAAGGACTGCTCTATAAGGGATATACCATCCAGCCCTATTCGCCCTCTGACGGTACGGGCCTCAGCTCGCACGAGCTCAACCAGCCCGGCTGCTACCAGGACGTGAAGGATACCACCGTCACCGCACAGTTCCTCATCACGGAGCCGAAGGCAGAGTGGACAAAGTGGGGCAAGCCCTATTTCCTGGCCTGGACCACCACACCCTGGACCCTGCCGTCAAACATTGCACTGTGCGTGGGCCCGAAGATCGACTATGTGGCCGTAGAGACCTACAACCCCTATACCGGCGAGCCCATCACGGCTATCCTGGCCGAGAACCTGCTGGGCGCCTATCTTGATGCCGGCCAAGAGGTGAAAGACGGCGAGCTGCCCGCCTATGACAAGGACGCCAAGACTTGCCCCTGGAGAGTCATCGACCACATGAAGGGTGCCGACCTTCTGGGCATCCACTACCAGCAGCTCATGCCTTGGGTGAAGCCTTGCGAGAAAGTGAGCCAGTACAGTCACAAGTATGTCAACGACTATGCCGCTGCCCATCCCGAGAAAGTGTTCAAGGGTGCCGACGGCCGCGATGAGTTTGTGGAGATGGCCGACGAGGCCTTCCGCGTCATCCCCGGCGACTACGTCACCACTGAGGACGGTACGGGCATCGTGCACACGGCCTCCACGTTCGGCGCCGACGACGCCAAGGTCTGCAACGACGCCGGTGTGCCCGCTCTCTACCTCATTTCCAAGCAGGGCGAGACACGTCCCATGGTCGACCTGCAGGGCAAGTATTACGTGCTCGAAGACCTCGATCCCAACTTTGTGGAGCGTTGCGTTGACGTGGAGGCATACAGCCGTCACGCCGGCGACTATGTGAAGAATGCGTATGACCCCAAGTTCAACTCTGACGGGGTGTGGGACAAGAAGGCTTCGGCAAAGGCCGAAGACCTCAACATCGTCCTGTCCATGGAGATGAAGCAGGAGGGTTCAGCCTTCAAGATACAGAAGATGGTGCACAACTATCCCCATAGCTGGCGCACCGACAAGCCCATCCTTTATTATCCGCTCGACTCGTGGTTTATCCGCGACACGGCGAAGAAGCAGGAGATGGTGGCCTACAACAAGACCATCCACTGGCAGCCCGAGAGCACCGGCACGGGCCGCTTCGGCAACTGGCTGGAGAACCTCAACGACTGGAACCTCTCGCGTTCGCGCTTCTGGGGCACACCGCTTCCCATTTGGCGCGACGAGGACCGCAACGAGAAGTGCATCGGCTCCATCGAGGAGCTCTACACGGAGATCGAGAAGTCAGTGGCCGCCGGCATCATGAAGAGCAATCCGCTGAAGGACCTGGGCTTCGTGGTGGGCGATTTCTCACAGGCCAACTACGACAAGGTGGACCTTCACCGTCCTTACATCGACCGCATCGTGCTGGTCAGCGAGAGCGGCAAGCCCATGCACCGCGAGAGCGACCTGATTGACGTGTGGTTCGACTCGGGCTCCATGCCCTATGCCCAGCTTCACTATCCTTTTGAAGGAGCCATCAGTGCCGAGGGCTTGAAGGCTAAAGGATTGGATGAGGATGCTTACCGCAACCAGCTGGTGCACAGCACCTATGAGGGTACGCCCGTTCCTCCCGCCTTCTTCCCCGCCGACTTCATCAATGAGGGTGTGGACCAGACACGCGGCTGGTTCTTCACGCTGCATGCCATTGCCACGATGGTGTTCGACTCCGTGGCGTTCAAGAATGTCATCAGCTCCGGCCTCGTGCTCGACTCCAAGGGCAACAAGATGAGCAAGCATGTCGGCAATGTGGTCAACCCCTTCGACATGCTCGACAAGTACGGTGCCGACCCGGTGCGTTTCTATATGCTCACCAATTCCGAGCCTTGGGACAACCTGAAGTTTGACCCCAATGGTGTGGACGAATGCCGCCGCAAATTCTTTGGCACCTTATATAATACATACAGCTTCTTCGCCCTCTACGCCAACGTCGACGGCTTCGACCCCGAGGAGGGCAGTTTGGCCGACAGCAAGGAGGCGCTGACCGAGGTCGACAGCTGGATACTCTCATGCCTGAACACCCTCGTCAAGGGTGTCACACGCGAGCTTGACAATTTCGACCCGACGCGTGCCGGCCGACTGATCGATGCCTTTGTCAACGACGATTTGAGCAACTGGTATGTCCGTCTGAACCGCAAACGTTTCTGGGGCAAGGAGATGAGTGCCGACAAGCTCGCTGCTTACCGCGTGCTCTACACCTGTCTCATGACGGTCTCCAAGCTCTTGGCGCCCTTTGCCCCATTCTTTGCCGACCAGCTCTACAAGGACTTGAAGGGTACTGAGGAGTCTGTCCACCTCGATTGTTTCCCCGTGGCCGACGAGACGCTTATCCATGATGACCTGGAGCTTCGCATGGCCATGGCCCAAAAGATCACGTCCATGGTGCTGGCCCTTCGCAGAAAGGTGAGCATCAAGGTGCGCCAGCCGTTGGCACAGATCATGATACCTGTTGTGGATGAGGCGCAGAAGGCCCACATCGAAGCGGTCAAGGACCTTATTCTCAACGAAGTGAATGTGAAGACCTTGACTTATGCTGAAGGCCAGAACATCCTGGTGAAGAAGGTCAAGTGCAATTTCCGTGTCATGGGCAAGAAGTTCGGCAAGCTGATGAAGGGTGTAGCAGCCACCATGAGCAGCCTCTCGCAGGAGCAGATTGCAGGCTTCGAACAGGACGGCAAATACAGTTTCGAGGTAGACGGACAGCCTGTAACCGTAGAGGTCGACGATGTCGAGATCATCTCAGAAGACATGCCCGGATGGCTTGTCTCCAACGAGGGCAACCTGACAGTGGCACTGGAGGTGGAGCTGACGCCCGAGCTCAAGAATGAGGGTATGGCCCGTGAGTTGATCAACCGCATACAGAACATGCGAAAGGATGCGGGTCTTGAGATTACCGACCGCATCAAGGTCACCGTGGAGCCCAATAGCGAGACCGACGCAGCCATTGCCGCATACGGCGATTATGTGAAGGCGCAGGTATTGGCCAACGAGATTGCCGTGGCTGCCAACGACGGCATCACGACCGATTTTGACACCTTCAAGGTAAACATAAAAGTGGAAAAGGCGTAAGCCATACCACGAACACCCACTGACCCCCCTCGTGCCGTTAGGAAAAAGGTGCAAGTTGCGCAGCCCTTTCTCCGAACGTGCAGGAGAGGGTGTTTTTCATCAATTACAAGTTAACGTCCACCTTTAGCGAATAGGATTTTATCATCATGGAAACAAAGAAACGCTATTCCGACCAGGAGCTCGAGGAGTTCCGCGGGATTATCAATGAGAAGTTGGATGTGGCCCGACAGAGCTACAATGACATGATGCGGCAACTGATGAATGCCGACAGCAACTCTGACAATGACACGGCACCCACCTACAAGGTATTGGAGGAGGGCACGGATGCCATGCAGAAAGAGCATCTCATCCAGATGGCGCAGCGCCAGCAGAAGTTCATACAGGCTTTGGAGGCTGCCCTTGTGCGTATTGAGAAAAAGACGTATGGCATCGACAGGATCACGGGTGAGCTGATACCCAAGGAACGTTTGCGCATCGTGCCGCATGCAACGCTTAGTGTGGCTTCCAAAAACTCAAGAAATCACTAAATGGGCAAGAAAAACAATCACGAGTGGATGACCGACGGACGACTGGCGTGGCTGCTGGTGGTAGCCATTCTTGTCATAGACCAGGTCATCAAGATATCGGTGAAGACCTCAATGACATTGGGAGAGTCGATACGCATCACCGATTGGTTCTACATCACGTTTGTGGAAAACAATGGCATGGCTTGGGGCATGACGTTTGTCAACAAGCTCGCCCTTAGCCTCTTGCGCATCGTGGCTGTTTCTGCCATCGGTTGGTTCATCTGGCAGACAGTGAGGCAGAAGGGCCGCACGCGATATGTCGTTTTCCTGTCGATGATAATGGCAGGAGCTGCCGGCAACATCTTCGATTCGTTGTTCTATGGCATGGTTTTCAGTGCCTCGTCGCCCTTCTATGTGGCTTATTGGGTGCCCTTCGGCACCGGTTATGCCGATATGCTGATGGGCAAAGTCGTCGACATGTTCTATTTCCCCATCTTCCACGCTACCTGGCCCACATGGATGCCGGTGTGGGGCGGTGAGGAGTTCACTTTCTTCTCGCCCGTCTTCAATTTTGCCGACTCGTGCATCACGGTAGGCGTTGTCTGCCTGCTGTTGTTCTGCAGGAAAGACCTCGAGCAGCTGGAGACCACGATAAAGGTGGCGTTGCATAAAGAGCCCAAACAAAAAACAGACACAGAAGCATGACCAAAGCTATGCACCGTTCATCCATGGTGTGGCTGCTGGCATGGGCCGTCATCGTCCTTGCCGTTTCCTGCAAGCCGTCTGTCTCGTCGGATATCATCCCTGCCGACGATATGGAAGACTTGCTTTATGACTACCACTTGGCCGACGCCATGGCACGCCAGGCCAAGGGCAACTATGACCAGAACCTGATTGCCTATCATGCGGCAGTCTTGAAGAAGCATGGTGTGACGACTGCGGATTTCGATTCGTCCATGGTCTATTACATGCGCCATGCCACGCAGTTGCACGATATGTATGAGAACATTGCCGATCGACTGGGCAAGGATGCCCAGGCAATGGGCTCTTCTGTCAGTGTGGATGGCGAAAACGGTGACTACAACACGGCGTCGGGTGACACCATTGACCTGTGGAAGGGGCCACGGTCGTTGGTTCTGATACCCAATATGCCCTACAACCTTTATTCTTTCCATTTCAAGCCCGATGCAAAGGCGCAGAAAGGCGACGACTATGTGCTCTCGGTGCACAGCAATTTCATCTTCCAAGATGGTATGCGCGACGGCATCGTCACACTGGCTCTGGTCTACAGCAACGACAGTGTGGCCTCGCGCGTGATGCACGTA
>CAVIOP010000001.1:0-43235 GCA_963644485.1 bacterium | reverse complement strand
TTTTTGTTGACAAAACGTCCCTTATGACCTTGCGATAGATGCCTTATAAGGGTGCGATAAGTGCCTTATCGCACCCTTATAAGGCACCTATCGCACCCTTATAAGGCATCTATCGCAAGGTCATAAGGCACCTATAGCAACAAGATGGGGGTGAAATGACAAGAAAATTTGCTTAAAATCTGTTACATCACTGATAGTCAGCATGTTGCAAAAAAGCAAATGCAGCGCGTATTTGAGCCAAGAGGGCATGGCGCTTGCCGCGGCGGCCTTCTGGCGAGGCAAGTTGTAAACAAAATTGGTTACTACAACAAGAAACTTTCGTAGTTATCCCGTGTTACATAGGCTTGGTATTCGTTTGTACCGCACATGATGAGGTTTGCCGCCAGCTTCTTTCAGATTCCATCTCGCGATGGACACCCTTGCTCTTGGCTATGTAATTCCCGCTATTAGGGCTTACTCGGGACTTCCACCCGTTAGACAATGCTCATGCCGAGCATACACAAAGGCGAAGGGCTGTCTGCAAAGCGTGCAGACAGCCCTTCCAGCGTTTGGCATCAGAGGCGCAAGAGGCGCACCTCGGCATTGGTCATCTTCACCACCTCATTCATGGGCTTGTCGAAAAAGACGCTCTGTATGGCCTTGTTGATGATGCCGTGGCCCACGGCGAGCACAACCTGGTCAGGATAGGCAGCCCTCAGCCAGGCGATGAACTCGCCTGCACGGTGCTTCAAGGCATCGAGAGTCTCCACATCGTCGGGCCACGTCCGTCCCTTCAGGTCGGGGATGAAGCATCCCGTAAAACCGCCCCAGTCGCGCTCGCGGAGCAGCGGAGTGGTTACCACAGGCTTGCCGTGTGGCGCGGCGATGATCTCGCAGGTCTCCACGGCACGGTGCAGGTCGCTCGCCACGAAGGCATCGATGGACACACGGGCCATCTTGTCGCGCACAGCACGCGCCTGTTGGCGACCCGTCTCGTTGAGTTGGCCTTGCGTCTGTCCTTGCATGATCTGGGCCTTGTTGTCCACGGTCTCGCCGTGACGCACTAAGTACAACGTGGTCATAGGATAATTTAGCATTAAGATTTTTTCGCACACCTGTGCCGCAAAAACACATCGGCAAACAAGTGTCGCTTCCAACTTTTTATTATCTTTGCGGCATGAAAGTATTTCAAAGCAGCATCTTCAGGGCTGTCTGCGCCATTGTCGTAGGAGCTCTTCTCGTCAAGTATCGCGAACAGACGGTGACATGGATTACCATTGCCATCGGTGTCATGTTCTTTGTCTCGGGTGTCATCAGCGTGGTGGCCTACTTCTCCGCCAGGCGACAAGCCATCGCAGACGGCATCGACATCTTCGACGCCAACGGCAACCGGCTGACTCGTCCCAAGCCCGCCTTCCCCATCGTGGGGGTCGGATCCATCATCCTGGGCGCCTTGCTCGCCCTGCTTCCCAACTCGTTTGTCGACGGGCTGATGTTCATCCTGTCAGCCATCCTGATCCTCGGCGCCCTCAACTTGTTCTTCAACCTTGCAGTCGCCACCAAGTTCTCGCGCATCGGTTATGTGTGGTGGGTGTTTCCCGTCATCATCTTTCTCGTGGGCATCGTGGCCTTGGTGAAGCCCAGCGTCATCGCATCCGCTCCGCTCTTCATCATCGGCTGGGGCATGATGGCCTATGGCATGATAGACCTGGTCGACGCCGTCAAGATCCACCAGTGCCGCAAGGCATTCGAGAAATCACAGCAAACCGCAAAGGACGACTCAACCGCTGTGGCGGAAGAGATAACCGACGGGCAGACGGAACAATAGCCGTCTACTCCGTGGGGATGAGCGTCTTGATATAGTTGGTGAGCATGCCGATGCCCTTGACGTTCTCCCCTCCCTGTGGGATAATCACGTCGGCATAGCGCTTCGTGGGCTCGATAAACTGCTCGTGCATGGGCTTGAGCACCTCCAGATAGCGGTTGACGACCATCGACACCGTGCGGCCGCGGTCAATGGTATCGCGCTGAATATTGCGAATCAGACGCTCGTCAGAGTCGCAGTCCACAAAAATCTTCAGGTCCATGATGTCGCGCAGGCGCTTGTTGATGAGCGTCATGATGCCCTCGATGATGATGACGGGCTTCGGTTCCACATGGATCGTCTCAGGCAGACGGTTGCTTAGGATGTAGGAGTAAGTGGGCTGTTCGATGGCATGGCCTTGCCGCAATTCGTTGAGTTGCTTGGTGAGCAGCTTCCAGTCGAACGCATCAGGGTGATCGAAGTTGATGGCCTTGCGCTCGTCGGGCGTCAGGCCCGTGGTGTCATTGTAGTAACTGTCGAGCGGAACGACGGCCACATAATGAGGCGGCAGGGCCTCCACAATTTTCTTCACAACCGTGGTCTTTCCCGACCCCGTGCCACCGGCTATGCCGATAATGGTCACTTTATTTTCCATTTCTTTCTTTTTTTCTTGATTATAGGATGTCCGGACGCCATGATGCCATGAGTCCCAGGTCTTCGAACATGCTCTTGTAGTAAGTGGCTTTCTGCTCCAGCCGCATGGGGAAGGCACGGCTCGAACTGGGCTGACGGTAGAGGCTGACGGTCCGTCTGTCAAAGGTGAAATCGCAATGATCGCCCATCCGCATCGTGCGGGCATCTATACCATAATGGGCGGTGAACAGACTGGTGGCCAGCTGGCCGGCTGCCACCACGCCCCTGCACTGCGGCAAGGTACGCAACAGGCCATCGAGGTCGGCACGCTCCACCACCTCGAGATCCTTGTCGGAGGCTGTCCCCGTGGTGCGGCGCACACGGAGGCAAGTGTCGTAGATGGCAATGCCCACCTCTTCCAGAAAGCGCTTGAGCTCATCCAGACGGTAGGTCTTGTGCGCCTCGTCGACAAAACGAAGTTTGTCGCCAAAGAAACAGAGCCCCAGGATGCGCCACATGTCGTTGGTATAGTTGGGGTAATACCAGTCCATGCACCATCGTTTGGGAGCTGGCGGAAACGTCCCCAGCATGAGCAAGCGGGCATGGGGAGGAAGGAAAGGCTCAAAGGGATGGACCTCCACCGGAGCCTCATCCCTTGAGGGGAATGCGTTTTCGAAAGCCTTATTCTTCATGCCATGTCTTTTTGCGGAGCATATGCGTCCTTCACAAGGCTGCAGGGCCCGTCAGCTTCTACACGGACAGATGGCCTCGTCGCGCTCTGAGTCCAGTCCGAATCACTTGCTTTCATCCTTCGCTACGCGCTCTTGCTGCTCCAGCTCACACTCCGCGATGTTTCTCTTCTCGGCCTCCGTGAAGTCGGGCAACAGGCAGTCGCCGGCATCCTTGGTCTTCACGCCTTGCTCCTTCATGAGGTAGACCACGGTCGGCAGATGGTCAGAGTAGCCATCGAGCCACACGCCGCCGGCAGTGGTGCGCTTGGTATTGCCCTTGTATTTGCCTTCTGTCTGAAAGAGATAGGGCATGCGCTGGATCTCGCACTTCCAGTATTTGAGCGACGGGGCGGATGTCTTGCCTTTCTTGTTGAGCATATTGGGCGAAAGGATAATCTGGTCGAAGAGATTCCAGGAACCCTGGTACATCAGCGTCCCCGTACCCTGCTTGGCGAGGATGTTGTACCACGGGTTATACATATCATCCTTTCCCACCTTGTCGATGTCCTCCTTGGCCGACAGGATGTCGTACATGCTCTTGTTGGTCGGGTCATCGTTCATGTCACCCATGACGATAATCTTGCAGTCGGGTGTCTTGGCCTGGATACGCTCCTTCAACGCCTTGATCTGCGCCGCGCCCACCTCACGGTAGTAAGACCCGCTGAAACGGCTGGGCAGATGGTTGACAATGATCACGACATGCTCGCTAGCCATCACGCCGCTCACGGCCAGAAAGCCGCGGGTGCGGAAGTTAGAGTCCTGCTTCTCGGTGGGAATGTAGGGATAGAGTTTCATATCCTTCACCGTGAAAAGGGACGGCTGGTAGAGCAGCGCACAATCGATGCCGCGGTGGTCGGGACCCTCGATATGGCAGAACTGGTAGCCACGGGCCTTCAGGGCCGGCTGGGCACAGAGGTCTGCGAGCACCTTGGCGTTCTCCACCTCGCTCAGGCCGATAGCCGCACAACCCACATCGGGAAGCGTGGTGGTGGCCATGTCGCTGAGGGCAGACGACATGTTGTGGAGCTTATGACTGTATTTCAAGCCGTTCCAATGACTGGAGCCATTGGGAAGATATTGATAATCGTTCTTGCCCACATCATGGCACGTGTCAAACAAGTTCTCCTGATTGTAGAAGCCAACGGCATAGACCGAGAACTTCTTCTGCGCCGATGCCGGAAGGAGCAACACCAACACGGCAAACAAAGCAAACAATTGTCTTTTCATCCTAGTCTGTAATTTTTCTGCAAATATCGCAATTAATATCCAAACAAACGTCATATTTCGCAAAAAAATAATAATAAAGACTTCTGTATTTGGAATATATTTCGTTACTTTGCAACATATATTATTACGCATTAACATTATATCCATCAACTATGCAGAAAAAGCTTCTATTTGCGCTGGTAGCCATGGGAGTGGCTCATCAGGCCTGGGGACAGTCTGACTCCATCGGCCAACCAACCATCTCCATCGGCGAGCAGGCATTCACGTTCACCGAAGCTCAGCTGGGTGAGGATGAGAATGTGACACAGAGCGTGTCGATCATCTCGTCCAGCACCAACGCCTATGCCAGTCAGGTGGGCTACAGGTGGAGCCCAATGAGGTTCAAGTACAGGGCGTACAACGCCAAGTACAACGACATCTACATCAACGGAAACCCGGTCAACGACCTTGAGCGCGGCGAGTTCAAATACTCTTTTGTCGGAGGACTGAACAACCAGACACGCAGCGTAGAGTCGGCGCTGCCCTTCGAGACAAACAATTTCTCCATGACAGGACTGGGAGGAAGCAACAACTACAATTTCCGCCCGTCGGCCATGCCTGTCGGACAGCGCATCTCGCTGGCCGCTGCCAACCGCAACTATACAGCCCGCGCCATGTACTCCTACAACTCCGGCCTCAACGAGAACGGATGGGCATGGTCGGCAGCACTCACCTACCGTTGGGCCAATCGCGGATATGTGGAGGGGACTTTCTATAACTCGCTCTCCTATTTTCTCGGAGTGGAAAAGGTGTTCAACGCTCAGCACTCCCTCTCGCTTGTCACATGGGGAAATCCTACGGAGCGCGCCACACAAAGTGCATCGACCGACGAGATGTACTGGCTGGCCAACAACTACTGCTACAACCCCAACTGGGGATACCAGAACGGCAAGAAGCGCAGCAGCCGCATCGTGAACGACTTTGCCCCGGCCGCCTTGCTGACCTGGGACTTCAAGATTGATGACAAGACGAAACTGACCACATCGCTGCTCGGCAAGTATTCCATGTACAGCAGCACACGTCTGAACTACAACAACGCCACCAACCCCGCACCCGACTACTACAGCCTCATGCCGAGCTACTTCTACGACGTATGGGGCGGAAGCGGATCGACAAGTTCCTCTGACTTGGAGGCCTGGCAGTCTGCCGTGAATTTCTTCCAGGCATCGAAGGCCAACCGGCAAATCAACTGGGACAAACTCTACTATGCCAACAAGATGGCGGCTGCGCAGGGCGCCGATGCCATGTATTACCAGCAGGCCTACCACGACGACCAACTGGCACTGACCCTTTCGTCGAACCTCCACAAGGACCTCACGCAGCACAGCTTCCTCAACGCCGGCATTAACCTCAGCACCAACAAGGGCATGCACTACCAGACCATGGAAGACCTGCTGGGGGCCACGCAGTTGCACAACACCAACTACTATGTGGTTGGCACCTACGACATCAGCGACCCGCGAGCCCTCTACGACGTGCGCGACGGCAACAAGCTGGTGCATGAGGGCGACCGCTTCGGCTACGACTACAACATCTACGTGAACCGTGCACAGGCATGGGCGGGCTACCAGGCCGAGGTGGACTGGGCACGCTTCTTCATCAGCGGAAAGATTGCCGGCACCACACTGCAGCGCGAAGGTAAGATGCAGAACGGACTGGCCATCAACAACTCGCTCGGTAAGAGCGGCACGGCCTCATTCCTCGACGGCGGCGCAAAAGGCGGTGCCAACCTGCGCCTCGGCAACGGCAACACGCTGTCGCTCGGAGTGGGCTACGAGTGGAAGGCTCCTGACGCCCGCGTGGCCTTCGCCTCGCCGCAGATCAACAACGACTTTGTGGAAGGCCTGGCCACCGAGAAGATCTTCTCGGCCGAACTGGGCTACCAGTATCAGAACAGTTGGCTGCACGCCAACCTGCAGGGCTACTTCAGCCGACTGGTCAACGTCACCGAGTACAGCATGTACTACTACGACACCAGCAACTCCTTCTCATATGTGTCGATCACGGGCATCAACAAGCAGTACTATGGCGTGGAACTGGGCCTCGATTTCAAGTTGTCGTCCACATTCAACATCAACGCGCTGGCCACCGTCAGCGAGGCCAAGTACGCCAACAACGCCCGCGCCACCTACATGCTCTCCAACGACGGCAAATACTACAACGACTTCGTGGTCAACAAGAACATGCGTGAGGGCGGCACACCGCTGTCGGCCTACTCCATCGACCTGGCCTACCACTCAGGCGGCTGGTACATCGACCTCATCGGCAACTACTACGACCGCATATACCTCTATTACACCCCCGTCACCCGCTACTACAAGAATCTCCCCACGCTCAAGGACGAGAGCGGCAACATCGTGATGGACGAGAACGACGAGGCCATGCACGACGTGAGCCAGGTACCCTCGCAGGCCAAGGGACACGGCGGATTCATGCTCGACGCCTCCATCGGCAAGAGCATCTACGTGGGCAAGAACTCACTCTCCATCAACCTGACGCTGACCAACGTGCTCAACAACCGCAAACTCGTCACCGGCGGCATGGAGCAGAACCGACAGACCTACGACGAGAGCGGCGAGGCCATACGCACCTACAACTTCCTCAACAACCCGAAGAAGTTCTATGCCAACGGCATCAACGGCATGATTATCGTCACTTATAAATTCTAAAGAAGGAGAACGACATGAAAATAAAAGCAACATACCTTTTCCTCATCGCCCTGGTGTGCGGACTTTTCACAAGCTGCATGGACGGCGACTGGGACGAGCCCAACTTCGACGACGGCGCTCCTTTCGGCAACAACAGCATCACAGAGCACAACGTCATCTCTATCCGCGAGCTCATCAAACGATACCCCAACGTCTTCGCGGGCACTGACCAGAACGTCAAAATCACCGAAGACATCCAGATCAAGGGCCGCATCACCGGCAACGACCTCGGCGGCAACATCTATAAGCAGGTGACCCTGCAAGACAACTCGGCAGCCATCATCATCGCCATCAACGACGGCGGTCTCAACGGCTATCTGGCCGAGGGCGCCGAAATCCTCGTAGACCTGAAGGACCTCTACATCGGCGGCTACCGCCGGCAGCCCGAGATTGGTGCCCCCTACAACGGCAACAGTATCGGACGCATGTCGAAAGACATCTGGGCCGAGCACTTCAAGATTACGGGTTCGGTAGACACCACGGTCATCAAGGCTGTCGACTTCAAAACCATCCAGGACGACCGGGATGCCAACTGTGCCAAACTCGTAACGCTGAAGAACGTGACGTTCAAGAACGCCGACGGCAAGACCACCTTCACCACAGGCACCGCCTCGGGCAATGCCGTCAACCAGTCGCTCAACGAGTATGGCTCCGACGTCGTGGTGCGCACCAGCACCTACGCCGACTTTGCCGCCATGGTGCTGCCCTACGACAGCGTGAACCACAAGGCCGCCACCGTCGACGTGACGGGCATCGCCACACGCTACAACAACACCTGGCAGATCCTTATCCGCAAGACAAGCGACATCAAAGTGGTGAAATAATAACCGCTACGCTACATCAACAAAATCACCAACCATCAATCAGAATACAACTATCATGAAAGCGATATTCAAATCAGCCATGGCCCTGATGGCCATCTGCGCATTCACGGCATGCTCCGATGTGCCCATGCCTTACAGCGACCCCACCAGCGACGACAACGACAACGGCGGCGAGATCACCACCGGCGTGTATCTCGACGAGTCGTTTGCCAGCGATTTCGGCAAGTTCTCTGCTTACACCGTGAAAGGCACGCCCTGGGTCATCAACTACAGCACAGCCAAGGCCACGGGCTACGACAACAGCGCAACAACCGAGTCGGAGGCATACCTCATCTCTACAGCCATCGACCTGTCGAAGAGCACGGGTGCCTACCTGCAGTTCGACTATATCCTGCGCTACGTCACCTCTGGCGTGACCGAGAACAAGGTGCTCATCACCGATGCCTACACCGGCAACCCCACCACTACCAACTGGACCGACATCACCGGCACGCTGACCGAAGGCTCCGACTGGGACACCTTCTCTACCTATAAGAAGAACATCCCCACGGCCTTCATCGGCAAGAGCAGTGTGGTGGTGGCGCTGATGTACTCGTGCACCACATCCTCCTCGACCATCGAAGTGAAGAACCTTGTCATGAAGGAAGGACAGGTGGAAGAGAGCGGCGCCACAGAGAACACCGACCTCAACACCCCCGAGACAGCATGGACCGTGGCTGAGGCCATTCAGAAGATCAACGACAACGGCGGCGAGGCACTCAGCGGCCAGGCCTACGTCAAGGGCATCATTTCATTGGTCGACTACTACAACGAGACCTACCACAGCCTGTCTTACTATATCTCAGACGACGGCACCGACACCAACACCCTGCAGATCTATTCGGGCAAGGGCATCGGCGGCGCCGACTTCACATCGAAGAGCGACCTGAAGAAAGGCCAGACCGTGGTGGTGAAGGGAACCCTGAAGGCCTACAACGGCAAAGCCGAGATGGACAGGAACAACACGCTCATCTCTGTCAGCGGCGAGGGCGAGGAAGAGCCTGCCGCCACAGGCCTGAACGCCACGTTTGAGAGCAGCGACGAGGGCTTCACCATCAAGAACATCTCGCTCAGCGACGGACTGACCGATGTGTGGGTGTATGACAGTAATAATAAATGTATGAAGGCAAATGGCTATAATAAGGATAAAAAAACCAACTGCCCTGCGCAGAGCATGATAGTCTCGCCGGCCTTCAGCCTCGAGGGACTGAACACCGCCCGGCTGACCTACGACCAGGCTGCCAAGTATATGAACAATGCTGCCGATGAGCTGCAGGTGCTGGCCTCTACCGACGGCACCAACTGGACACGCCTCACCCCGTCGGGCTATCCCGACGGTTCCTCATGGACGTTCCTCAGCACCACCTGCGACATGAGAGCCTTTGCCGGCCAGAAGACCGTCTATGTGGCCTTCCAGTATACCAGCACCAGCGAGTCTGCTCCTGAATGGAGATTGAAGAACGTAGTGGTAAAGTAAGAAAAGTTTAGCAAAAACCAACGTAAACCTTTGGCGGGTTGCAGAATTCTTCGTAATTTTGTACCCGCTAATTGTATATAGCATATTAATCATCATTACAACAATAAACAAAATGAAAAAAGGTATTCACCCAGAAAACTATCGCCCCGTCGTGTTCAAGGACATGTCCAACGGCGATATGTTCCTTACAAAGTCTACATGCAAGACCAATGACACAGTAGAGTTTGAAGGCGAGACTTACCCCGTGGTAAAGGTCGAAATCTCAAGCACCTCCCACCCGTTCTACACTGGCAAGAGCAAGCTGGTTGACACAGCTGGCCGCGTTGACCGCTTCATGAACCGTTACGGTAAGTTGAAGAAGTAATACTCGACATACAATTACATGCGGTAAAAGCATTGAAAAGTGCGGTCGAACGTAGTTGCATATGCGTTCCACCGCACTTTTTGCCGTTTTCTTTCCTTCCTGCACCACACTAACCTCCATACCCACCACACCATGAAACAAATTCGCATTGCCTCCCTCGCACTGCTGGCTCTGGTCTTCGCCTGCTTCTCATGTCAGGAAGACGATATCCTGCCCAAGAAAAAGAACAACACCGAGACAGGCGCCAACACCAACGCCAACCCTACCACCGTCAACACAAACTACGGCCGTTTGGAGTTCCCACACCTCAAGACCACCGGCAACAACCTCGTACTGGTGCACACCGTAGATAAGTATGGGGTCAACTTCGCTGTGGAGTGGGACTGCGACAAGAAAGCACAGCGCTGGACCTGCTACCAGATGAACGCCACCAACAGCAGCACCAATTGGAACCGCAACAACTGGAAGAACACGGAGTGGGAGGGCGACCCCTTCCAGGAGGACACCATCATACCCAAACCCTACCGCACCACGCTGGCCGACTACATGTACTCGGGCTACAACCGCGGACACATCTGCCCTTCGGCCGACCGCCTCAACTCGAAGGAAGCCAACGAGCAGACTTTTTATTTAAGCAATATACAACCGCAGAGATCCGAATTCAACGAGGGCATCTGGCTCACCATGGAGAACACCCTGCGAAACACCTGGAACACCAGTACCTATCGCGATGTGCTCTATGTCTGCAAGGGTGGCACCATTGATAGCGAAAGCAACATAGACGGTTACACCTACAGCGGCCTTATTGTGCCCAAGTACTACTATGTGGCCGTACTCGCAGTGAAGAGCGGCAAGTATCATGCCCTCGGCCTGTGGTTTGAACACAAGGCAAACAGCGACACCAAGCTGCGCACCTATGCCGTGACCATCGACCAGCTGGAACAGCTCACGGGCATCGATTACTTCTGCAATCTGCCCGACGACACGGAGAACACTGTTGAGTCGAAGCTCGACCTCAACTGGTGGGGATTATAATCCTGCATGTTTGCGGGTTCCCCACAAAGGAAGGCGCGCAACTGATCCCCACCGGGGCTCAGTCGCACGCCTTCTTTTTTATAGGTGGATTTTACAAATCATCACCGCAAAATACAAGAATGCTTATCTGATTACCACTTTTCTCCTTATGGTCAGTCCAGTGTTGGGGTCATGCGTACTACGCACATACACACCCGGAGCTGAAGGTCTCTTGCTGAGCATGACGCCGTTGACGTCAAACCAACGAGTGTCGGCATCATCATCGACCCCGACTCCATCCACACAAGTGGTCTTGCCAAAGGTCAACTCAAGAGGCAACCTGTAAGATCCACAGATGGCATCTTCCGCAAAGTCGAGCGTAACATCAGACATCCACTCCTGTCCGCCCTGTGTCATCTTGAACCGGAGCGTACACTTGCCGTCGCCAGGAACAGTGAAGTAAGCATATCCCTTGTCATCGGTGACTTCCGCAGCCCGGCACTCATCGGCCACAAACACACCGACCTCAGCCCCTTGCATCACCTCCTCGTCCAGGGTGACGCGCGCCGTTATCGTCATGTTGCTCGGATACTGATGGTGGTCCACAGGCGAGTAGACGCTGCGCTGGCGTGGTGCCATGCTCTTCTTGGGGACGAAGGCTGTCAACGAGGCAGGATAGTTGAACGTCTTGGCGTCCGTTCCGACGCTCTTGAGCATGTAGCCCTGTCCGGGCACCAATGCCTTGAGCGACCCTGTCCACTCATACCCGTCGAAGAGGGCAAATCCATATTGTCCCTTCACCAGGTCACCGTCTTGCGGGTCCATGCCAGCCAGGGCGTCGGCTACCGAGGCGGTCTGCATGTGGTTGTAGGCTATCCAGTTCCAGCCCGGCACCACGGTGATGGCACGGTCGTCCTGGGAGCCCTGGCTGCCAATGAGCCTTAGCGTCTCGGGGGCTGCCATGCGCACCTTATACATCGAGCGGTTGTCGACATCGAAGGTCTTGCCATACCAGGAGCCTTGGTCACAATTGGCAAACACATCCTTGGCCTTCACGGTTTCCAAGCCATCGGCCACACTGGCAAACACATCTCTCACGTTCATATTGTCGGCCTTGACATAGAACGACATCCAGTTCCATCCCTTGTTGAGAAGAGACGCCTGTTCCATCTTGCCGGCCGCATCGATGAGCAGCGGTTCGGCATAATTGCCCACAAGCACGTTGGCTCCGAAGGACACCTCCTGCGAGGTCGTCGTCACCGGATACATGATGCCCGTACTGGCATCATAGACCTTGAAGACCAGTGGCTTGCCTGTGTCTTCGGCGTTGCCATAGACATCAAGCAGCACGAAGCTGTTGTCGTAACGCTGGTTATAGGACGGGTGAGCCACTACTCGGCATTCATCACCGACAAACACAGCCACGATGTCGTCAGCGTCGTAGCTCGGCTGACCGAGCACAGAGAGTGTTGCAATGATGCTCATCGTGCTCTCATACCGTCCCTTGTCGACCGTCCACGAAGGCTTGTCGCCATCGACCGTGACGATGAGCGTGAGCGGCACGGTGATTCCATCATTGTCGGTGAGGTACAGGGTCTCCTCATACTTGCCCACGGGTGTGGCCTCTGTCACCTCGAACGTCAGGGTTTCGTTTCCGAGCGCGTCCACCGTGCCATACGTCGCACTCGACTTGAGCCACGACGGCATGCCACTGAGGCTCCACATCTGCTGCTTTCCACCCCTGTTGGCAAAGGTGGCATCGAAGGTGAGGCTCTCTCCCACCCTCTTCGTCACGACCAAGGCATTCTCGTTCCACACCAGTTCGTTGTTGTTGACAAAGGCGCTCCAACTCACTGGCAACGAGCGGTTGCCGTTGACATCTCGCAAGTCGCGCACGGTGAAGTTGAGTGTGCAGGCTGCGAGCGAGGCTGGGTTCTCATTGAGGTTGATGACAATCTTATTGTCGCTTGCCGTGAATGAGAAGTCGACGTTGGTCTCGGCCGGGGCCTCCCGGAGAGCCGGAGCCACATCAGTGAAGGCGAGGGCATCGGCGTAGACGGCCTTGTGGCCAGGACGCAGCATGTCGTCGTCGGTTCCCACGGTCACCACCTGATTGTAGGCGTCGAGCGTCTTTGTTTCAAATGGGTAGTAGGCCACGAGGCCCTGCTCCGTTCCTGTGAGCCGCTTCTTGCTGCGCGCCTTGAGAAGGTCGGCCGTAAGGGTGGCGTTCCACAGGCGAATCTCGTCGACGGCACCCACAAACTGCCGGTCGTACTGATAGCTTCCGTCTGCGGCGTGCGTGCGGCGCGCGCCCACAACCATGCAGTCGCTTGCCGTCGTTCCGATGGCCGCCACGCTGGTGGCCAGCGTGCGCTCACCATCCACATAGACGGCCGCATTGCCGTTGCGCAGGATATTGAGCGCCACGTGGTGCCAATCCTTGTCGTGGAGCGATGTGGCTCCGGCAGCTAAGGTGTTGGCACCCGATGTGAGTTGCAGCACACCATCGGCGGTCATCCACAGCGACACCTCGCCCGCCTGCAGCAGCTGGGTTTCACCCTTCTGCCTGTCGGCACGCATCCACAGTTCGATAGCGCAGTTGTCGGCGGCAAGCGGCGATACGTCGGCGGTGGGAATGTCGAGATGCGATGTGCCGTCGAGTGCGATGGCCTTGTTCTCATTGTTAAGATACCAATGCTCGCCCGTCAGGTGCAGGTGTCGGTTGCGGGCATAGTCGGTGACGACAGTGCCTTCTCCCTCATCCATCTTCCAGTACCCGATGAGATGGCGTGTGGCCGGATTCTTGGTCTTGTTCTTCTCCATCAGAGCTGCAGTCATGTCGTGAGCCTCATCCCAGAGCGTGAGCTCATGAATGGCTCCCGTCATGCCCTGCCCGATGGCGAGCGGCCCATTGCCGTCGTATGCGGCCACGGCTTGGTCGGTAAAGAGGTCGGTGGTGGTGGCATCTTCAGCCACGGCAGCCTTCAGCGTGCAGCCCTTGGCTGTAACGGCATAGCTCATCGTCAGGTAGGCCCACTTGCCTGTCGGCATCTCAGCCTTCGACGTATAGACGCTGTCGCCTATCTTCACACGGAGATGACGGCCATCGTCCACGCCGGCCACGAACTTCTGCTGTCCCCTTCCGTGGGCCAGCAAGGTGCCAGCGCCCTTGAGGTTCACCCAAGCGTCGATGGCAAAACTCTTGCCCGCCAGATTGATGTCGGCTTCGGTCTGGGCGGCGCACTCCGTTCCTGTCATGCCGAGAGCGGTGGCGTGCGACACCTCTGAGCCATTGAGCACACCGGTGACGATGAAGTTGGCGGCCTTCGTAAGCTCGCCCTTGAGGAAGTTCTCGTTGAACTCGACGCTCACATCGTCGCCTGGCGACAGGATGCCGTTGGCAGGTGTCGGCATACCAAGCGGCTGCGGGCGCTGCATGTCCTTCACGAGGGCCAACTCTTCACTGCTGTTGCACACCTCCTCGTTGCCGTATGCGCTCACGGAGAGCACGCGGAAGATGTAGTCGCCATCGCTGAAGTTGCGCATTGGCAATTTATACGACACTGTGGCTGTACTGGGAAGCATCTCGTTGTTCTGGGTCTTGTCGGCTTCGTTAAGCACATACTCACGCACGAGCGTCCAGTCGGTGTCGCCCTGCTTGCGATACTGTATGCGGAACGCCTTGAGGTTGTGGTAGTCGCGGTCGAACTGGCTGAACAAGATGTTCAGGTCGTCGCCGGTCTGCGAGTTGAGCGTCGTGTGGTCGAGCTTCATCGTCACGGCTGATGATGAGGGCACGAACTGCGCCGTTACGTATACGGTGTCGGCAATCTGGTCCCATGTGCTCGTTGGGTCGTATTGCGACTGTGAGGCGAGCACGATGCCGATGTTCTTGTAGTCGAGCACACTGGTGTTGGTCTGCCAGAGCTGCATGGCCTTGGTGACCGTTTCTCCTGCAGGAATCTTAATGATGCGGTTGTCAGTGAGCGGCATGCCATCGATGGTGATCTTGGCACCGTCAGGATTGCTCTCGTCGATCATCAGGAGTTTGTAGTAGACGTCCTCGTCAATCTCCGAGGCGTTGGTGAGGCGCAGCGTGTAGTTGGCGGCGCTACCCGTAGGCACATTGCTCACCACAGGCACATCCACCGTAATCTGCGGCATCTCGATTTGCATGGTGGCCTCCATGATGGTGGTGCCAGGCTGATAATACTTGGTCTTCACTTCGCCCTCATACGGACCAGAAGTCTGTCCGCCACGCGTGCGGAAGATGGGCGAGTAAGCACCGTACTTGTACACATCGACTGTCAGGGCATCATCGTCGCCTTCCTCTGCAAGGGTGTAGCTGAAGGATGCCAGCTCCGTCGTGGTGCTCTCTGACACTTCGTGCGTGCCACCGCCGGTCTGCGTGGAGATGTTCCACAGCACACCCGTGTCGTTGATCGACACGCCAAACGTGGTGCCTAGCACGACCGCGCCCGTCACCGTGCAGTCATGGGTTGTGCCACTGCTTTCCTCTGTCTGCATGCTCATGTTGACGCTACTTCCCGCGTCGAACGAGAAGTTTTTGTCGATGTGTTCCTCGCGGTTCTCATAGGCGAGCACCTTCTCCTTCTCGTTCAGGGCGAGCGTGCTCTCCCATATCCTGATCTGCGAGTTGCACCACTCCACCGAGTCTTGGAAGCTCTCGGTCTTGTTGGGCACGACCATGGTGTACGACGGTCCGCTGGTCGACACCCCTTCCTTGGCCTGCGCTCCCCACACCTTCTTGTCGTGGTTGGAACTGCCGAAGCGTGGGTCGTCTGCTGCAAGCGTGGTGAGGTAGATGGGATGGTCTGTCGTGTTGTTGTAGCCCTGGGTGCTGGCAATGGTCTGCAGCAGACTGTTGCGCATGGCGCGCAGGTTGGGCAACAATACATTCTCCACATAGTTGGTCGTGTAGTTGAACATGGTCTTGAAGTCGAGGCCCGTGGTGATGATGTCCTTCAGCTCGAGCGCGGCCTTGCCCGTCGCCGCCTGTCGGCGGAAGTTGATGTCGCGCGCCAGGCCGTAGATGATGTTGGTGGCAGAGCCGATGAACACGTCTCCGTTGGCGCCCACATACTCGGGTGCGGCCGAGGTGGCGATGGTTCGCGTTGTCGTGACGGTGCGGCTCCAGGTGTTGGCGTTCTCGCCCTCGGTGGTGACATGCACACCCACGTTCAGGTCGTGGACACTCTGAAGGTTGCTGATCAGGCCAAAGCCTATGGTACCCTTCACCGAGCTCACCTTGACGCCAAACTTGGTGGTGGTGAGGACCTCACTGTCAGACGTCCACACGCTTCCCTTGCTGCTCGACGTGGAGGTCACACTGCCACTGGTCCACTCGGCGCTCGACCCTGTTCCCGGTGGGTCGCGCAGGATCATCTCCACCATGTCGGGGCCGCTGGTCACGAAGTTGTTGCCTGTGGGCAGCGAACCGAGAATGATGCCGTTCATGCCACTGCCGTCCCAGTTATAGGTGCGGTCATCGATGTCGTAGCTGATGGAGAGGGTGCGCGAGTAAGGTGCGGTGATGTTGGGCAGGCCAGCCTTCCACTGGTACACGGCGCAACCCAAACTGTCAAGCTGCAGTTGGTTGCTCTCCAGCTCCACCAACGAACCGGCAGGTTTACCAGCCGTGTTGTTCTCAAGGTAGACCTTCTGTGAGGCAGAGAGGGCGTTGTTGATGGTCACCACAGTGCCGTTGAGTGGCACATGCGATGCCACGGGCCGGTTCTTCACGTCGTGGTTGACATACTCCTCGAAGCCTTTGAGGTCGAAGGTGTAGTTTTCCTCGCTTTCGAAGATGGCACCGCCGTAGTTGTAGGTCACCTTTCCGTTAGTGTCGATGGTGTAGATATCATCGATGGCGAGCTTGCCGCTGGCATCCTCAATCTCATACTGCGACAAGCCGAAGGCTCCGTCGTCGTGGCCACGCTGGGTGACGGTGAACGAGGGTGCGCTGTGATAGGTCTGGCTAAGCTTGCAGTTGTAGGCATACTCCTGATGCACTCCATCCTCTGTGACCAAGGTGTCGGTCAACTCCACAAGCGGATTGGTGGCATCGACGGTGGTGGCGTCGCCAACGCTCAGGCCGGTTGCCACGACCTTCATGCTCTCCACATGATACATCAGCGGTGGCACCATGGCAGAGAACTCACCCGTGAGCGAGTCGGTACGTATGAAGATCTTCTTGGCGGCATCGCCCACTCCGCGCCATGAATGGCTGGCAATGGTACTGGTGGCCGATTGTACGGTAGCCTTGGCGGTATTGGTTTCGTAGCTATACGACGTGCCGTTCACCTTCTTCACCACATTGAGGCGATAGCGGTCGTTGGTGGGGCTGAGCACGAGTTCGGTGATGCCGATGTTGTTATGGCTTGCGCCGAATCCAACTGACTTCTCGCCCTCAATGCTTCCACCTACCACACGGCCCGTGAAGTTGACGAGCGTCTGGTCGATGAACTCCATGTTCTTTATCTCGCGGTCGAACGTAATCTTCACGCCGGCTCCGTTCGGGTCGGCTGGGTAGCGTCCTGCTGATGCAAACACATGACCGTCCTTCTTCACCTGTATGAAGTGGTCGCCTATGGGTACGCTGATGGTGAATGTGCCGTCCTCGGCCGACTGTATGAGTTCGCCGTCGCAACTGCATATCGTGCCATCGACATAGAACGTGCAGCCCTCCACGGGATAATCGGTGCCTTCGTAGAAGACGGTGCCCGACACAGGGAACGATGACACGTCGGTGAAATCGACTCCGCTATGCACAAGCGACGAGGCGCTGACGTAGCGTGTGGAATAGGTTGGCGAGAACTCATGCACACCCAAGGCGGGGATGACCATATAGTTGGTGCCTTCGCCTGTGAACGGCACGCCACGGATGACAAAGTTGCCTTGCGTGTCGGTCATGGCAAAGAGCCCAAGCTGGTGCGACGTGGGGATGATGCCATCCGTGGGCAAGGTGCCGGCACCGAGACGTGCATGGTTGCCATTGGCCACACCACTCGTCTTCGAGTAGTCGTAGGCGGTGGTCTGTCCGCTGAAGCCTTCGTCGACGGGCCAGTAGGCCACAAGGGCGTCTTCCGTTCCACAAAGGGTATGGTTGTAGTTGGCGAGAATTTCCTCGCGGCTCAACGCCTTGCCACTGAACACGCGCATCTCATCGATGTAGCCCGTGAAGGCACGCTCGGCCGATGACTGGTAGCTGCCGCCGAGACACAGACCTGTGTTGTCGGCATCGGCAAACTGCACCTTGGCGTTGAGCTTGTCGGCAAGTGACACAACGGTAATGGTGTCGTTGACGTTGACGGCCGTCACAGTGGCTGCACCGGTGGTATCTACAGCGAGGGTCAGCGACGTAAAGGCGTCAGGCTGCAGGTAAATGCCTGTGGCTGCCGAAGCGGAGCCGCTCTTTAAGGTGAGCGGATAGCCCTGGGCCTCAGCCACACCAAGGGTCAGTTGCAACTGGCCGCCAAGGTCGAGAATGGTGGGTGCGGTGCCCGTCTGCGAGTCGTCGGGGCGCACCATCATCTGCAGGGTGTAGGGCTTGGAGGCGAAGTACTTGTTGAGGGTCTCGCTGTCCTTGCCCAGGAACACGCCATCGCCGGCTCCCGACACGCGGAGGGCATAGAACTGTCCAGCCTGCTGCTGCGAGCCGTCACCACGCACCAAGGCCACGCGAGTGCCAGCCACAGCGGTTCCTGTGCCGTAGGTGATTCGGCCCGACACGATGCCAGTGGCGCGGCTGAAGCCGTCATCGCTTTTCTCAAGGCGTGTGTCGCTGCCGTCGCAGGTGGTGATGCTCACGACCTTATAGTCGTAATACTGACCGGGAAGGGCTGTTTGGTCCTCGTAATAATATGACGAGGCGGTACCGCTGGTCTTGTAGATGGTGGCCCATGTGTCGGTGCACTTCACACGGCGTGCCACCTCGTAGCGTGTCACGTCGGACCCCACTTGCTCGGCCTCCCACGACACCTTCACCAACCCATTGTAGTCGCCCTTGGTGGCGTTTACTGCCGTCACCTGTGAGTTGCCCGTGATGCGGCCCTCCAGAATGTTGGTGCTTGAGAAAAGCTTATTCTCGAGCATCGTGGTCTGTACCTTATATATATAGGTGGGGCAGAGTTTCAAGTCACGCGTGTCGGTATATTCATATTGCGTCTTGCCCTTGTCGGTGACGTTGACGGTGGCCACCTCCGTCCAGTCGTCTCCCGGCTCTCCGTTCTTACTTTCGGTGCGGAGCAGCTTGAAGCTGTAGCTTTCGTTGCCCTTGAACTCGGGACATTGCCACTTTACCGTGATGGATTTCTTGTCGGACACCACATCTGTGATGTTAATCGGGAACAAACGGGTTAGCGTAGCTTGGATGGTAGCCTTCTTTTGGTCAAGCAATTTGCCTGCGGGCGAATTGGTAGGGACAAAATAGATCTGATAGACGTACGCCTGGTCGTAATCAGGCACATCGTCCGTGTATTTTCGTGTATCATACGGTATTTCGCTCGCCACTTTCATCTTGTCCTCTTCGTGCCCGTCAGGGTAACGGTAGATGCTCCATGTGCCATTTGCATAATAATAACCGCCAAAGGCTTGCCATGTCAATAATATTTGTTTTTTCCACATGTCGGTGGTAGCAGCTACATTACGGGGAGCGTCATAACTGTAAGGCATATCCTCTTGCCAGCCAAATAGGATCGTACTGGGTCGATCGTTGGGAGTTACAGTAATAGATTTTTGTCTGTATAGATAGAATGAAGCCCCATCCGTTTCGTCATACGAAAGCGTCAGCCCATTATAGGTGGAAGCGCCCTTGCTGTAGGTCTTGTAAACTGCTTTGTTTAGCGTGGAAGGGTCGATGTAGCGCTTGCCGCCGTAGTTTTTGTAATAAGATGCGTCGGTAGTCATAGCCACGGTGGTTGGGCCGTAGCTCGTGTTGAGCGTACTTCTCGTCACCTTCAACGAGCCATAGGTACGTTCGTAGTTTGGGCTGTCCGTAAATATGTTCCTGATAGCTTGGGTTCGGAACGTGCGTTCCTCAAACTGGATGCCGTCGCCATTGAGCTTCCACTTACCGCGGATCTTGATGTCGTGCTCGGTAGCCACAGCCATCTTGTCCATGTAGATGACCATCTCCACCCAGTACTGATCATACACTCTTCGTGGGTCCCAGAAGCGTACGGTATAGTTCACGCCGTCAACATTCCTGTTGTAGGTGCTGCCCCACCATCCGCTGACGCCTCGCTCGTCTTCCAAGCCACTGGCGTTGCCATTGCCCGAAGCCCACGCCAGCTCCCAGTCGGGCGAGCAGATGTATTTGCCATCAACATAAACAGCCGGTCCACTGTGACCCGACTCCGTTTCGTCGTGCAGGAAATAGCCGTCTCCGCCAACCCTATCGTAGAACCAGAAATAGACGGTAATCCATGGCTCGTCCACCGTCGGATGGTGGCTGATGCGTGAGTTGTAGTATGAATTACTTCCGTAGTCTGTGCCGAAGTGCGCTCCGGCATACACATGCCGCGGCACGGCCAACGCCATGAGCAGCAGAAGGAACGCCAAGAGCCCATGTCGCCAAGGCGGCGTGCTCAGACATTGCTTGCCCTTAGCCACCTGAGGTGGCGAGAGGCGCTGTTGTGAGTGATGGTTTTCTTTCATAATCGCTTAAAATGATTGGTTTCGTTAGGATTATCTGACGCAACGAGGCAACCAACTTGCTACGCTACGCTGGTACAACCCTTTGCAAATTTAAACGAACCCTAAGAGATTTTAAGCGGAAAAAACAATTTGATGGTTACATAAAGCGTAAAGTGTAACCCCAAACCACCATTTCATCGATTGGCCACAAGGATGGAATAGACCTGTTATGACTTTCACTTCGCCTCCCAATCGGTTGGCGCCACGCCTGTATTTCGCTTGAACGCGCGATAAAGGTTCACCCTGCTTGCAAAACCACTTTCCGAGGCAAGGGCGTCGAGCGTATGCTGTCTGAGCCAGCCCTCCTCGATGAGCCTGATGGCCTCGACCACCCGATACTCGTTGATGTAGGTCTTAAAATTGACGCCACGACAATGGTTGATGGCCTGCGAGACGAGACGGTGGCTCTTGCCGCTGAGGGCTGCCACATGGGCTATCGACAAGTCGGGAGCCTTGTACAATGCGCGTTCCCGCATCAATTGCTCGACTTGCTGCATCAGAGCTTCATCCTCTGCCGTCGGCTGCTCGGCGGCCGCCTGGTTTCCCGCCCCCGTGTCAGGCTCTTCGCCACATATGGCGGTCGCTTCCACAACGTGATCTTCGAGGGGCTCCTTGATCTTGGGAAACACGTTCACATAATTGATGAACCTCACAGCAAACACCGAGTAATAGACCGTGGCCGAGAGCATGAACAGCAACTGCGTGAGCGGAGTGATCAGCCAAGCGAACAGCAGGGCCACAACACCCACACCCAGCGCACTATAGAAAGCCACAGGCACCCAGTGGAGCCGTTGACGCTCATCGTCTGAGAAATAGTTGTCCATCAGCAGGAGATACCGCCTGTGATAGCGACGGAAGATCGCCACATAACGCGTCATCAGCAACACATAAGCAAGCGAGAAGCATGAAAAGACCATTTGGCGGCACTCCTGCGGACAGGAAGAAAACGCCCCGAAGGCCACCCCAATACCAGCCACCACGAGCAATGTCTCACGGACCGCCAAACGCCTGGTGAGCGTATCGGTGTCAAGCAGCGAAATGAGCGAGAAGGTGAAAAGGAAAGCTTGGGTAACAGCGATGGCTATCACGATCATTCTGTTGAGCAAATCGCCCGCAAACGGCTCGCGTGTCACGGCCTCGCAGATGAGTGCCCCACAATAGACCAGGAATGTCGAGCCCATCACCTTGCGGGCGAACACATAGTTCTTGAGCTTTTCCTTCTCAGGAATGGAAAGGCAGAAAAGGCTTATTCCGAAGGCAAGCATCATGCCCGGAACGATGTAGGCGGTCAGAAGGTTATACAGAAATATCAGCATAAAATGAGGCGGGCACTGTTTACCCAATTGCAAACTTACATAAAAAAGGCGAATTACACGTCAGTTTGATAAAAAATGTTGAGCCGAAGCATTCGCGGCTTATTGCGGCTTATCAGACCACTATGATCGCCGTGCTTGTTCAGCAAACTTTACGGCGGAGTTCACTCCAGTGAATGAATCAATGACATGACGGGTTACAAGAAAGCGGGTCCCAAGGAGGCAATAGCTTCCTTGGGACCCGCTCCGGGTTGTAGCCTGTGCCAGTTGTCAGCGCAACACGAGTTTCAGTCTCGTCACCTTGTGGCTGGAGGCCGCAAGTTGCGCACTCTTGGCATTGCTCTCGCCTGTGTATCGGTCGAACCAGAAATCATCGACCTCAGCCCCATCGGCCGACCAAAGATATCCCGTGAACGTACGGTCGTCAAGGTTCAAGTCGTCGTAGGCAATCGTCATCACGTAGTCGTTCGTCGTGCCGTCACTCTGCTGCTCCTTGTAAGTCAGGTAGATGGTGCCATTGTTGGGGTCGATATACCAGGTGAAGTTACGCGTGAAGGGCTCCACCGCGATATGCTGCTTGCCCTCGGTATCGGTGGTAATCTCATAGTCATACTGCGTGCCCGTGCCGCTGATGCTCTTGCTATTATACTGCTTGAACTCGATGTCGGTGCTGTAGAGAAGGCTGTCCAAGACCACCCCGGCCGTGTCAAGCTCATAAGCCATGAGCTCTCCGCTCCATTGTCCTGCCAATGTCTGCGCCATGTTGACACAGAAGTCCTCGTCGTCGGTGCTGCCGGGCCGGTCGTCACTGCGGTAGTTTCCACCATAGTCGTAGTCGTAGTTGTCAAACCAGTAGGGATCCCTATCGTCACAACTCGTCATCATCACGGGCACTGCCAAGAGCAGCAGGGCCCACATCATCTTCATTGTTTTCATATTTCGTTTCATGTTTTAAAACTCCTTGTCGTTTTTGTTTCACTCCATCTCCAACCGCTCACTTGCCGTTTCCGAACATCCTCACAGGGCACTCGTCATCACTTGCCGAGCGCGTCGCATCGGCAGGCTTGGCGTTGTAGCCTGTCCAATAATCATAGCCATAGTAGTAGTCGTTCCAGTTGGGCGACGACACATGGTTCATCTGGAAGTCGACCACCGTGTTGCCGTAGCAGATGCTGCCGTCAAAGTAATTGTCGTCAAGACGATAGTCGGCTATCTCCACATAGCTGTCTTCTTCCACCAGATAAATACGGATTACGCCATTGTGCACGGTCCACTCCGTGTGGTTGGCCACATAGCGCCAGGGGGCATCACTGGCGTAATAGTCTATCCAGTAGCCCGTGCCCGAACTGAAGCGATAGGGGTCGCGCAGGAAGCACAACTCCGTGTAAGTGGCATTATAGGTGTGCCCGTTGTAGGCAGAACTGACATACATGTTGCCCCGCCAGGTTCCTTCGAGCGTATAGGCTATGCCCAAATCCTCGTCGCACGAGGTGAGCGACATGGTCATCAAGGCCACAAAAGCCATCGTTATCAGGGTAGAAATCTTTTTCATAATCACAGTGTTTTAAGTGTTTTTACTGTTCTCTACTGCAAAAATAGTCATTCTTCTCCGCTCATGCAAGCGTTATGTTCCTATTCTTCCAGGGAAAATCCCTATCCCATCATGGGGAAACACGACTGTGTAGGAGCACATCCTCATGGCACGCATCCATAAATATCTTTAATTCTTGAAAAAACCTTCACCGCAAAAACATTATTCTCCTCCTATTTTCGTATTTTTGCATACTGATTACACAACATAACAAATCAAAGAAACAAAAAAATGAGAACTGTTTACGAGTTTTCGGTCAAAGACCGCAAAGGTGGCACCGTTTCACTCAAGGAATATTCCAATGAGGTGCTCCTCATTGTCAACACAGCTACAAAGTGCGGTTTTACCCCCACCTACACCGAGCTGGAGGCGCTCTATGAGAAGTATCACTCACAAGGATTCGAAATTCTCGACTTCCCCTGCAACCAGTTTGGCCAGCAGGCACCGGGCACAGACGAGAAGATCCACGAGTTCTGCAAGCTCACCTACGGCACCGAATTCCCACGGTTCAAGAAGGTAAAGGTCAACGGCCCCGATGCCGACCCCCTGTTCCAGTTTCTCAAGGAGCAGAAGGGCTTTGCCGGCTTCGACATGACCCATCAGACAGCTCCCGTGCTAGTGGACCTGCTCGACAAGGCCGCTCCCGACTGGCGCGAGACGCCCGACATCAAATGGAACTTCACCAAGTTCCTCGTCAGCAAGAAGGGACAGGTCGTGAAGCGCTATGAGCCCACAGAGAAGATCGAGACTATCGCCAAGGATATAGAGGAACTCCTGGCCTAACCATCGCCCCTATCCCTAAAGAACATGGAACATACCAAGTGTCTTATCATCGGCAGCGGCCCCGCCGGATACACGGCAGCCATCTATGCCGGACGGGCCAACCTAAGCCCCATCGAGTACTGTGGCATACAGACTGGCGGCCAACTGACCCAAACCACCCTCGTGGAAAACTTCCCCGGATACCCTGAGGGAGTCGATGCCAACCAGATGATGATGGAGATCAGGCAGCAGGCAGAACGCTTCGGTGCCGACATACGCGACGGCATCATCACCGACGTTGACCTCACGAAGCGTCCCTATGTGGTCACCACCGACCGTGGCGACCAGGTGGAGGCTGACACCATCATCATCGCCACAGGCGCCTCAGCCAAGTACCTGGGACTGGACGACGAGAAGAAATACAACGGACAGGGTGTATCGGCCTGCGCCACTTGCGACGGATTTTTCTATCGCAAGAAAGTGGTGGCCGTCGTGGGCGGCGGCGACACGGCCTGCGAGGAGGCAACCTATCTGGCCGGACTGTGCAAGAAGGTGTACATGATCGTGCGCAAGCCCTACCTGCGCGCTTCTGACATCATGCGCAAGCGTGTGGAAGAAAACCCGAAAATCGAAATACTCTACGAGACCAACACACTGGGTCTCTATGGTGACAATGGCGTGGAGGGAGCCCATGTGGTATGGCGCAAGGGCGAAGCAGACGAGAAGCAGTACGATCTGCCCATCGACGGTTTCTTCCTGGCCATCGGCCACAAGCCCAACACCGACATCTTCCGAGGCAAGGTAGACATGGACGGAGTGGGCTACATCAAGACCGAGGGTGCATCGCCACGCACCAGCGTAGCTGGCGTCTTTGCGGCCGGCGACTGTGCCGACCCACTCTACCGCCAGGCCATCGTGGCTGCCGCATCGGGCTGCAAGGCAGCGCTCGAGGCGCAATGGTTCCTCAACCGGTAAAAGAAACGGCTAAAGGCCTGATATGCATCAAGGGGCAGCGACAACTCTTAACGGAAGTTGTTACTGCCCCTTGATATATTCAAAGAACTTCTGTGATATAAAAGTTTCTCAAAATTGTTGCATTGTAATGGATGTCTACGATATGCGATTTTCCTATAATTGATGTCCAATGATGCGCATGTTTTCGTATTTTATCTGCGGGCTTAAGATTCATGCCACTTTTCCATATTCATAAATACTGTCACTGGCAAGGTCTATTTCATCGTTCCAATATACGCAAGTCCGGCTTGTGTCTAATTGTGCCTGTTTGAACAAGCCATGCACATCTTGCAATGCACGAAATGAAGGAAGGGTTTTAATGTCATCCATCACGTCGTACACAACTTTGTATCCATCGTCGAATTCTACATAAAGCATGTAATTGTCAAGAGCCGACAGTTTTTTGATTCTTGGTATCATAATGGAGGCAGTTTTGTTATTATTTGTTTGTCCCACATGTTCTGAAGTTCTTCAGAGTGTAATGAGAGCCATTCTGTTACTAATTCTTGAGCCTTCTTTGGCAAGTCGCCTTCGAACATTTCGAATGTCTTTATATTGAATAATCCTACGTATTCGTTGTAAATGGCATGTATATGAGAAGGTTCATGCTCTTTAGGTTTAAAGAACATTTTTATTATAATTCCATAAAAACGGGCAATTTCTGGCATGTCCTTACTTATTGATAATACTGTGAGAGCAAAGTTAGCAATTTACTGTGAGAAATGAAGAATATTAGTGCGCTTAATAGTTGTTAATGAAGTGTTAAAAAATAAAGATGCCCTTAAATTATTGGCTTATTGAGGCCGATGTGCTCCATGATGCTGCCTGCTCACCCACAGTCCTGCGAAGGTCAGCGCACCGTTGAGCATCAGCAGTTCATAGCCAAACTGATAGCCCGTGGTGCGGCCCACGACATCATTGAGCACATAACACAACACAGGAGAGGCGACAGCGACATAGGGTACGACCCGGTCGTTGACGCCTCTTCTTGTGAGAAGCCCATAGGCGAACAGGCCCAGCAACGGACCATAGGTGTAAGAACAAAGGATGTAGATGGCATCGATGACGCTGGTGGAATTGATAACGCGGAAGGCCAGGATAAACAAAACGAAAACCACCGCCACGCCTACATGTGCCCGTTTGCGGAGACGTTCGTCGTCGTTGCGCCCGCAGATGTCGACACAATAACTGGTGGTGAGCGAAGTCAGTGCAGAATCGGCACTGCTGAACGAGGCGGCCACGATGCCCACCGTGAAGAGCACTACCACCGCTGACCCCAGCCGACCCGTGGCGGCAAAGAGGGGCAGCAGCTCATCGCCCGACTGAGGAAGCGGCACACCCTGACGCTGGGCCAGAAGCACCAGCAACACGCCCAGGCACATGAACAGCAGATTGGCCGGCACAAAAGCAAAGCCATAGGTACACATGTCTTTCTGTGCCTCGTGCAAGGTCTTGCACGTCAGGTTCTTCTGCATCATATCCTGGTCGAGGCCAGTCATCACGATTACGATGAACACGCCGCTGAGAAACTGCTTCCAGAAGTTTTGCTTCGACACCCAGTCGTCCATTACAAACATCCGCGAATGGCTGTCGGCTGCCACAGCCGACAGCGCCTCAGGCACCGTCATATCCAGGGCTCCCTCCACATGGATGATGATGAGCACCAGCGCAGCAAACATGCAAAAGGTCTGGAAGGCGTCGGTCCAGACCAATGTCTTCACGCCTCCCCGACGGGTGTAGAGCCAGATAAGCGCCACCATGACGACCACCGTCAGCGGGAAAGGAACACCCCAACCGTCGAGCACGAAACGCTGCAGGATGATGCAGACCACATAGAAGCGCACTGCGGCGCCCGTCATCTTCGACACGAGGAAGAACCATGCGCCCGTCTTGTAGGACCGGCGGCCCAGACGGCGGCCCAGATAGGTATAGATGGTGGTCAGGTTCAACTTGTAGTAGACAGGCAGCAAGAAGAACGCCACAACAAAATATCCCACAATGAAACCCAAGCAGGTCTGCATATAGGTCATCTGCGTCTTCATCACCATGCCGGGCACCGACACGAAGGTGACACCCGAGATGGACGCCCCAACCATGCCAAACGCCACCATATACCATGGCGAACACCTGTTGGCCCGATAGAAAGCGTCGTTGGTCGAGCGCCGGGCGGTAAACCGACTCACGACAAACAACGCAAAGAAATAAACGACGACCGTCAGAAGTATGTTCATTCTTGTCTTTCCATTTGACGAAGCAAAGCCACGGCACTGGCCACCGACGGCACCTCCTTCACCTGGATGAGGCGATGGCCGTGCGAGTCCTTGAACTGACAACGGCGGGGGTTGGCCATCACGAAGTGTATGATGCGGCCGAAGGCCTTGCTCTGGTAGAACGGACTGTCTTGCCAGGAGACAAACTGAAGGTTCATAAGGCCGTGACGCAACACGATTTTCTCGCAGCCCAACCGCTTTCCCACACGCCGGAGCGTCACCACCTGCATCAGTTCCTCACCCTCTTGGGGCACAGGACCGAAGCGGTCTTCCAACCGTTTGCGGTAGGCGTCGAGCGCCTCGTCGCGGTCGATGCTGTCGAGCTCGCGGTAGAGCAGCATGCGCTCTGCACTTCCTGGGACATAGGTCTCGGGGAAATACATCTGCAGGTCGCTGTCGACCGCACAGTCCTCCACAAACTCGTCGCCCGACACCTCCTTGCCCTGGGCGATGTCCTGTGCATAGATATCAGCGAACTCGTCGTTCTTCAGTTCCGTCACGGCCTGATTGAGTATCTTCTGATAGGTCTCGTAGCCCAAGTCCTCCATGAATCCGCTCTGCTCTGCACCCAAGAGATTGCCCGCTCCGCGGATATCAAGGTCCTGCATGGCCAAGCTGAAGCCGCTGCCCAATTCGGAGAAGGTCTCCAAGGCCTCAAGACGCCGGCGGGCCTCGGGCGTGAGCACACTACGGGGTGGTGCCATGAGGTAGCAGAACGCCTTGCGGTTGCTGCGGCCCACACGGCCGCGCATCTGGTGCAGGTCGGAGAGGCCGAAATGGTGGGCGTCGTTGATGATGATGGTGTTGGCGTTGGGGATGTCGATTCCGTTCTCCACGATGGTGGTGGAGAGCAGCACGTCATAGTCGTAGTTGATGAAGCCCATGATGATCTCCTCCAGCTTTTCGGGAGGCATCTGTCCGTGTCCGATTGCCACACGGGCATCGGGCACATATTTGTGTATCACCTCAGCGATGTGCTGCAGACCGGCTATGCGGTCGCTCACGAAGTAGACCTGACCGTTGCGGCTCATCTCGAAGTTGATGGCCTCGGCGATGACGCTTCCCTCAAAGGTGCATATTTCGGTGTGGATGGGATATCGGTTGGGTGGCGGTGTACGGATGATGCTCATGTCGCGGGCACCCATGAGTGAGAACTGCAGGGTGCGCGGGATGGGTGTAGCCGACATGGTGAGTGTGTCTATGTTGGTCTTCAGCTTCCGGAGCTTTTCCTTGGTCGACACGCCGAATTTCTGTTCCTCGTCGATGATGAGCAGTCCCAAGTCGTGCCATTTCACATTCTTTCCCAAGAGCTTGTGCGTACCCACGATGATGTCCACCCTACCCGCCTCCAGGTCGTCCAACACCTGCTTGGTCTGCTTGGCAGAGCGGGCGCGCGACAGGTAGTCGACCCTAACGGGGAAGTCCTTCAGACGGGACCGAAACGTCTGGTAATGCTGGTAGGCCAATACCGTGGTGGGCACCAGGAGCGCCACCTGCTTGGAATCGCATGCGGCCTTGAACGCGGCACGCACCGCTATCTCGGTCTTTCCGAAGCCCACGTCACCGCAGACCAGCCGATCCATGGGCTGGGCACGCTCCATGTCGACCTTCACCTCCTGCGTGGTGCGGAGCTGGTCGGGTGTATCCTCATAGAGGAAGCTGGCCTCAAGCTCGTGCTGCATGAAATTGTCGGGCGAAAAGGCATATCCTTTCTCATGACGGCGCTTGGCATAGAGACGGATGAGGTCTCGTGCGATATCCTTGATTTTCTTCTTGGTCTTCTCCTTCAGGCGTTCCCATGCACCGGTGCCAAGCGTGCTCAGGCGGGGCGGCTCGCCTGTATCGCTGCGCCTATACTTGGATATCTTGTAGAGCGAATGGATGGAGACGTCTACCTTATCATTGTTTTGGTAGATGATGCGGATGACCTCCTGATAGGTACCATCAGACGTGGGCACGCGCACCAAACCGCCAAACTTGCCGATGCCGAGGTCCACATGTACGATGTAGTCGCCTGGCTCCATCTCCTGCAGCTCCTTCATCGTGAGGGCCATCTTTCCTGCCCGTGCACTGTCGGACTTGAGGTTGTACTTGTGGAAACGATCGAAGATCTGGTGGTCGGTGAAGAAACATACTCGCAGGTCGTTGTCGGCAAATCCCTCGTGCACGGTCTTGCTGACGGGCGTAAACGTGATGCGCGAGCGTTGGGCGTTGGAGACGGAACGCTCCGGATCGGCACCCGTCTCATCGAAGATATCCTTCAAGCGTTCCTGCTGCTTCGCGCTGTCAGCCAGGATATAGATTTTATATCCCTGGAGGAGATAATCCTCAAGGGCCTGTCGGAGAAGGTCAAAGTTCTTGTGGAATAGGGGTTGGGGAGTGGTATGAAAGCTGACGTGCACACTTTCACGGCTGCCCGTGCAGCCCTGGGTGTCAGACGAAGACTGACCGTCGGTCACCGAAGGACCGAAAAAGACATGTTGGAAACGCTTGGTGTCGCGCATGAAACAGGTCGATGTGCAAAGGTTCATGTCGCGCGTCATGTCGCGGCGTATCTGCTCCTGCTCCATCTCTGTTGCCCCTTCGAGACGTTCGGTGAGTGCCTGCGAGGAAAAGCCTTCGTTGTAGATGCGCTCGACGGTGTCGCGCACAAAGGCCATGTCTTTCAGCGCCAGCACGGCATCGTCGGGCAGAAACTCCAGGAAGGGCACCTTTTGGGCGGTCGTCGATGCCAGCTCGGGCACTATTTCGATTTCCGTCTTGCGGTCTTTCGACAACTGGTCCTCCACCGTAAACGTGCGGATAGTATCCACCTCATCGCCAAAGAAATCGATACGGAACGGCAATTCGCTGGAGAATGAGTAGATGTCGAGTATGCTTCCGCGCATGGCAAACTGTCCGGGTTCATAGACATAGTCGACCTCCTTGAAGCCCAAGTCGAGCAGACGGTGCTCCAGATCCGTGATGCCGATGGTCTGTTGCACCTTCAGCGACAGGCGCCGCTCATCGAGATGCGTCTGCGACACGACCAGCTCGGCCAGTGCTTCGGGATAGGTCACTATGAACAGCGGGCGATGTTCCTCACGCGGTCCGGCCGTCGCTGACGGGGCGTGTGCCGCCACCTTGGCCAGCACCTCAGTGCGCAGAATGCTATTGGCGGCATCGTGCTGTCCATATTTGACGGCCCGGCGATAGCTGGAGGGAAAGAACAGGGGTTCATAAGGCTGGGTGAACGTGGGCTCCGACGGTTGTGCACCGCCGGCCGACTGGCCGTTGAGATCATTGTAAAAATAGCCTGCCTCATCAGCGTCAGCCAACACAAACACCACATCGCGGCGCAAACGCCGGGCCACCGCACCAAAAAGCATGGGGGCGGAAGAAGCCAATAGTCCCTGCAGGAAAACGTCTCTCACCGATCTGTCTTCCAGCAAATGGAGCATGGCACCTGCCTGGGGCAAGGTGCCATAGAGTTTCTGAACGTCGTCTAAATTCAATGCTTTATCTTTGGATAGTTGCGGAACCACCCGTCAAGCCTCAGTCTCATGACACCGAAAAGCGCTTCGCTGAAGATGCCTCCGCTCATCTTGCTGGTGCCTTCCTTGCGGTTGACGAAGATCACTGACACCTCCTTGATCTTGAAACCGATGCGATAGGCGGTATATTTCATTTCAATCTGGAAGGCGTAACCCTTGAAACGGATCTTGTCGAACTCTATCGTCTCGAGCACCCGGCGGCGATAACACACGAAGCCGGCAGTGGTGTCGTGCACGTTGATGCCTGTCACAAAGCGCACATACTGTGATGCAAAATAGCTCATCAGCACGCGGCCCATCGGCCAGTTGACCACATTCACTCCCGTGATGTAGCGTGACCCCACTGCCACATCGGCTCCATCATCGTGGCAAGCGGCATAGAGACGCGGCAAGTCGTTGGGATTGTGGCTGAAGTCGGCGTCCATCTCAAAGACATACTCATACTGGCGCTCCATTGCCCACTTAAACCCCGTGATGTAAGCGGTACCGAGTCCTTGCTTGCCAGAACGCTCCACGAGAAACAACCGGTCGGCAAATTCGTCGTGCATCAGCCTTTTCACAATATCAGCAGTGCCGTCGGGGCTGCCGTCATCAATGACCAGGATGTGGAAGCACTTGTCCAACGAGAAGACCGCACGTATAATTTTCTCCATGTTCTCTTTCTCGTTGTATGTGGGAATGATAACTATCGAATCACTGTCATGCATATTAAATAGTAGATATATTCGTGAACGTGCCCGTCAGCAGGCACTCCTTTTCTTGCAAAATTATAAAATAATGGAAGAAGTCCCAAATCTTTCCAATACAAAATAGGGATATTGTCGAGAAATTTCCAGTGCGCCATGTCCACTCTCTGACATGGCCCGCATTCTTCTCCGACATGTCATGGCAAAACGGGATTATTGGTCTGTATTTTCGACATACCCCTGGTATTCGGACACCAGACCGTCCATGATGGTCTGATAGCTGGATGCCTCCATTTCCTTCTCAAACTCGCGCCCCTTTCCTTTCTGCTCAATGGGCTTGTGGATGGTGAGCGTGAGTGGGTGCCACGTCACCCAATGCCAGTCGCGTGTGCGCGGCATGACATTGAAGGAACCGTTGATGGTCAGCGGGCAGACGGGCAACTGCAGTTCGTCGGCAAGCATGAACGCGCCACGGCGGAACTTGCCCATGTGCCCCGTGAACGTACGGGCGCCTTCGGGGAAGACCACCAGCGACATGCCATCGCGCAGCACGTCCCGCGCCTCGTCATAGGTAGCCTTGATTTTCGACACGCCACTCCGGTCCACAAAGATGTGGTGGGCATAAGCACAGGCCATGCCCACGAGGGGCACCTTGCGCAATGACCGCTTCATCATCCACTTGAAATTACGATTCAGAAAGCCATAAATCAAGAAGATGTCGAACGCTCCCTGATGATTGGCCACAAAGACATACGACTGCCCGTCGCGCAGATTTTCGCGTCCCTCCACCTTGACAGGCAGAAACAACAGGTGCACAATCAGGCGCGACCAGTACTTCCCTGGGTAATAGCCCCAGAAATGTCCGTTACCCGCAAGGCATCCGACAACTGTTGTCAGAGCCGTTACGACTGACGCCAACAGGAAGAGAGGCAGCACGATGCAAAGCTGATAAAGACGATAGAGGAATTTCATTTTCGTATTTTATGTAAGGTTATCACTACTATTTCGGGCGGCATGCCGAAGCGGAAGGGCACCAGTCCGCCCAAGCCCGACGACACGACAAGCTGGCTTTTTCCCTTGACATAATGCCCATAGTCCTCGGCATAGGTCAGACGGGTGGGCCGCCATCCGAAGACGGACATCTGGCCGCCATGCGTGTGGCCGCTGAGCGTGAGTGCCACACGGCCTGTTGGCACGATGGTCTTGTCCCATGCGGCGGGATTATGCTGCAACATGATGGTAAAGGCCTGCTCTCCCACTCCACACATGGTCTTCTGGAAGTCGGCACTGTCGGGGTCGCCAAAGTTCTGTTCGCCTGCAATCACGATGGAGTCTTGCCCCCGCCGGATGACAAAATGCTCGTTGAGCAGCAGTCGCCAGCCGCATTGCCTCTCGCGGGCAATGGTCTCTGCCCTGTTGGCAGCTTCGACAGCAGGCCCCTCGTGCACATACTTGCTGTAGTCATGATTGCCCAGGACGGAGACGACACCATCGCGTGCCCTTAGCGTTGACAGCATTCCCTGTGCGCACTGTATCTCCTGTGGACGTATGTTCTGCAAGTCGCCAGTAAAGGCGATGAGGTCGGCATGCTGAGCGTTGATGCTGTCGATGTCGCGCTTCAGCAAGCCTATGTCCCGCGTTTCCAGTGTTCCCACATGAGCATCCGTGAAATGCACAATGCGGTATCCGTCGAAAGCGGACGGCAGGTCATCAAAAAAGAGGTCAACGCGCTTCACCTCAAACCTGTCGATGCCAACCAAGAAGCCGCAGACCAGCACATACCAGTTGCACGCGATGAGCACCAGCGCCAAAAGGTTTCCCCAGTTGCGGTGACCGCCACTGAGCCGGCAACACAGCATACCGAAGCCTGAACAGACCATGAACAGAGCCTTGGGTACCACTACCAGTCCCATGAGTATCATGTAGACGTTGACCCACGTCAGGTCATCGGGCACAAAATTGCGGATGGTGGCCAGTGCCACGGTGTAGACAAGCATCACCACCCCCGGCATCCACCACAGCGCACGCTGCCACCAGCCATAACCGTGGCGGCGACGCCAGTGATGCCAGTCGATGTATAAATCGGGCAACACGATGGCCAAGATGACGGGTATGAAGATTCGTGCTATCATAAGGGATGGTGCGTGTCAATGCATATCTTTCAAGACTGTTGTCAACATCACTTCAGCAAACTGGATGCCAGGAAGCGGCGCATCAGTTCGACGGGGACGCCACGGCGGCTTGCATAGTCGCGCAACTGGTCCTCGCCAATCTTCCCAAGGTCGAAATATCGCGCCTGCGGATGGGCAAACATGAAGCCCGACACCGATGCATGGGGCTGCATCATGCCCGTCTCGGTGAGGTGTATGCCTATCTGTTTCATGCCAATGAGATCTGAAAGTAGGAAGTTGACACTGGTATCGGGCAGTGAGGGATAGCCCACAGCGGGACGTATGCCTTGATATCGCTCGGCATGAATGTCGCTCATCGACAGTTGTTCATCGGGCGCATAGCCCCAGTACTGGCGTCTCACCTGCAGGTGCATCAGTTCCGCCGTAGCCTCAGCCAGCCTGTCTGCGAGCACCTGTGTAAGCATGCGCTGGTAGACATCGTCCTGTCCCTCGTGCTCCATGCTGGGCTCTACGGTGGTGGCGAACGCCCCTACCCTATCTGGCTGCCCTGAGGATAGCGGGCGCACAAAGTCGGCCAGGCACAACGTGGGTTGTCCTTCGGCAGACGGTCGCTGCTGCCTCAGCATGGGAATACGCATGCCTCCCATCACGAGGTCGTCACCGTCGCTGTTGGCCTCCATGATGTCAAACACGGCAAGGGTGCTGTAGCGCGTCTCCCATCGGTCGAGCACGCTGTTGGCATCATCCTGGAGCCGGGCCTGCTGCTCCTTCGGTTTTCCGTTCATTCCCCATGCGTGGAAAAAGTATATCCAGTTGATGTAGGGGCGCACTTCGCGTATGTTGTAGGCGAGTTTCATGATTCTGCCTTTTCCTCCCCGTCTTCAGGGAGCCGGAAGCGGACGGGTTCGCCATGATAACAACTGTCGAACGCTCCCTCGTCAAAAACCACGTGTCCGTTACAGAGTGTCTTGGCGATGCGCCAGTCGTAGTGCTGTCCTGTCATGGGGCTCCACCCGCATTTGCTCTGTATGAGGTCTTCGGTGACTGTCCAGGGGGCATGGGGCCTGACAATGGTCACGTCGGCCTTGTAGCCGGGGCGCAGGAATCCGCGCCGGCTGATGTCAAACAGGCGTGCGGGATTGTGGCACATGAGTCTAACCAGTTGTTGGATGGTCAAGACGCCCTGGTCGACCAGTGCCAGCATCGACACCAGCGAGAACTGCAACATGGGCATGCCTGACGCTGCCTTGGCGCATCCGCCCTGCTTGTCTTTCAACTGATGGGGTGCGTGGTCTGTTCCGACGGTTGCAATATGGCCGTCGGCAAGAGCCTTCCGCAGCGCCTTGCGGTCCTCAGGCCGCTTGACGGCAGGATTGCACTTGATGAGCGCACCTTTCTCCATGTAGTCGAGATTGGAGAACCACAGATGTGCGATGACGGCCTCTGCAGTGATGGTCGGCAAGGCCGCATCGGGTGTGTCGCTTACTGGCTCAAACAACTGCAGCTCCTTCTCGGTAGTGACATGAGCCACGTGCAACCGTGTACCAAACTGTCGGGCAAGGTTGACGGCAAGCGCCGAACTCTCGTAGCAGGCCACCTCCGAGCGTATGAGCGGGTGCAACATGACGGGAGGGTCATCGCCATAAGCATCCTTCATGCGTTTCATGTTCTCGTCGATGACCGTCGAGTCCTCACAGTGGCTCATCAGAGGGAGTCCGAGTGCGGCACAAGTCTTGAAGACGTCGATGAGCGATCCGAGCTTGTCCACCAGCATATTGCCAGTGGAAGCGCCCATAAACAATTTGATGCCTGGCACACGTGTCTTGTCGAGCCGGGCGAAGGTAGCGGCGTTGTCGTTGGTCGCGCCGTAGAAGAAGGCGTAGTTGACATGGCTCTCCTGCTGTCCGCGTTGCATCTTGTCGCACCACGCTTCGAGCGTGGTGGTCTGCGGGATGGTGTTGGGCATGTCGAAGAACGATGTAACTCCTCCGTAAGCCGCCGCACGCGACTCGCTGTCGATGTCGGCCTTTGCGGTCAGTCCGGGTTCGCGAAAGTGTACGTGACAGTCGATAATTCCGGGCAACACAAAGCACCCCGTGGCATCCAACCGGTTGTCGAAGATGCCACGGGGTGTTTCCTTTCCTTTCACGACCTCGACGATGCGGTCGTTCTCAATAATCACTGAACCTTCGAAAGTCTCGCCCTCATTGACGACCTGTCCTCCCTCAATGATTGTTCTCATCGTCTGAAATGGGTTTGTACGTCCTCCTCCAGCACGCTCCCGGCATGGTTTTGCCACCACGTGAGCCTGGCGAAGGCCGTCATGAATGATTATTCAGCCTGTGCGGGAGCTCCGCCCGGCCGACCCGCAGGGGCAGCCATCTGGTTGGGCGTAGGGCCATCCTGCGGGGGTGCCACCTGCTGGGCAGGGTTCTGTGCGGGCAGGTCCTTCATGCCGTTCATGATGTTCTGGTTCTCCTGGGCGGTCTGGTAATACTCCTTCACCTGTGGGTTGTTCTTGAAGCTTTCGGTAGCCTTGCTCATGATATCCTCTATCCACGCATCGAGCATGGGTACCTGATAGCGGTTGATGCAGGTATTGATGAACACGTAAGGCCCCAGCACATTATCAAAATTCTCGGTGACAAAGGAAGTGACGAGCTTGTCCATCTTGGCATTAATCTCCTCATTCTCTCTCGCCAGCCGTGCATTGACGACGTTCATGTCGCTTCCATTCATAATGGCTTGGTCGTGCTTGTGAACGAGCTCCACACTTTGGTTGGCGAGTTGTGTGAACTGGCTTCTGAATGTCGAAAGCGCGTCATTGAGCGGGGTTCCCGTGACACTCTCCTGCATGTTGTCAATCTTGACCTGTATGTCGCCTCCTTCGAGCACCACGGGCAGTCCGCTAGTCTCGTTGAGATAGATGGTGGCCACCCGCACGGAGTCGATGGAGCCCGCAAACTGGAAATGCCCGTGCACCACATCGCACGAGTCCAGGTTCTTCAGAGTTGTGTCCTTGAACACTTTCAAGTACAGTTTCTGTCCATCAAGCGTTGACACGTTCGTCGTGCCCATGATGTCGAAAGTGTTGGCACAAGAGGTGAGAGCCAATATGCTGGCTATCGCATACAAGAATTTTTTCATAAAAACATTCTGTTCAAGCAACACAAAGATACGATGTATTTGCGAGGTGCGAAAAAAAATTTATGCAATTTAAATGTATTGCCTAATCTTTTATGTTTTTTTTGGAAAGTTCATGGTCGAGCCTGTGCATGGTGTAGACCTCCACCACGGCGGCAATGAGCAACACGACAACCCACTTGTTGTAAACATAATTAAAATAGGTGAAGACATTCGAGAACAGAGGCCTGAAGAAACCCCATGCCGTGTCGACCATCAGAATGCCGGCCACGACGAAAAGGATGTCGGCCAAGTTCTGGATGTTCTTCAGGCGCTTGACGGTCAGTTCCGCACCCTCATAGGTCTGCATCATCTGCATGACAGAGAACAGGACTGTGCCCGCAAGGAACACCCAACAGGCGGTTTGCTGCTGCCACATGAGGGAGAAGCAACCGGCGCCGATGACCATCAGCACGCCGCCAAGAAGAAAAACAATAGTTTGGATTTTACTGAGCTGTTTCATCGTAGTTGCTGTTATCGGGCTGATCGCCGGCGTCAGGCTGGCGGTCAGTGCTGAGCACAAAAATGTCCTCGTCGTCGGCCTTCATAAAATAGCGCTCGCGCGCAATCTTCTCGATTGCTTTGGGATTGCGCTGCACAGTGCGCAACTGCCTGACGATGGCCTCGTTCTTCTGTCTGTAAGCCTTGATCTCGTCCCTCAGTTCACTAATCTGCAAGTCATACTTGAAGCGGCGCATCAGACTGTTGTCATCGACAAAGCCGACGACAGCCACACCCACCACAACCGTAATGACGTATTTGTAGCGGGAGAGGAGACTCAAAACGAGGTTAATCTTGGCGCTCATTCTCTTTGCTATAAGATGTTGCAAAGGTAATGCAAATCAGCGGAAAAAGCAAAAGAAATCATGCTTTTTGTTTTGCCCTTCCTGCAATTTACACTAACTTTGCAAGTACAAACCACCAGACTACACATGACTGACAACTACATTGTTTCGGCCCGCAAGTACCGCCCAATGACGTTCTCATCAGTGGTGGGACAGGAAGCCCTGACCACCACACTAAAGAACGCCGTGAAGAGCGGCAAGCTGGCCCACGCATACCTGTTCTGCGGTCCGCGAGGTGTCGGCAAGACCACTTGCGCCCGCATCTTCGCCAAAGCAATCAACTGCTCGTCGCCCTCGGCCGAGGGAGAGGCTTGCAACGACTGTGAGAACTGCAAGGCCTTCAACGAGGGCCGCTCGATGAACATCTTTGAGCTCGATGCCGCCAGCAACAACTCGGTGGAGAACATCAAGACGCTGATGGAGCAGACCCTGATACCGCCCCAGGTGGGCAAATACAAGGTGTTTATCATCGACGAGGTGCACATGCTGTCGCAGGCGGCCTTCAACGCATTCCTGAAGACACTGGAGGAACCTCCGCAGCATGTCATCTTCATCCTGGCCACAACGGAGAAGCACAAGATCCTGCCCACCATCCTCTCCCGGTGCCAGATCTACGACTTCGAGCGCATGACGGTACCCAAGATCATCAGCCACCTGAAGATGGTGGCGGCCAAGGAAGGCATCACCTACGAGGAGGAGGCGCTCAATGTCATCGCCGAGAAAGCCGACGGCGGCATGCGCGACGCCCTGTCAATCTTCGACCAGGTGAGCAGTTTCTGCCAGGGCAACATCACCTATGACAAGGTGATCGAGGACCTCAACGTGCTCGATGCCGACAACTATTTCCGCATCATCGACCTGGCGCTTGACAACAAGGTGAGCGACATCATGGTGCTGCTCAACAACATCATCGCCAAGGGCTTCGACGGCGGCAATCTCATCAACGGGCTGGCCTCCCACGTGCGCAACGTGATGATGGCGCGCGATGCGCAGACCCTTCCCTTGCTGGAAACCAGCGACACGCAGCGCCAACGCTATCAGGAGCAGGCCAAGAAGTGTCAACTGCCTTTTCTTTACAAGGCTCTGCGCATCATGAACGAGTGTGACGTGAACTATCGGCAGAGCAGCAACAAGCGCCTGCTGGTGGAGCTGACTCTCATCCGCGTGGCGCAAATCACGCAGCCCGACGATGACGCAGCCGGTGCGGGGCGTAGCCCTAAGCGTTTGAAATCCCTGTTCAAGAACATCATGACATCCCAACCCAAAACGGCAGCGCAGGTGGCCGGGGCTGGGAAGACTCTCGCAAGGGCGGCTCGTCAGGCAACCGCCTCCTCTCAACACGCGCCACTGCCACAACCAACCAGCGACGGGGCACCCAAGATGTCGGCTGCACCGTCAGCCTCCCCCAAGCCAACGGGAGCGTTGAGCACCATGCGCTTCAACATCAAGGGAGCGGGCAACATCACCTTCAGTGACCTGAGGAGCACTCCCAAGCAACCCGACTACCTCAAGACGGCCATGCCTGAGGACGACAAGGACGTCAAGGAATCGCAGACGGGAAAGTCATTCACCGAGGAAGAGCTCGGCATGGAGTGGACGCTGATGTGTAACCGCATGCCCCAACAATTCGTGGGACTGGCGGCCCGACTGAAGAACATCACGCCCCACATCACCACTTACCCCAACATCGAGGCGGCCATCGACAACGAGATTCTGCTGCAACAGGTGAACGAGATACGGGGCAACATACGCGCCACCATGCGCAAGACGCTCCACAACAACAACATCGAACTGACGCTGCGTCTGGCCGAGGCGTCAGAGATGAAGCGCGTCTATACCAAGCGCGAACTCTTCGACCACCTCAGGCAGACCAATCCGGCCATCGAGAAGCTGAGGGCCGCCCTGGGACTGGAGCTGGCCTAAGCCTCGCTCACCGGCCCCACCCCACCCGACCAAACGCCACCCGACCAAACGCCACCGCCCCCGTGCCTTTCCGCATCATGGAAAGGCACGGGGGCGGTCTTGTTTGGACGGACTGGGAGCTCAGCTCTTCATGAACTTCCTGCCATGGGCGATGTTGATCCCATGGATCGGCTGCGCCACTCGCCGGCCGTCCACGGTGTAGGTGGCGGCCTGACCGCCGTCGGCCCTCACCGCACCGATGGCCGTGAGCACGTTGTCGACGTTCTCAGCGAACGTGATGTTGCGGATGACCGACTGTCCCGTGGTCGACGTCAGACCGAAGATGGTCTGGCCGCTGGTGATGTCGGTGGTGCCCAGGGTGGAGATGTTGTCGGCGATGCCGCTCGTGGTCATGTCCCAGGCGATGACCTGGCAAAGGTCGCCCGCCACGGTCGCCTCGCGCGCCACGGTGGGCTTCACCTGTGAGCCTCGGTTGCAACCGTTGAGCCACCAGAGGTACGACGCCCCGTCGGCAAGACTCAGGTTTTGGCCCACAACAACGAGATACTTCTGTTGGGAGGTGATGGCATAGTCGGTGTGGCCGTAGTCGAGCGTGAGACACACGTTGTTGTTGCCCTGGCTGGCCACATGGATGGTGTTGTCGGCACTGTAGTAGGTGATGCCTGAGGCTTGCAGGCGCGCGGCGTCGCCCGTGGTCCACTCCGACGCCACGAAGCGATAGGGATTGGTCACGCCGACATAGCCGCTCATGAGGCGGAGGTAATAGAGGCCCGGCAGCAGCGTGCCCTCGGAGGCTGAGAGACGCACGGTGAACTTCTTCTTGGCCTTGCCGGCGGCGTCCTTCGCCAGAGAGGCGGGGATGGGGAACTCCACGTTGAAGAACCCGTTGATGGCGTCCTTGTGGGTCGTCGGGATAGTGATGTCGGCTATCTTCTCGCCATCGACGAGCAGGGTGGCCTTGCGGCCGTGGTCGGCGGTGGTGAAACGGCACATGACCGAGAGGCTGTCGGTCTTGCCTGCAGCATTGAAGAGTGAGAACTGCACGTAGCCGCCTGCACGGGCATCACGATAGTTCTCACCGTTGTACATGCCTGTCGACGAGTCATCACTGTAGCAATACTCGTGGCCGGCCTCGCTCTGCTGCTCTCCCGTGGCCACAAAGTCGATGGTGCGGGCCTTGAGGGCCTTGCGGGCCTGTTCAGTGACGGCCATGTCGCTGTGGGCATAGTTGTCGGCCGTCTGCTGGTACCAGTAGCACATGTAGCGGGCGTGGTGGATGGCATAGAAGGGCTTCAGGGTCAGCGTCGACCAGGCGTAGCCGTCGGCATCCTCACGCGAGGCGTCGACGGTAAACTCGAGCTTGGCGGGATCCTTGACCTTCACCCGTGAGAGCACATCGGCGCGGTTGCCAATGAGCATCGGGGCGTCGACAAGACTCTTTGCGAGCGCCATGCTGCCGGGGGCGTGGTCCATGCGGCCCTCGCCGGCATACTCGTTTTGGAGGGTCTCGGCCTGGAGGTCTGTGGTGTCGGCGTCGGCCTGGTCGCGGGCCGTGGTCTGTGCACCGAGGAGCACGGGGCCGTAGGCGAAGGCGATATAATCGGTGTAGTTGGGACAGGCTTCATAGCGCAGCGTCATGGGCAGGGTGATGGTGACGACATCGCCGGCCTTCCACTGACGACTGACGCGGGCATAGGAGGCGGTGCCCGGCGTCACGGCGATGGCCTGCGGCTCACCGTTGACCGCAATGGCATAACCGTCGGCAGCCCATGCCGGATGGCGCACGGCGAGGGTGTAGCTACCGCTCTTGTCAATGGTGATCTGCGAGGTCGGGGCATAGGGATACTGCGTCTGCTGGGTCACGGCGAAAGTGCCATTGTCGAGCTTGCTGGCCGTGAAGAGGTTGACATAGAGCACAGAGTCGGCGTCGTGCGAATAGATGAAGTGGCCATACTTGCTGTGGTTCTCCATGCCTGTGCCCACACAGCACCACATGCCTTTGTTGACCTGTGAGTAGATGCGGTAGCCCTGGGGGCGCAGCGTGGTGAAATAGACATAGCCGCCCGTCGTGGGGTCTTGTGTCGAGAGGATGTGGTTGAGCATGGTGTACTCGTAGAAGTCGGCATAGCGGGCGTCGTGGGTGCGGTCGGCCAACAGTTCGGAGAGTTTGAGCATGTTGTTGGAGTTGCAGCTCTCGGGTCCGTCGAGCTCGTCGATGTAGCGGTTGCTGTTGGCAGCGGCGAGGAAATGCTCGCTCACGCTGTTGCCGCCGATGCACACGGTGCGGTTGCGCGCCACGTCGGCCCAGAAGTTCTCGACGGCTTGGGCGTAGGCGGTTTGGGTGGCGTCGTCCTCATAGACGCGTTCGAAACCGATGTACTTCGGCACCTGGGTGTTGGCGTGCTTGCCGTCGAGGAAGGTCTTGTTGACGGTCTGCATGCCGTTGATCATGGTCTTGTGACTGTATTTCTCGGCTGCCTCCAGGTATTTGGCGTCGCCGAAGAGGGTGTAGGCGTCGGCCAGCACCTCGTTCAGGCCTCCGTGCTCGGTGTCGAGCACCGACTGCATGGTGCTTTCGGGCAGTTGGGCCACGACGTTGACGCTCCAGTCGCAGAGCTTGCGAAACATCGTGCGGGCCACCTCGCTGCCGGCATAGAGGTAGGCGTCGCGCAGACCGGCGAGCACCTTGTGCTCACAATAGAAGGGCACCCAGCCGCGGTGGTCGCGGAAGGCGGAGATGTCGCCGGCGAACATCTTCTGCCAGACGTCGTTGAGGGGCTGGCCGCCAAGGTATCCGTAGAGGCCGGTCTTGTCGTTGTCGAAGGCTTTCTGGCAGTCGTCGAGCACGGCAAGCATGTGGTCGAGGCGTGCCTTGAGCTGGGCCTTCATGTCACTGTCGTGGCAGGCAGCATAGGCCTGGGCAAGGGCGGTGAGGTAGTGGCCGCCGACATGACCCGAGAGGTCAAACGAGGCGTCGCCCCAGTTGGTGAAGATGGGGTGCTGGGTGGCCCAGTTGGCATAGGAGCCCGTGGTGAGGCCGGCCTGGCGGATGAACGGGGTCAGCAGGCGGTCGGCGTCGTAGGCCAACAGGGTCTTGATGTTGAGGTCCATGGCGGTCTTGAAGGGACTGTCGAGGAGCGTCACCTCGGAGAGGTCGAAGTGGTGGGGATAGAGACTGCTCTGGGCTGTGGCCGTGGTCAGCCCCGAGAGGGCGAGCATGCCGGTGAGCAAGAGGTGTCGTGGTTTCATGATGTGCGAATCGTTATGTGGTTGCAAATAGGTTTCTCGGTTGCAAAATTAGGAAAAAATTGCGGATTAGCGCCTTTCGGATTGTTGCATTTGATGCTCCTTTCGTTGCAACGGCAGAAAAAACGTCCTTCTCATAAGGCTTTTGCGAAAGCGACAATGCTCTCTATCAAAACTTTAA